>VBHQ01000030.1 GCA_005880395.1 Chloroflexota bacterium
CAGGTCCTCCCAGACCACGCCCTCGCGCCCGTGTTCGAACGCATACATGAGGCCGACGGAGAGCGACTGTTGGATCATTGCGGGCGAGTAGCCCTTCGTGATCCGGGCGAATTCGTCGCGTGTTTCGGGAGCATCCAGCCGCGCGTCGTGGCGGACGCGGCTGAAATAAAGGTCCGCGATGTCCTTTCGATCGTGGAAGTCGGGCATCTTAAAGATGATCTGGCGGCCAAAACGGCCCGGGCGTGTCACCGCTTCATCGAGCACTTGCGGGCGGTTGGTCGCGCCCATGAAAAAAATGTTGTATCGAGGCGGCTTCAGCGGGGGGAGGCGAAGCGGAATGGCCCGCTTGCCGAGCGGGATCCGCTGCGGGATGAAGAAGAGCGCGTCGAGTATCCCGTTGATGCCCTTTCGAATGGCACGGCGGACCAGGCCGGGATTATCCAGACCGTCCATGACGACCAGGAGCATATTGAGGGCCATCATGCCCCCGCCGAACATCCCGCCCATCATGCCGCCTCCGCCACCCATGCCGGCTCGGCGGCTTCCCAGGGTGTCGAACTCGTCGATGAAGATCGCGCAGCCGCCCCAGCGCTTGGCGCGCTTCTTGGCCATGCGCGACATCATGATGACCTTCAAGATGTCCATCCCAAGGAACATTCCGACAAAGGAAGCGCCCGAGGTGATGATGATCGGCAGCTCGAGACTGCTGGCGATCGCTTTTGCCAGCATCGTCTTGCCGGTCCCGGGCGGCCCGACCAAGAGAATGCCGCGCTCCCGCAAACCTCCGGACTGGACGAATTTGTTGCCCTGTTCAATTAGGCGAAGGATCTTCTTCATCTCATCAACGGCAGCGGTTTGGCCGCGTACGTCGGAGAGTTTCACTTGCCAACTGGCGTCACCAGGATCGCTGGGGTCCATGCCGATCCGCGAATAGAGGAAAAACGGACCGAAAAGAATCGAGAAGTTGGCGATCATGAACACGAAGAAGGTCAGCAGCGTCCCTAACAGCGAACCAAGGGCCCCCGGGATGTTGAGGAGTGCCGTTTTCGCGTCGAGCTGCATGATGAGAACGCCCCAGGCGAGGTAGATCAGGGTGATCGCCGTCAGAAAGAGGATCCGGACCCACGCCGTATTGCGCGTGATATCGACCGTTCGCCGCTCGCGGCCGAAGCGCTCTCGGACAATCTCGCGGTTGATCATGGATCGCCGGATGATCGTGAAGAGGCCTCGGATGTACAGCATGGTTGCCCCGGCGAGCAGCACGGCGGTCACTACCGAGGAGCCACGGATCAACATGACGGCGAGCATCGAGGCGCCGGTGAGGATCCAGAGCAGGCCCAGGATCGGCGTCAGGGCGGAGAAGGCCTGGGCGGTGACCGGCGGCTGCGGGGCTGGGGGCTGCGGCGGCGTGGGCGGGTCCGGTGGCTCGGGCGCCTGCAGAGTCGGATCTACCATGGTCGCCTCATTGTCTCACCGGTTCTGCGCTCCGCCGGAACCGCCCATTGGCCCGGCGCCACGCGAAGATTGCGTACGGCCCCAGGCTCAGAAAGCCGCAGGTAATGGCGGCGTGCACGATGGTCGGCGCTACGAGTGATGGCGGATCGGGCTGCCACAGATAGATCAGGCCGAGCGCCAGGCCGGCCGCCGTCGCCCCGAGTACCGGACGCCAGCCCCACCGGTCCAGCAGGTGATAGCCGCCGAACACGGCGGTGGTAAGGCCGACCGCGAGGATGGGAGCTCTGAGCCAGGTCGTCAAGCCGCCCTGCATGAATCCGCGAAAGAACCACTCTTCGATCGGCGCATTCAGGAGGAGGTAATAGGTCGTCTGCAATCCGAGGTCCCGCGAGTCCGGCACGAACCAGCGGCGGTTTCGCCGGGCCAGGTACTCGGCGAAGCCGGCGGCGACGGCGAAGCCGGCGACCGCCAGCGGGATGGCGACCAGAAAATCACGAAGCGGGTGAGCGAAGACCAGGCCGAAGCTTCGAAGTGGCACGCCGGTGAGCCAGCTGACTGCCAGGGGAACGATGGTCAGCGGAACCAGCCGTACGGCCAGGTCGAGCCGCATCCATCGCCAGCTGTCCGCCACCGAGGTCCGGTACAGCATGGGATCTAGCTGATGGTCAGGTCGATACTGAGTGGGGCGGTCCCGTTTGCCGAAACAAGTGGCTGCGTCGAATTGCCGAGGTAGACGAGCACTGGAATCAGGAAGTGTCCGCTGGCATGGGGGGTGACCCCCACTTCGAGCACCGTCTGGCCCCCCGGAACCAGGGTCGCATCGAACTGGACGCTCTCCCCATCCGGCAGCACGGTTGCCTGGTTGCTGACACCGAGCTCCAACCCCGGAGGAATGTTGGGAAAGCGAAGCCGGATGCCGCTGATCGTGATTGGTCCAGTATTGGCGACGTGGATTTGCCAGACGGTTAGGCTGCCCTGGCTGGGCTGCGGGTCGTAGAGCGCGGTGAGGCGGGCATCAGCGTCGGATTCGATCGGATTGCGCACCTTGCCGCTTGCGGAAAGGGTCGAGGTCACCGTACCGCTCGACACTTGTACCTTTGCCGGTGTCGTCCCGTGAGCTGGCGACAAGGTGAGATCGATCTGCGAATCCATGGCTTTGCTCGGACGAAGGGTGACCGCAAGGGTGGCACTGGCGCCCGGATGGATCACGGTTGCAAAGAAGATCGCATTCCCATTGATCTGCGCTGCCGTATTACCACTGCTCGCTCCGACGATTTCCCAGGCGGGATCAAGCTTCGTGAATCGCCAGGTAACACCGTTGATCGTGCGCTGATCGGCATTGGCGACCGTCAGACTGAGCGTGATCGGGACCGTGGCGATTTTTTGATCCGAGGACCATCCGCCGGATTCAAGGGTAAGGGAGTAGGGGGCGATCGTCTCGCCTGCGGTCCGGCCAAGCGAGCGGATCGGGTTCCAGAGCACCACGGCTGTCGCGGCGAGCACGAAGGGAATGAGACCGAGCAGGACGAACGGCCACCGCTTTCGCTTCGGCGCTTCTCCGAGGCCGCCGACGTACGTGATCTCCTCGCCGCTCTGGTCGCGCTCCTCCACAGCTATCTCTTCTACCACGTACGCCGTCGAATTGCGGCGCGCGAGCTAATTGAAGTCGGCGACCAGGCCGAAATCGGCGTTGCCGTCCTGGACTCCCAGGTCCCGTCCGAAACGGTACGCCCCGATACAGGGGATCTTCTGGGGCAACCGGCGGAGCGCTGCTTCCAGCCGTGAGACATCCTCCTCGCTCGTCTCAGGCTTCCAGCGAAAGAGTGCGACGTGCCGGACCATCCTAGGCCCCGGACATCAGCGTCCGCGAGAGGCTCATCTTGTCGAGCTTACCCTCGACGGTTCTCCCGAAGCCAGCTTCTCGAGGGTCTTCGCCAGCGAGTTCAGCTGCGGTGACGATAGCCGGCGGGCGAAGTGCTTATGGACACCGCGCAGGTGCATCAACCGGGCCCGTTCCAGCCGCTGCCGCCCGGCCGCGGTCAACATCGCCCAGGTCCCCCGGCGGTCCGACGCGCAGCGAGTGCGCTTCAGCAGGCCGGCCCGGCTCAGACGATCGACCAACCGGGTAATGCCGCTGGGGCTTAGCCTCACGCGATCCGCCAGCTCGACCATGCGGAGCCTGCTCTCGGGCGCGAACCCGAGTTGAGCGAGGACGTCGAATTCGGCGAGTGTCAGGCCGTCGTGAGCCACGAGGTCGGCTTCCAGCTGCCGCATCACGGTCGCCTGCGCGTCCAGAAACGCCATCCAGGCCCGGAGTTCTTCCGGTTTTAATTCGCCGGCCATGGGAATATATTGCCCTATCAGATTGTTTACCTGTCAAAGGTTGCGTAAGCAAAGACTTCAAACCCTGGGAGGAAAAACGAATGAATTGGGCAATTGATGGCAGCCATAGCAGTGTGGCGTTCACCATTCGCCACATGATGTCGAAAGTGCGCGGTGAGATGAAGGTCAAGGAAGGCCGGATCGAGACGGCTGGGGACGACCCCGGCAAGGCCAAGGTCGAGGTGGTGCTCGACGCGAGCAGCATCAATACCGGCGTTGAGGCACGGGATAACCATCTGCGCAGCGCCGATGGCAACTTCGACGTCGCCAATTATCCGACCATTACCTTCAAGAGCAAGCGCGTCGAGGGTAAAGACCGCTCGAACTTCAGGGTCACAGGTGACCTTACGATCCATGGCGTGACCAGGGAGGTCCTGCTGAATGCCGGCTTCACCGGCGAGGGAACCGACCCCTGGGGCAAGCGTCGGGTTGGCTTCTCTGCGGAGACCAGGGTCAACCGCAAGGATTTCAATCTGACCTGGAACCAGGCGCTCGAAGCCGGCGGCTTTCTGTTGGGTGACGACGTCAAGATCGAGATCGATCTCGAGGCGGTGGCCGCCGAGACTCCCGCCGAGTCAAAGGCCGACATCGAGGCGGTCGGCGCAGCCGAATCGCGCTAAGCGAACCCCTTCATTTCGCAGCCCGTCGGGTATTCCCGGCGGGCTGTTTCATTTTCAGACGACCATAGACTTACGGAGTGCCGGACGAACACTGGGCCTTTGCACCGGCCCTCGACCAGGCCCAGGCGATTGCGGAGGGGGCCATTCGGCCGTCCGAGCTTCTCGCGCTCTATTACGACCGGATCGCGCGAGTCGATCCAGATCTCAATAGTTATGTACTGCTGACGCGTGAGCTCGCCGAGGCCGCGGCGGCGGCTTCAGAAAAGCGGATCGCCGCCGGCCAACCGCTGGGGCTCCTGGATGGGGTCCCGATTTCGATCAAAGAAACAGCGTCCCTTGCGGGCCATCGCAACAGTCTTGGATCTCGCGTCTTCGAGCATGCGATCGCGGAAGTCGACGGCTATGCGATCACCCGCTTGAAATCAGAGGGTGCGGTCATCCTGGGCAAGACGAATGCGCCGGAATTCGGGACCCGGCCAATCACCGAGGGACCGATGTTCCCGCCGGCGAAAAACCCGGTCGATCGCACCCGTACGGCGGGCGGTTCCAGCGGTGGGGCGGCGGCGGCCCTGGCCGCGGGGCTCTGCGCGCTCTCACACGGCGGCGACGGCGGCGGCTCGATCCGCATCCCGGCATCATGCTGCGGCCTGGTTGGCCTGAAGCCGTCGCGTGGACGCATCTCGAGCGGTCCCCTGCTGGGCGAAGACTGGGCGGGGCTCGCCACCACCGGTGTCATCGCCCGAACGGTGGCGGATGCGGCGCTGGGCCTGGACGCGATGGCCGGGCATCTCCCGGGCGACCCGTACTGGGCCGAGGTTGCCGAGCCATTCCTTCCGGCGGCGCAACGGAAGCCTGAACCGATGCGGATCGGCTGGACCCTCGACGCGCCGGCGGCCGTCGATCCGGAGGTCGCGTCTGCCGTCGAATCACTCGCTCGAGAACTGGGCCGCCTCGGTCATCAGACTCGGCAGGTACGACCCGACCTGACCAGGTTTCGTGCCCTGATCCAGGTCCTGGCGGTCACCGCAGTCGGCGCGCTTCCCATCCAGCGGACTGAACTGCTCGATCCGCTGAATCGCTTGATGTTCGAGGTCGCGCCCTCGACGAGTTCGGTCGAGTATTTGAAAACCCTGACCCAATTGCACAGACATGCTCGCGAGCTGATTGCCGGCTGGGACGACATGGACGTGCTGCTGACCCCGACGCTCACGGAGCCGGCGCCAAGGCTTGGCACGCTGGGCAAGAACGTCGAAACCGCATCCGACGAGTTTCTCGATTGGCTCAGCTTTACGCATCCCTTCAACTGCACTGGCCAGCCGGCGATCAGTCTTCCGCTTGCCCGGACCAAAAGCGGTCTGCCGATTGGGATCCAGCTGGTGGGACGGCCACGTGACGAGTACAGCATCCTCTCGCTCGGCTTGCAACTCGAAGCCTCTGTCGGTTTCTGGCCGTCCGTTCCTCGAGAAATTCCCTCCCCCGTCTCGGAGGAGGGTCAGGGTAGGGGCCTGGCACATGCCCGCTGATTGGATGCTGATCGACGGCTCGAGCTTGATGTTCCGGGCCTTTTATGGCTTGCCGGTCACCAGCTTTCGGGCACCTGACGGCCAGCCCGTCAATGCGGTTCGTGGCTTCCTCGACATGCTCGCGCGTCTGATCGGCGATCGAAAGCCTCGGGCGATCGTCGTCGCCACGGACGAGGATTGGCGTCCGGCTTTTCGGGTCGACGTCATTCCCAGCTACAAAACGGCGCGGCTGGAACGCGGCGCTATGCCTGCCGAGCTTGCGCCGCAGGAGCCAATCATTCGAGCCGTGCTGGCGGCGATCGGCGTCGAGGTCATCGGCGCCGAAGGCTTCGAAGCTGAAGACGTGATCGCCTCGCTCCTGCCGGTAATCAAGGGTAAGGTCGAAATTGTCACCGGCGACCGCGACCTCTTTTCCCTCGTGCGTGACCCCGACGTCTGCGTCCTCTACACGCAGCAGGGCATCGGCAAGCTGCTGGTGGTGGATGAGGCCGAGGTCGAGCGCCGCTACGGAATTCCCGGCCGCTCCTACGGCGATTTCGCGGTGCTGCGCGGTGATCCGTCGGATGGGCTGCCGGGCGTCCCAGGGGTGGGGGAGAAGACCGCCGCGCAACTCGTCCGCCGGTTCAAGAATCTCGACGGCATCGTGGCGAGTGGCCGCCTTGGGGAAGCGGCGAATGCCTACATCCAGCAGGCTCGGAGGGTTGGGGTGCCGGTTGCGATTGCGTCGGTGCCTACCCCCGCGGGGATCCGCCCGAAAGAGCCGGTTGATCCACGGACGCTTGCCCGATTGAATGAAACCTACGGGATCGGCAGCTCAACCGAGCGATTGGTACGCGCGCTCGCCGGCCCGTCCGCGGTCGTACAGCGCTGATACCCTTAACCCGTGATCGATCCAAAGCACCGGGTCACGATCGAGTATTGCGTCCCATGAAACTACCTCGAACAGGCCGTCGGTCTGGCGGCTGAGATCCTCGGCGCCTGGGCGCCGATCATGGTCGACGTCACGCTGCGCAGCGGGACGCGGGGGCGCTTCGAGGTCACGCTCGACGATCGCCTGATTTTCAGCAAGGCTACCCTCAAGCGATTCCCCGCCAGGGGCGAGATCCTCAAACTGGCTAAGCCAACGTTGGGGCAGCCGATCGACTGGCGTTAGCGGGCTGTTTCGGCGGCCGCTTCCATATCTGCTCCTGCTGCTGATCCTTGTCGCCGGCTTTCAGTACTTCCGGCCGCTCCCGGGGACCACTGCGACACCCGTCCTCGCGGGGGCCGAGCGACTCGGCACTCCTCCGCTGCTTGCCTGGCCCTCGCACGGAGAGGCGGCCTTCGCGGTCGATGCTCTCGGGGAGGTTCAGTCCGCCGGTGGACTGACGCCGATCCCGATGGCGAGCACCGCGAAGATGATGACCGCCCTCCTCGTCCTCGAAGACCATCCGCTGACCGTCGGCGAAGCTGGGACGGTTCTGACCGTCAGCCGCGCCGATGTGACTACCTACATCAACGAGCGAAATCAAAACGAATCTGTCCTGCCGGTGATTGCCGGCGAGCAGCTCAGCGAGTATCAGCTGCTGCAGGGCCTGCTGCTGCCCTCTGCGAGTAACTTCGCCGCGATGCTGGCCGTCTGGGATCAGGGCGGCCTGGCGGCGTTCATCAGTCGGATGAACGCCCGGGCCGTCGCCCTGGGCATGCGCGCAACACACTACGACGATGTCGCGGGGTTCGCGCCAACCACGGTCAGCATCCCCCAGGATCTGATCACGCTGGCGAAAACGGCGATGCTCCTCCCGGTGTTCGCGCAGATCGTCGCCCAGCCGCAGGCGACGCTCCCGGTTGCCGGCGTCATCCACAATCTCGATACCCTGCTGGGGCAGAACGGCGTGATCGGCATCAAGACCGGCCATACCGATCAGGCTGGCGGGTGTTTCGTCTTCGCGGCCGACTACAGCATCGATGGGCAGCCGGCCCGCGTGTATGGCGCCGTCATGGGTCAGCCCAACGCGCTGGCCGGCGCGTTCGCCGCCACCAATGCTCTGCTGACCGCCGTGCACGCCACGCTCCATGTTCGACCGGTGGTACGGCGCGCGGACGTCGTCGCGCATTACACCTCGCCATGGGGCGAATCGGGCCCGATCGTTGCCGCCCAGCCGGTCAGCTGGCTCCTCATGGACGGCGCCACAATCGTTCGCAAAGCCTCGATCGAGGCCATCCCGACGAGCCTCCCCGCCGGCGCGCGCGTGGGGACGCTCACGCTCGAATCCGGTAACCAGCGCGCCGACGTACCACTGATCATCGAGGCTCCGATCAGTGGCCCTGACCTCGCCTGGCGGCTGACCCGCGGGTTTTAGGCATGGCGCAGCGCCTGCACGACCACGGGTATACATTCAGGGCGTGAGCACGAATCCGCCGCCTGAGGACCTGGCCAAGCTTGATCAAACAGCCGCCAGCAACATCGAGTCAATGGTCAAACGCTACGTCGACTCGCTCATCGCCCTGGATCCTCACTCCCAGGAATTCGCCGACAAGCTCGGCGCCATTCATGCCCTGGGTGATCGGGAAATACGGGAATCCGCCTCGGTCTCGAACCGCCTGCTCGAGAAACCGGTGAAGGCGATGGCGTCGGGCGGCTTGAGCCAGGGCGCGGCCGTTTCACGATCGCTGGTCGATCTGCGGCGCACCGTCGAGGATCTCGATCCCTCGCGGCAAAACTTGCTGAGCCCAAAGCGGCTCCTGGGCATCGTGCCCTTCGGCAACCGAATTCGCGACTACTTTGCGCGCTACCGGTCGGCGCAAGGGCATCTCAACGCGATCATCCACGCGCTCTACCGCGGCCAGGACGAGCTCCGCAAAGACAATGCCGCGATCCAGCAGGAGCAAGTCAACGTTTTCGCCCTAAAGGGAAAGCTCGAGCAGTACGCCTACATGGCGAACCAGCTGGACACCGCCCTCTCGGCGCAGCTCGACCGGCTGGCGCAGACCGACCCGGACCGGGCCCGGCAGCTGCGCGAGGACGTCCTCTTTTACGTTCGGCAAAAACATCAGGACCTGGCGACCCAGCTTGCCGTCAACGCACAGGGGTCCCTGGCTCTCGAGCTCGTCCACAAGAACAACCTTGAGCTGATCAAAGGGGTCGATCGCGCCACGACCACCACGCTTTCGGCGCTGCGCACGGCGGTCATCGTCGCGCAGGCGCTGACAAACCAGAGATTGGTCCTGGACCAGGTCAGCGCGCTCAACCTGACGACCGGCAGCATGATCGAGTCGACCTCGGCGATGCTCAAGGATCAGACCGCCCAGGTGCATGAACAGGCAGCTACCGCCGCGATCAGCGTCGAGCGGTTGGAGGCCGCCTTTGCCAATGTCTACGCCGCTATCGATGGCATCGACAGCTTCAAGCTGCAGGCGCTCGACAGCATGCAAAAGACGATCGATGCCCTGAGTGGCGAGGTTGCCCGGGCGCAAGCGTACCTTCAGCGCGCCCCGAACGCGCGCCCGGCCGGCACGGGTCCCCCTGGCCGCGCAGGCAACGAGCTGACGTTGGGTCCCGGCCCAGCAGCCTGACCGAAACAAATTCTGCGGCCTCCTCTGATCGCCGGCTTTGCTAGTGTGAAAAGCGGGATCGAGGATGGGATTCACGAGTAAGCCCGTCAGGGTGATCGAGATACCTGAGCCTGCGTCAGAACCGCTGCTCGCGCCCGAGCGCGAGCCGCAGCGGACTGAAAGAGAGGAAGAGGCCCCGGTTCAGACGCCGGCATGACGCCAGCGGTCGGCTACCGGTTTTGGCGGGTCGACCCGGATGATGCCTGGACCCGCGGCCGGCTGCAATCGCCGGTCGCCGAGACCCTCTGGCCACCGCTCGAGACGCTCGACGCCGAGTGCCAGACCCGCCCGGGTCTCCGACTGGCCCGGGCCGGCCTGCATCGCGCCGATGAGCTGCGCGTCTCCCCCGAGCCGGGCTGCAGCTGCGGAATCTATGCCTACCACGATATTGCGCCGATGACGCGGGCTTTGCGGGAAGAGCCTTACATGTTCGGCGGTGCTGTGCTGTGTTGGGGACGGATCGTGATCCATCCCGAGGGTCTGCGCGCCGAGCACGCCAGGCCGCTTGCCCTGTGCCGCCCCGAGAGTCCGGGCGTGCTGCAGCGCACCGCCCCCTTGCTCGAGCATGTGACGCGGGAGTACGCGATCCCGCTGCTCGAGCTCAAGGATCTCGTGACGTACGCCAGCGAGTTTGGCGCCAGCTACAAACCGGATCCAAGCGAGCCCCAGCCTCGAACCATCGATCGGGTCCGCAACGCGGTCTCCTTTCGTCAGCTCGTGCGACGCCTGGGCAAGGCAATCGGCGGCTAGCCGGAGTTTTTCCCTGCCCGGCGCAGCCAGGCGACGACGTCCTCGGCATGACGATCGGGCGGAAATACGGGATACCAGACGTGCTCGATACGCGCGTCGTTGACGATGAAGGTGAGCCGCCGCAACAAGGTCTGCCCCGCGATGTCGAAAGTCGGAAGCCGGAGCGCACGCGTCAGCTCGAGATCGGAGTCGGAGAGGATCGGGAATGGCAGGCGGAGCCGCTCGGCAAGCTCCTGCTGATAGGCGGTCTTTTGCGTCGAAAGGCCAACGACCTTCGCGCCTGCTTGGATCAGCTCCTGGTAATGATCGCGAAAGGCACACGTCTCGGGCGTGCAGCCACGTGCGCCAGGAATGAGGTCCCAACCAGGCGTCAGGTCCGGTTCGCCAGGACGGCCCGTCCGCGGATAGGCGTAGATCACCGTTCGTCCGCGCCCAAGCCTGGCAAGGGAGACGGCGTGCCCGTCAGTCGAGGAAAGCGTGACCTCCGGCATTCGCATGCCGCGGAGATGGGCCGCGGCGCCATCGTCAACCGGAACGGGCAGGTTCGGTGGCAGCGTGTATGGATCCCTCATGCCGTCAGCGTACGG
>VBHQ01000031.1 GCA_005880395.1 Chloroflexota bacterium
CGGGTCCGACTGCGGCTGATACCAGGCGACCAGCGCGTGGCCGGACTCGTGATAGGCGATCACCCGCCGCTCCCCCTCGCTCAGGTAGATCTTGCGCTCGGAGCCGAGCACCACACGGTCGAAGGAATCTTCGAAGTCCTGCATCGTGACGGCCGTGCGGTTCACGCGCGAGGCGTGCAGGGCGGCCTCATTGACCAGGTTCGAGAGGTCGGCGCCCACCAGGCCCGGCGTGGAGCGGGCGATGATATCGAGCTCGACGTCCGGGTCCAGCGGCACGTTACGGGTATGCACCTTGAGGATGGCGGCCCGCCCGCGCCGGTCGGGCCGGTCGACGATGACGCGGCGATCGAAGCGGCCCGGGCGCAGCAACGCCGGGTCGAGGACGTCGGCGCGGTTGGAGGCGGCGACCACGACCACCGCTTCGCGCTGATCGAAGCCGTCCATCTCGACCAGCAGCTGGTTCAGCGTCTGCTCGCGCTCGTCGTTGCCACCACCGAGGCCGGCGCCTCGCTGCCGGCCGACGGCGTCGAGCTCGTCGACGAAGACCACCGACGGCGAGTGTTTCTTCGCATCCTCGAAGAGGCTGCGTACCCGGGAGGCGCCGACGCCGACGAACATCTCGACGAACTCGGAGGCGGAGATGCTGAAGAAGGGCACGCCGGCTTCACCGGCGATCGCGCGGGCGAGCAGCGTCTTGCCCGTCCCGGGCGGGCCGATCAGCAGGACGCCCTTCGGCATCCGGCCGCCGAGCTTCTGGAACTTCTGCGGGTCACGGAGGAAGTCGACCATCTCTTGCAGCTCGAACTGCGCCTGGTCGACGCCGGCGACATCGTGAAAGGTTGTCTTGGGCGCGCCGGCCTGCTGCAGGCGGGCGCGGCTACGGCCGAAGCTGAAGATGCCCTGCGCCGCCTGGCCGCTGCGCCGCATCAACCAGAACATGAGCGCCAGCAGCGCCACAAACGGCAAGGAGGACAGAAGAAGGTTGGCGAGGCCACCGGTGTCCGGCTTGAACTGGTAATTGACGTGCTGACTGTCGAGCGCGGTGATCAGGGTCGGATCGATCAGGCCGACGTCCGTCGGCATGGTCGCGTCGAAATCAGCGCTGGTGACGCCGTTCAGTCCGGTGATCGTGTGGTTCAGGCTGCCCTGCGCATCCTGGCCCTGGAGCGTGAGCAACCCCGCGATGTCGCCCTTGTTGATTTCGGTCTTCAGCTGCGAGTAGGTGATGTCGGCTCGCCCGGCGCCGCCGACGCGCCCGATGAATGGTACGAGCAGGACGACGATATACAGGCCGAGTCCGGCGAGGAGCGCCATCCGGATCCAGGAGCCGGGCTGGCGAGGGTTTTTGGGGTTCGGCGTGGGCGGCTGCTGATCTGGCCGGAACTGAGCCATAGTCCTAGTCTATGCGCGCCCCATGAGAATCAAACAAAGACAACCAGGAAAGCCTTCGAGTTCAGGGCCTGTCCTGGCCGTCGGGCGGGGCGACGTTGTCGACCTATAATCGCCTACCGGGGCGATAGCTCAGCTGGCAGAGCACTGCGTTCGCATCGCAGGGGTCGAGGGTTCGAGTCCCTTTCGCTCCACCAATCCGTCGAGCCTCACTGGCAGTGGTACTTGTGGCCGTGGAGCACCGCGGGCGTGCCGTCCGGGCACATGAATGTCGTGGTGCCGCCGGGATCGCTCGGGTTGCTGACCGCTTCCATGATGTCCTGATAGGTCAGCACCAGCTGGTTGCCTGTGGCGGCGATCGTGACGATGGCGACCACCGCAACCAGGCAGAGGATGAGCGCGAACTCGACCATGGACTGGCCCTTTCGCTGCATCCGGTCGCGAATCCACTGGATCATGCTTTTTTGACGGCCGGTCTGGCCATCCCCTACTCCATATAACGCTGGTGGTCGTTTCGGTCTGCGTAACGGCGAGTGACCTCGTATTCCGGCGGGTATCCGGGAGCGGCGTTTCGAATCCGCCGCACCCTTGCGATTGGCCTTACGGCCAGCACCGTCATGCGGCCGACACCAGCGGGCGGGCCTCGGCTTCGTCGACGCTCGGGCGCTGGGAGACCCGGGCGAAGGCGGCCCAGATCAGCATCGGTGCCGCGCCGGCGATGACGACGACGATGCGCGCGACAAGCATCTGGTTGCCCGGGGTTGCCAGCAGCAGGAAGCATCCGATGCTCAGCACCCGCCCGACGCCGAGGCAAAGCTCGGAGTGCACGATGTAGTCGTATCGCATCGCGCGCGGCGTCGGATCGCGGTCGATGACCTGGAGCGCCATCGGCGCCAGCGCATTCCCGTGCAAGGGCCCACCGATCGCACGCAGCAACCCAAACGCCAGCAGCGCCCATCCGGTGAGATACAGCGGCAGCACCAGCGTCGAGAGCACAAGCAACGCCCCGCCGACCAGCGCATAGATGGTGCGATGCTGCGGCTTCATCACGGTCGCCAGCGCGAGGCTCATGCCGACCCCGAGCAGCCCGATCAGCCCGTTGAAGTTGCCCACCTGTTGTTCGTTGTTGAGCACGAGGAAGGTCAGGATCGTCAGCACCAGGCCGATCAGGCTGCCGGTGAAGCCATCCGCGAGCCTGGCGCGGGTGACCCACTGCCAGTCCGGATTGCGCTTGACGAGGCGGATCACGCGCTCGATCGAGAGCCGGGGCCGCGCGGCCGACGGCAAGCGGCCGGCTAGCGCCATCGCCGCGATCAGCATCACGGCGGCCAGCCCGAAGACCAGCTCGTAGCCGCCGTACGGCGTCTGCAGCCGGCTCCCTGCCACGATGATCGTCCCGGCAAGCGGAGGCAGCATCGCCGTCAGGAACGCGTTCGCGGTCGCCTGGACCCCGAAGTACCGATCACGGTCCTGATCGGAGGTGCTGTCGTAGGTCACCAGGTGAAAGCCGGACCAGTAAAAGCCCTCGGCGATCCCACGAAGCAGGCCGAGCACGATGACCCAGTGCGGCGCCTGGTTGCCCAGGACTAACACCAGCAGATACGCCAGGCCGTTGCCGCCAAGCCCGAGCCGGATCAAGCCACCCGCCCCGAGCCGGCGCCAGAGGAGCCCGTTGGCGAGAAAAGCCAGGGGGATCATCAGGGCGCTCAGCCCGCTGTACACGGCGATCGGCGTCAGGTCGTGGCTCGCCCGCCAGAGGAAGATCGAGAGGAAGGTCCCGGCCAGCAGGTTTGACCCGTTGTAGGCGCCATGGATCACCACCATGAACCTGGCGCACGGATCCAAGCGGAAAAGCGAGCGCAAAACCGTCCCTCTCTTCGGGCCCGTCCCTGGACCCCGTATCCGGACAACGCCTTGCGCCCGCCTCGCTTGCCGGGGTCATCACCCTGTTACGTCCACTTGAAACGTCTGCCGCAACGAGGCGGCAGTAGCCTCGCCCTAGGCGCAGGGAATGCGCCGCCAAAGGGGGCGTGAGCACGGAAATCCAGGACGTCCAGTACGCAAGCCGGGGAGTCCTTTCCCGTCGGGCGGAGCTGCCGGACGCCGACCTCGTCCGCCAGTTGCTCGCCTCGCTCCAGCAAGGGGCGATCTCGGCGGCCGCCTACGATACCGCCTTTGTCGCCCGGCTGCGCGACCAGGACAACGCGAACCAGCTTGCCTATCCCCAGGCGATCCGCTGGCTCCTGCGCAACCAGAACGCCGATGGCAGCTTCGGAACCAGCCTGCCCATCCCCAAAGAGAAGGTCATCTCGACGCTGAGCGCGCTGCTGGCGATCGCGGATCTCCCCCATGCCGCTGCCCTACGAACGCTTCATGGGGATCATCGCCCAGCGCGACGCGAAGATCGGGCACATTCCGCCGCGGCTCATCTACAACGTGCCGACCCCGCTTCTCCACTCGCTCGAGTACCTCGGCGGCCGGCTCGATGTCGAGGCCGCCCGCGCCCAGCTTTCCCCCAACGGCTCGTTTGCGAACTCCCCCTCCGCGACGGCCTTTTTCTTGGCAAAGACGCGCGACGAGCGGGCCAATGAATATCTCGCGCGGCTGCTGCGCAACCGCGGTGACGGCAGCCTGCCGACGGTCGAGCCGTTCGAGGTCTTCGAGATCGCGTGGGTGCTTTACAACCTGGCGCGCGCCGATCAGCGGCCGAAAGAGGCGGAGCCGCTGGTTCGCTATCTGGCCCAGGCCCTTACCGATGATGGCGTCGGGGTGGCGAAAGAAGGACTCCGCGCCGACGCCGACGACACCGCCCTGACGCTCACCGTCCTTCACCAGTACGGCTATCCGATCTCCGCGGGTCCGCTTCGGCCCTTCGAGGGCGTCAACTACTTCTTCACCTTCCCGCTCGAGCGCGACGCGTCCGTCACCGCCAATGCCCACGTCCTCGAGGTGCTGCGCGCCGTCAGCGCCTTCCCACGCCAGTACGTCATCCAGCAGAAGGTCATCAAGTACCTGCGCGACGCGCGCGTAGACGGCGACCACTGGGTCGACAAGTGGCATGGTTCCCCCTTCTATGCCACCGCCCACGCCGTCTTCGCGCTCCTCACGCCGGCACCGGACCTCTGCGAGCCGGCCTTCGCCTGGTTCCTCAAGAGCCAGCGCCCGGACGGCTCCTGGGGCTGGTTCGACCGCGGAACCGCCGAGGAAACCGCCTACGCGGTCCAGGCGCTGATGCTCGCCCCCGAGACCTGGCAGACCCAGGTGGCCGGCTCCCTCGAGCGGGCCGCCCAATACCTGAATGAAACCGCCGACGAGCCCGTCACACCCATGTGGATCGGCAAGACGCTCTACGGCCCGTCGCAGGTGGTTCGGTCGGCCGTCCTCGCCGCCCAGATTCAGCTCCAAAGGAGTGGCCATGCTAGACCGGCGGATTAACAAGCTCAAGGAGATTCTGCTCCGGCAAGCCGATGAGGCCCCCGTCGTCCGCCACCTGGTGGACGCCAACCCGCGTGGCGACGACATGCTGGGCGAAGTCTGCCGCGCCGCCGTCCTGCTCCATCCCAGCGCGAGCTTCGAACAGGCGCTGACGCTGGCCCGGACGATGGCCTACATCGTCTACATCGACGACTATCTGGAAGAAGACCATGCCGAGCTCGACCTCGGCGACTACCGCCGGGTCTGCCAGACGTTCCTGCTCTGGCACAATCGCGATCTCAGCCAGATGCCGCTGCTGCACGCCACCATCGGGCGCAAGATCGAGGATCAGTTCCGCGAGGACGAGGTGCCCGACGAGTGGACAGCCATGCGCCGGCTGGTCTGGGAAAAGTCGATCTGGACGATGCTCCAGGAGAACCACTGGCTCAAGCACAAGGAGCGCGTCACGCTCGACGCCTACCTGGCCAACGGCATGTACAGCAGTTCCTTCCCGATCGTCCAGGTCTCGATCCTGGCCTTTTCCTACCAGGACGTGTCGCAGGAGCTCAAGAACCGGATCTTCGGCCACATCTGCCAGGCGTCGCGGGTCGTGCGGCTCGCCAACGACCTGCGCACCCACGAGCGCGAGGCGGCGCAGGGCCGCTTCAACGCCGTCGACCTGATCCTGGGCGCGGGCGATAAAACGCACGAGAGCGCGCACGAAGCCGTCCATCACCTGATGGAGGACGAGTTCGAGCAGCTGAAGAAGGCGATCGCGCGCGAGCGCCGCACCGGCATCACCCAGCAGTTCTTGAATCACCTGATCGACAGCACCCAGGTACTGCTCGACTTCTATGAAGTCCCGCGCGCCAAGCCACGGCAGGATCGCCTGCAGAGGGCCGGCTAGGCCAACGCCGTGAGCAGCGCCATCAATCTCAAGCTGGGGGCCCGCAAGCCGGCGGGCACCGACTCGCTCGACGCCTCCGCGATCGAGATGGAACGGCGCATCATCTGGATCCGCTGGCTGGCGATCCTCGTTTCCCTCGGCGCGCTGCCTTTTCTCTCGTCGAGCCTGAAGCAGCAGGCGCTGATCACGCTGCTGGCCCTGATCGGCCTGGGCGCCATCTACAACCTCATCCTCCTGGTCGTCCTGTTGCCGCGCAAGCCCGGCTGGCTGACCAGCGGCTACATCTCCGCGATCGGCGATGTGCTGCTGGTGACTGGCGGCGTGGCCGTGACCGGCGGCCTGGACTCCCCCTTCTTCCTCGCTTACTTCGTCGTCACCGTCACCACCGCGGTCCGCTTCGGCGGGCTGGCGGCGATCGTTGCCGTGCTGACGATCGCCCTCAGCTACACCGCCGTCGTCTACTACAACAACGCTGTGGCCGGCGCCTCGCTGAGGTTCGTCGACCTGACCAACCTGGCGATGCGCACCGGCTTCGTCGCCCTCACCGGCGTCTTCGTCGGCTTCGTCGGCGACCGTGCCCGACGGGCCGAGCGAGCGCTGCAGGAGGAGCTCGAACGGGCGCACGCCTCACTCTCGGAGGTCACCGTCGAGCTGAACCGCGACCTCGAGTTCGAGCAGACCTGCCTGCTGACCGCAGAAAAAGGGCGGCTGCTGCTCAACGCCGACGCCTTCCTGCTCCAGGTGCAGATGCCGCCGCTGATCGGCCAGGACGAGACGGCGCCGCCGGCTTCGACGCTCTACGTCGACTGGAATCCGGAGCTGAAGGCCAACCACGCCGGTGTCGACATGACCGGCGCCCGGCTGGCGCTCAACCCGGCAACCGGCGAGCAGGTGATTCCGGTCCCTGATCCAAGCGTGCTGCTGCCGAACACGCACAAGCCGCTGCCGGCCGGACTCTGGTTTCGGGTCCCGGTGTTCCACGGCGCGAGGGCCATCGCCGACATGATCATCGGCTTTTCGGCGCGGGTCCAGCCGCTCCGCCAGACGGAGCAGGAGCTGATGCTGACCTACGCGGAGCGGGCCGGCATCGCGATGCGCAACGCCCACGCCCTCGACCAGGCGCAAAAGCTGTCCGTTACCGACTCCGTCACCGGGCTGCCCAACCATCGATATTTCCACACGCGCTTCGACGAAGAGCTGGAACGGACCAAAGACATCGGCGGCTCGATCACCGTGATGATGATCGACCTCGACCGCTTCAAGGTCTACAACGACAGCTTTGGCCACGCCGCCGGTGACGTGGCGCTCAAGGCGGCGGCGCGGACGATCTCGTCCACGATGCGCCGTGAGGATACGGTCACCCGCTACGGTGGCGAGGAGTTCGTCGCCATCCTGCCCGGCGTTGATATGCAGACCGCGCCCACGCGCGCCCAGGAGATCTGCGACACGCTGGCGAAGGTCTTCATGTACAACCCCAAGACGATCTTCGCGCCCCTCACGGCGTCGGTCGGATGGGCGACCTACCCGGTCGATGCCAAGAACCGGGACGAGCTGTTGAACCGCGCCGACCTGGCGATGTACATGGCGAAGAAGCGCGGCCGCAACTGCATCTGCGGTGCCTGCGAGCTCGAGAGTGTGGCCGCCCTCGACTCGGTCCTGAGCGAGGTCGTCGCCCAGCTGGCGAGCGCCGACACCGTTGGACCCGGGATGGTCGCGACCCTCGAAAAACGGCTCGGCCAGATCGCAAACTCCAGCCATCTGGAAGAGCTCGCTGAAGGCATGCTCTCGCCGAACAGCGAGGCGACCCTGGAAGCGCTCAACGCGCTGGCCGCCTCGATCGACGCCAAGGACCCCTACACCAGCGGCCATTCGCAGTCGGTCGCCAAGCTGGCGGAGGACCTCGGCGACATGCTGCAACTGTCTCCGGCGCACACGAACCAGCTGCGGCTGGCCGCCATCCTGCACGACGTGGGCAAGATCGGCGTGGTCGACAAGGTGCTCCTGAAAGAAGGCAAGCTCGACGAGGACGAGAAGCTGATCATGCGCATGCACCCGATCCTGGGCGCGCGCATCCTCCAGCCGATCAAGGCCTTCAGACAAATCTTGAACGTCGTCCTCCACCATCACGAGTGGTTCGACGGCAGCGGCTACCCGGACGGCCTCGCCGGCCAGAACATCCCGCTGCACGCGCGCATCGTCTCGGTCTGCGACGCCTATCACGCGATGACGTCGACGCGCCCATACCGGCAGCGCCGCACGCCCGAGTTTGCGCTCGCGCAACTGGAGGCGGGCAAGGGCACCCAGTTCGATCCGATCATCGTCGACTACTTCCTGCAGATGATGCGCAAGCGGCAGGCGGAAAACCCCAACGCGCTCGAGGAGCACGACGACCATCCCGCCGCGGCCGAGGCCGAGGCGGCCGCGAGCTAAACGGCGATGGCCCTCGATGCCAATGGTCATCCCGTCTCCCGGATCTCGCAGCGCAAGCTCGAGCACCTCAAGCTCTCGCTCGAGGCGTCGGTGCAGTCAACCCGCACCGCCGGCTTCGACCGGTTTTGCTTCACCCATCAGGCGCTGCCCGAGCTCGACCTCGACGCGATCGACACGTCGACGACATTTCTCAACAAGCCGCTCAAGCTGCCCTTCCTGATTTCGAGCATGACCGGCGGGGCCCACGCCGCCGGTGACATCAACCGCCGGCTCGCGCTGGTGGCCCAGTCGGTGGGCATCGCGTTCGGCGTCGGCTCGCAGCGGGCGGGCCTGACGCACAAGGACCTGCGTGCGACCTACCAGGTGCGCAGCGTCGCCCCCGACATGCTGCTCTTCGCCAATCTGGGCGCGGTCCAGCTGAATTACGGGCTGCGCAAGGAACAGTGCCTTGAAGCGATCGAAATGATCGGCGCCGACGCGCTCGTGCTGCACCTCAACCCGCTGCAGGAAGCCCTGCAGCCGGAGGGTGACCACAACTTTCGGGGGCTGGTCGAAAAGATCGGCGCCCTCTGCAAGGAGCTGCCGATCCCGGTGATCGTCAAAGAAGTCGGCTGCGGCATCTCGGAGCAGGCCGCTGCTCAGCTCGCTGCCGCCGGCGTGGCCGCGATCGACGTCGCCGGCCTGGGCGGCACCAGCTTCGCGCGCGTCGAGGCCTTCCGCCGCGAGCGCCCCGAGGAGGTCGAGCTCGCGCTCGCCTTTTCCGAGTGGGGCATCCCGACCAGTGAGGCGCTGATCGCCACCCACCGCGCGGCGCCCAGCTTGCCCCTGATCGCCAGCGGCGGCCTGAAGCACGGCCTCGACGCCGCCAAGGCGATCGCGCTCGGGGCCGATCTCACCGGGTTCGCCCATGCCGTGTTGGCCGCGGCTTCCGAAGGTGAAGAGCCGGTGCGGCGCCTGCTCGACGGCTTCGCCTGGCAGCTGCGCGTGGCCATGTTCTGCGCCGCGGCACCGACCATCTCGGCGCTAAAAACCCGGACGCTGACCGAAATCAAATGATCGTCAAGGGTCGCACCTTCGCCTCGCGCACCGATCGCCTCGACGCGATGAACGCCGCCCTCGACCGCGAGCTCGGTCGGTTGGCGCAGCGGGTCGGCTCCAGCCAGAGTGCCTTGCTCACCGAAATGGTCCAGCACCACCTCGGCCTGCGGAAGGCCGGTGGGAGCCGGGGCAAGCGGCTACGCGCCAATATCGCCCTCCTCAGCTGCGAGGCGTTCGGCCGCCGTTATGCCGACGCCATCTGGGCGGCGGTCGCAGTCGAGCTGGTGCACAACTTCTCGCTCGTCTTCGACGACGTCCAGGACCACGACGAGCTTCGCCGCGGGCGCGCCAGCGTCTGGAAGCTCTGGGGCGTCAACCAGGCGATCAACGCCGGCGCCGCGCTCGAGGCGCTCGTCACCCGCGCCGTCATCGACCTGCTCCCGCCGCGCCACGTCGATCGCCTCCGGCCGGCACTGTCCCTGCTCTCGGAAAGCATGCTCGCGCTCTGTCGCGGCCAGGTCCTCGACCTGCAGTTCGAGCAGCGGGTGGATGTCAGCGTCGACGAGTACCTGGAGATGATCGGCCTCAAGACCGCCGCGCTCTTCGAATGCGCGGCGCGGCTTGGCGGTGTGGCTGCCGGCGTTGGTGAGGCCTCGCTGGAAAAAGCCGGCAAGTTCGGCTACCACCTGGGGATTGCTTTTCAGGTGATCGACGACATCGTCGGCGTCTGGGGATCGACCACGCAGACCGGCAAGCCGGTCGGCAGCGACCTCAAGAATGGAAAGAAAACGCTGCCGACGCTGATCGCGCTCAAGGGCGGCGCCGCCGGCAACCGCCGCGTGCTGCGCTCCCTGCTGACCCGGGCCCGGTTCACCGCCGCCGAGATGGAGACGGCGAGGGCGATCATCGGTCAGTCGAATGCCGAGGTCGTCTGCCGGCGGCAGGCCGCCGAGCACCTCGCCGAGGCTCGCCTGCAGCTCTTCGGTATGACCGAGCGTCCAAACTGGGCGGTTCGAGCGCTCGCCGAGATGGTGACCACCCTGGAGTCGTCGCTCGTCTAGGTGTCACAATAGCTTCAGGAGGTTGGGGTCAACGGCGAGAGGGCCACGCACCCCGCGGGTCGTGACGACATATTTTATTTGGGCATTGCTTGCGCTGCTCGCGCTCGGGCAGCCGGGAACACGAGGGCCGGTGATGGCCCCCAGCGAGGTGCTGGGCGTCCACGCCGGTGCCGACGGCCACGGCCTGCAAGGCAAGGTCTACGTCGCGCTGGGCGACAGCATCAGCGCCGGCCGCTACGCGACCGCCCAGGACGACACGTTTCCCTATGTCATCGCCGACAAGCTCGGGATGAACCTCGACCTGGTCGCGCGGAGCGGGACCAAGGCCGCCTGGGGTGTCGCCCAGCTTGCCGCCGTCAACGCCGCCCGTCCGGCCCTGGTGACGATCGAGCTGGGCACCAACGACGTCGGCTTCAGCACGCCGGCCGACGCGTTCGCGTCGCAGTACGAGGCGATCGTCGGCGGGGTCACGGCCAGCGGCGTCCGCGTCATCTGCATCAGTAGCTGGCTGCCGTCGCCACAGTTCGACGCGATCATGGAGGCGGCCTGCGACCGGCATGGCGGCATCTTCGTCAGCCTCGAAGGCTTCTATGCCGTCAACGCCTTTCATGCTGCCGACGGCGGCTCGAGCTACCTGGGACGCGCCGACTGGTTCCATCCGGGCGACCAGGGACACGCGGCGATCGCGGCGGCGGTGTTATCCGCGCTCGGCGCCGGTCCGGCCCCGGTGCTGGCGCCCATCCCGAGCGCACCACCCGTGACCGACGTGATTCGAACGCACCCGCACTAACCGCGTCAGCGCTCGAGGATGTCGCCGATCTTGAGCCCGAGGTGCAGGGCGAGTCGCACCTCGGCATCCCGCAGGTCGACCTGCAGCAACTCCTCGATCCTCCCCAGCCGGTACAGGACCGTATTGCGATGCAGGTGCAGCCGCTCGGCCGCGTCGGTCGGGCTACCGTTGGTGGCGAGATAGGCGCTGAGCGTGTGCATCAGGACGCCACCGCGGTCCCGGGCCTGGAGCCGTCCGAGCACGTCCTCGCGGTAGGCGCTCAACTCGGGTAGCGGCTGCAGCGCATAGAGCAGCCGGTAGAGGCCCAGGTCGGCGAACGCCGTCGCGCTGTCGGCGCCAAAGAGCCGCCGGCCCATGCTGAGCGCCTGCTCCGCTTCCCGGGCGGCGCTAGCGACGTCACCCGCGCCCGAGCGCACGGCGCCGTATCCAACCGCGATCGTCCCGCCCAGGGTGGTTCGCAACGCGCGATGCAGCTGGTCGATCAAGCCGCGCGGCTCGGTGCGCGCCCGCGATGCCAGTGAGACCAGGGCGACGGCGCTGGTCTCGCGCTCCCGCACCAGCGCCGGCGTTCGCATCGTCCCGAGCTGGCGTTCGAGCGCTCCACGAAGCCTGCGCCGGTGCTCCGGCTGCGTGCCCTGCGCCGCCAGCACCAGGTATGGCGCATCCAGATCGAGGCCCTTGCGCTTGGCGCGCTGGCGTGCCCCTTCCTGCGATTCCATGCGGCCGGTGGTGAGCACATCGGGCAGTTCCTCTTCGACCTCATCGCGAGCCTCGCGAGCCGCGCGAGCGCGAACGAGCTCGATGGCGCAGGCATGCGCGGCCCGGCCGACCGCCATCCGGTGCAGCTCGCCAAGCTCGCCTTCCGAGCCGAGCAGCGAAAGAAATCCGGCGATGCCGCCCTGGACGAGGATGGGGGCGATCAGCCGCACCCCACCGCTGCCCACGGCCCGCAAGGCGACCGGAGGGTCGAAGGCGCTCAGCGGGACCTCTCGAAGCCAGTCGTCGAGCGCCGGACGCTCGGCCGTAATCGCCGTCGCCGCGGCCGGCGCAAGGCTGCCGCCGCCGACGTACTCCAGGTTGCCGTCGCGCTCGAGCAGGACCGGCACGCCGCTGAGCTCGTGCAGACGCCTGAGCAGCGCCGGCAGACCACGGCCGGCAAGCGCCAGCTCACTCAGCTGCCGGTGCAGGTCCTGGGCACGCTCGTGGAGATCCGCCCGGCGATCGACGATGTAGCGCAACACCGCTTGTTCCACCTGGTCGAGCTGCGCGCTCGCCGGCAACGTAAAGACCGGCAGCGCGTGCGCCTGCGCGACGCGCCGCGCCTCGGGTGACACCCGCCCGACGACCGCACCGCCGGCCACGTTCTGACCGGCGAGTGACTCCAGCAGTCTGGCGACCGTCAAGCGCGGGTCGACCGCCGCCAGGATCTGCGGGTCGATCAGCAGTAACTCGCCGCCGCGCAGCGGCGTGAAGGCGGGGGCCCTGGCGCGCAGCGCGGTGCACCACACGACTTCGCGCCGAAGGCCTTCCGCGCCGCCGGCCAGCTGCGTGCCCTCCGGTAGGGCGCCGCGCCAAACATCGTCGACCGTGACGTGCGGGTGCGGCGGTGCGGCGGGCTTTGGCGGCGGCATGCTTCGTACTCCGCGCCCTAAGATTGCGCGATGTCCCGGATTATGCCACAGGGCCGTTCGCGACCCGGGCGGGCGCCTTCCAGAGGGATTCGAGGTCGTAATACGATCGCTCCCCAGGCAGGAACACGTGGACGATCACGCTGGCATAATCGAGCACGACCCAGGACCCGTCGGTGTACCCGGAGGTTCGCAGCGGCCGCACGCCTGCGGCTTTTACCTTCTCGACGATCGAGTCGGTGATGGCGCGCACCTGGCGATCGGTGTCGCCCTCGCAGATCACGAAGTAGTCGGCGATCGACGACCTCTGCCGGATGTCGAGGCGGACGACTTCCCGCGCCTTCTTATCGGCCGCCGCCTCGGCGATGAGCCGACTCAGTTGAAGCGGGGTCACCAGCTCGATTATCCCAGTTGCCGGCCGGGCTCCGCCCGGTAGAGCTGATGCTCGCGAATGTAGTCGGCGACGGCCGGCGGGACCAGGCCGCCGATCGGCAGGCCGGCCGAAAGGCGCGCGCGTACCTCGTGCGCCGCGACGTCGGGCGTCTCGACTTTCACGACCCTGGTCCGCGCCGGGTCGAAGCCCAGCGCGACTAACGAATCGAGCGCCGTCGTCGTGCCGGGCCGGTTGAAGATCACAAAGGACGCCTCGCCCAGCAACGTGCGCGCCTGGTGCCAACCCTGGATGTGCTGCGCGGCGTCGGCGCCGATCAGCAGCGTAAAGCCCTGGCCGGGAAAGCGCTGGGCCAATTCACGCAGGGTGTCGATCGTGTAGGAGGCGCCGCCGCGCTCGATTTCCAGGCGCGAGGCGATCAATCCGCGCCGACCGGCGACAGCGAGCTCAACCATGCGCATCCGCGCCTCGGGGCCCGCCAGCGGCTCCTGGCGATGCGGCGGATGCGCGTTCGGCATCAGCCATACCAGGTCGAGGTCGGCGACCTCGAGCAGCTTGCGCGCCGCCTCGAGGTGCCCGTTATGAATCGGATCGAAGGTTCCTCCCAGGATGCCGATCGAGGGACGGGGACTAGCGCTGCGGGTCGTAGATGAACTCCACGCCGGAGATTCGCACCGTCTCGCCGCCGCGCGCGCCATGCCGGCCGAGCGCCTCGTTGAGGCCCCAGCGATCCAGGCGCCGCTGAAAATGGGCGAGACCCTCCGGGTTCGTCAGGTCGGTCATGGCGACCAGCTTCTCGAGCTGGTCCCCGGAGACATCGAAGCCGCCATCGACCCGCGTGATCGTGAACGGCTCGGCGGTAGTGGGGCCGCGATAGACCTTCAGTGCCGGCAGGGGCTCGGCGACGGGGCTCGACTTGCCGCGTTCGAGCATGCGCCAGGCGGCCCAGAGCAGATCCTGCACGCCGTCTCGAGTCGCAGCCGAGACCGGAAACGAGCGCCGCCGAAGCTTGACCAGCTTTTGTCGAAAGGCGACCACCTCGGATGCATCGTTCACCGCGTCCATCTTGTTCAGCGCCACCAGGTGCGGACGGCGCGCCAGGCCGGCGCTGTACTGCTTCAGCTCGTGGCGCACCTGCTCGTAGTCATGCCAGAGCCGTTGCCGATCACCCGCCGAGGCATCGACCACGTGGATCAGCAGGCGCGTGCGTTCGACATGCCGGAGAAACTCGAGACCCAGCCCCGCACCGGTATGGGCGCCTTCGATCAATCCAGGGAGATCAGCCATCACGAAGCTCGATTCGTCGTCGAGCCCGACGACGCCAAGCACCGGCTCCAGCGTCGTGAACGGATAGTCGGCGATCTTCGGCTTCGCCGCGCTGGCGACCGAGAGCAAGGTCGACTTCCCCGCATTCGGAAGGCCAACCAGGCCGACGTCGGCGATCAGCTTGAGCTCGAGCCAGAGCCAGCGGGACTCGCCGGGCTCGCCGAGCTCGGCAAAGCGTGGCGTCTGCCGCGTGGCGGTCTTGAAGCTGGCGTTCCCCCGGCCGCCGCGGCCGGCCTTGGCGACCGTGAGCCGCTGTTTGAGCTCGACAAGGTCGGCGATCGTTTTTCCCTCCTCGTCTTTGACGACCGTGCCGGGCGGCACGAGTAAGACGATGTCACCGCCTTCCTTGCCCTGCTTGCGGCTGCCGCCGCCGCGCCCGCCCCTGGGAGCGGCAAAGTGATGCTTGTAGCGGTAATCCTGGAGCGTGTTGAGCTGGTTGGAGACTTCCAGGACGACATCGCCCCCGCGGCCGCCGTTTCCGCCGTCTGGGCCGCCGCGAGGCACATATTTCTCGCGCCGAAAGCTGAGCGCGCCGGGTCCGCCGTCGCCGGCTTTGACAAAGATCTTGACGCGATCAGTGAACATACGCTGCCCCCAGCCTAGTTTGCGGGGGTCGGGGTGGGGGCTTAAACCGCTTCGGCGAGGACCGAAACTTTTTTGCGGCCGTGCCCGGTCCGCTCGAAGCGGACGACCCCGTCGACGAGCGCGAACAGCGTGTGGTCGCGTCCCATGCCGACGTTGGTCCCGGGGAAGATCGCGGTGCCGCGCTGGCGCAGCAGGATGGTGCCGGCGTTGACCGCCTGCCCGGCCCCCGTCTTCATGCCTAGCCGTTGACCGACGCTATCGCGTCCGTTCCGAGAGCTCCCTGCGCCTTTCTTGTGGGCCATGCCTTATCCCTCCGTTGTCGCCTCGGATTTCGTCCCGGCGGGCTTTCGCGTCCGCCGCGCGGTATCGCCCCCGGCGTCAGGGGCGCGAATGGCGCCGATCCGCAGCTCGGACAGCTGCTGCCGGTGACCGATCTTGCGCCGCTTGCGCTTTCGTGCCTCGAACTTGAAGACGATGATCTTGTCGCCCGACCGATGCGACACGACGGTTGCCTCCACCGCCGCCCCATCGACGAATGGCGTCCCGACCATCGGCTTCTGGTCGCCGCCGACCATCAGCACCGACTCGAGTCTGACCGCCTGGCCGACGTTGGCCGGCACGCGATCGACCACGATCCGGTCACCTTCGGTGACCCGGAACTGCTTTCCGCTCGTCGCAACAATGGCAAACATGGTAATAGCGCCCCCGGGCGCGACTCGAGATTCTATCACGCGATCGGTTCCGGCCCCTGGTCGACGTGATTTTCGTAGAACTGGGTGATCGCCTGCTGATCGTAGCCATCGAGGAACTCGATGTAATGCCAGGCGACCAACGCGACTTTCTTTTGCATGCCGTGGCTGTAGGGCGTCATCACCATCTTGAACTCGCCGAACTTTGGCTCGGCCGGCACGAGGTTCTGGACGTAGTTCTGCAGCTGGTTTTTCAGCGTTGTGCAGTCGGTCCCGCTGGGGCAGTTGTAGAGAATCGCGATCCCGCCGTGCTCGAGGTTGTGCAGGTACTGGCCCTCGACGAGGGTGCTCACGGTCCGCCATGGCACCGGCGCCACCGGTTGGGCGTAGTGCGGTCCCGAGGTGGCTGGGTAGAACTTGTAGGTCGCCGTCGTGCTCGGATCGATGTGGGTGGCCGGCCCCTCGTCCGGCACCTGGGTGCCGATCGTGCCGCTCACGGTCTGAAACTTGAGGTGGTTGGCGCTGGCCACCTGGGCCTGATTGTTGAGGTAGAGCGCGACTACCAGGATGCCGAGCGCCGCCGCGCCCAGCACGCCGCCGATGATGAGCAGGTTGCGACGGTCGCGGGAGCGCTGGCGGGCGGCCGCCTCCTCGCGCTGCTGCTGGCGCAGCAGGATGGTGCCGGCGTTGACCGCCTGCCCGGCCCCCGTCTTCATGCCTAGCCGTTGACCGACGCTATCGCGTCCGTTCCGAGAGCTCCCTGCGCCTTTCTTGTGGGCCATGCCTTATCCCTCCGTTGTCGCCTCGGATTTCGTCCCGGCGGGCTTTCGCGTCCGCCGCGCGGTATCGCCCCCGGCGTCAGGGGCGCGAATGGCGCCGATCCGCAGCTCGGACAGCTGCTGCCGGTGACCGATCTTGCGCCGCTTGCGCTTTCGTGCCTCGAACTTGAAGACGATGATCTTGTCGCCCGACCGATGCGACACGACGGTTGCCTCCACCGCCGCCCCATCGACGAATGGCGTCCCGACCATCGGCTTCTGGTCGCCGCCGACCATCAGCACCGACTCGAG
>VBHQ01000032.1 GCA_005880395.1 Chloroflexota bacterium
GACCTCGCGCAGTTGCGGCCCGCCGGTCAGGATGAGACGCGAGGTTTCGATCCGGCCGACATCTGTCAGGACGGCGGTCACCCTCGACCCCGCTGCGGATTTCTCCTCCTCGATGCCGGTGAAGGTGCACCGTTCGCGGAGCTCGACGGCACAGGCTTGCATGGCCAGTGAGTACGCGCGGACATTCCGCACCGGATCGATGCAGCCATCGGCGGGTGCGTAGCTGGCGCCAAGCAACCTCGTGGAATCGAGGCAGGAATCGAGGCGAGCGGCCTCAGCCGCGTCGACCCAGCGAACGTCGAGACCGCTCGCTCGCTGCATTCGAATGCGCTCATGCGCGGCCGCTTCTTCCTGCGACGTCGTGGCGAGGATGAGATAGCCGAGCTCGCGAAAGCCTGAATCGATTGCCAGCTCCTGCTCCTGGCGCTGATAGAAATCGATGCTCCAGGCGCCCAGCCGAACCGTTCCCGGCGTGCCGCCCTGGGCGCGAACGATGCCGGCGGCACGGCTGCTGGCGCCGTCTCCGGCCCGGCCACGTTCAAGCACGATCACTCGCTTAGTACCCGACTGCCGGGCGAAGCAGGAGGCCCAGCCGCCGACGGTGCCAGCGCCCACGATGACGAGATCTGCCCGATCTTCCCCGATCTCCTCGCTCCTCGCTGTCAATTATCCGCAGTCAGGCAGCGACGGTCGGAGCGGCTTTGATCTCACTGCGCCGGTCGCCCCGACCCCGGATCAAGCCGAGGAGGAAGAGCTGCAGGGCCCAGCCGGTGTAGATGATCGTCGTGCTGACGTACGGACCAATCGTGCCTTCGCTCTCCAGGACGTTCAGCGTATTGGGCCAGGTATTCAGCGACGCGTGAAATAAGAGAACGAAGAGAAGGCTGCGCTTGGTTCCGTTGTAAAGCCACGTCGAGATGATCGACAGGGACACCGTGCGCACGGCAAAGAGCGCGAAGGGAAGATGACTCTGCGCGGTGCCGGTAATGAAGAACAGAGGGAGGTGCCATACAGAGGAAACGACGCCGATCAGCATCGACGCGCCGAGCATGCCGAGCCGCGGCTGGACCCGTTGCAGCAGGAAGCCGCGCCAGCCAAATTCCTCCCCCGTTGGTCCTCCGATCAGGAGCACGATCAGGAACGTTTCCGGCACGGCGATCCACCGTGACGGGTCGCCGAGGTCCGGAAACGTGCCACCTTTGGAGACGTGAATGTATAGAACTGCCAGTCGGATCACGAAGGGCGCCAGGACGGCGGCCGCATACCATTGGATGCCGACCCGCCAGCGGAGGGCCTGTGACAGGAAATCCCGAAGGCCCCGGGCTCCGGAAGTGCGCGAAATGATGGTGATGGCTGCCAGGAAGGGCCCAAACGTTCCCAGCACGAAGAGAATCGGTGCGGCCGAGCCGACACTGCCGATCCCGTGGTCGGCGGCGGCGGCCGGCAGCCAGCAGAGCCACGAAATGGCAAAGGCATAGATCGTGAAAATGACCGCCAACCGGACCGGCGAGTTCCTTGGCCTCATCCCGCGGCAGGTGTAACGAGCCGGGCGACCCCCACCCTGCCCTCCCATAGCCGGGGGAGTGGGTCGGTCAGGGCGTCTGGATATCGATCACCAGCCTGGTCGGACCGGTCAGCTCGACGGTGCGGATGCAGGAAGCCCGCGAAGCCATGGAACACGATCCGCAGGCCATCGGACCCGCGCATCGTGACCGCCTGGCCGCTGGGATCGCGGACGAAATGGGCCGACGCCTGCCGGCTGACGGTGTAGGCGGAGAGATGGGGTGTCGTTCCGGCGGGCGCGGCGAACTCGAACACGATCCGGTCGTAGCCGGCGGCCTGGTGGGCGATCCTGATGAAAGTCAGTTGCATCGGGCCGCCGGAATTGGACCCGCCGGCCTGGTCCTGGCAGGCGAACCCGGGCAGGGCGGTGGCCTCGGGCACCGTCGGCAGCGGCGTCGGGGCGGCGGTCGTCGAGGTGGAGGGAACGGTGGCGACATCCACGACCAGCCGGCTCGGCGATGCGAGGCTGGAAACTCGCAGGCACTGGCTGGATGAGAGTCCGATGCCGTAGGTAACCACCCGTTCGAAGTTGCCGACTTGCGCGACTTCTCGGACGGCGGGGAGCGCCGGCTTCGACCCGCCGGGGATCCCGGCGGCGGCGTCCGTGTCACGTAGGACGAGCTTGATTCCATCGCTGCCGTCGAGCTGAATCTGCTGCCCGCTCGGGTCGCGGATGAAGGTGGCCGAGGGCTGGCGCGTGAGGTCATATGAGGGGATGCCGCCGGAGAAGTCGAACACGATGCGATCGTAGCCCTCACTCTCGTGCGACGCGACGCGCACGGCGGTCAGTTGGGTCGTGATCCCGGTCGAGCCACCGGCCACGTCCTGACAGATGAATGGCTGCGGTGTCGGAGCCGGCGTCGGACTGGTAAACACTTTCGTGATGGTGGTTCGGACGTCGTTGATGACAAGCTGCGGACTGCGAAAGACCACGACGGCCACAGCGACCACGACGAGAGCGCCCGCCAGGGCGAGCTGAGGCACGAGCGCTGTGCGGTGCCGTGGCATGATGCCCTCGCGGATTCGGCCGCGCAGGCGCCGCGGAAGCTCGCGGGTCTCTTCGGCTTCCCGGTGCAGATGGTCGCGCAAATCGTTCTCGAATCGATCGCTCATGCGGTCGTGTCCTCCGAGCCGGTCAGGTCGCGCAATCGCCGAAGTGCAGTTTTCAGTCGGGACTTGAGGGTGTCGACCGGGATACGCAGGGCACTCGCCGCATCCTCGACACTGAGGTCCCGGTAGTAATGCAGCGCGACCGCGGCCCGCTGTTCCACGGTGAGCTGGTCGAGCGCCTGCGCGAGGTCGAGGCGGGCCTCACTCGATGACTGGACCTTCGCCGTCGAGAGCCGGCCGAACCGTTCGGTCAGGGCCTGGAAGCGGTGACGGCGCCGGTAAGACGAGATGCTTTCGTTCATGGCAATTCTTGTCAACCATGGTCCCGGATCTTCGTCGCGCAGGCTGCGGATGCGCTGCCAGGCTTTGAGAAACGTTTCCTGAATCGCATCCTCGGCAAGAGCCTCGTCGCGCAAGATCAACCGGGCGGTCCGCAACAATTGCAGGCCGTAGCGGTCGACCACCTCTTCAAACGCGTCTCGATCGCCGTCTCGACATCGCTCGATGACACGCCCGAGCGCCGGATCCATGAGCATGCCCATGGTATCGACGCTGCGGGCGCGCGGCGCGGGTGAGCCGTTAGCGTCTTGCGAACCGCCGGATGCCGGTGATCGCCAGGCCGGACATGAGGACGAGCAATCCGATGGCGATCAGCGCGAGCGGCGCGCTTGCGTGCTGACCAGTGGAGGCCGGTTGGCCGGTCGCCGCAAGGTCCTGCGGAACGCTCGTCGATGCGGTCGCCGCTGATTGACCGGCAACAGCCGCTGGTTCGCTGCTAAGGGTCGAAGCGGCCGAGGCGTCGGGAGGAGTCTGGACGTCGATAACCAGGCGGCTCGGTCCGCTCAGTTCGAACACGCGAATGCAGGCTTGATCGCGCAGGCCCACGCCGTAGCTGGCAACGCGCTCGAAGTTTCCGATGTTCGCCATCTCTCGGACTTCAGGCAGGCGAGGCTTCTGGTCGGCGGGCGCACCGGGCATGATGTCTGCGTTGTGAACGACGATCTTGATGCCGGCCGATCCCTCGAGGCTGGCTGAGGCGCCGCTGGCATCGCGGATGAAGGTTGATGAGGCCTGGCGCTGCACGGTATAGCTGGGTACGCCGTTCGACGTGGCGAAGCCGATGACGAGCCGGTCGTAGCCGTCATGATGGGCAATCCGGACGCCGGAGATCGTGGCGGCGGTGGCGCTCGTGCCACCCGATGCGTTCGCGCAGCCGAATGCCGGCAGGCTATCGGCCGAGGCGGAAATGGGCGCTGCCATGGCCGCCGCGCCGGCCGCAAGCGCGACCCCGGCCAGGGTTAATCGAAGCTGAGACCGATAAATCGTCAACACGTCGTTTCCTCCTATGAGTCCGATGAAATGGCGGCCAGTAAGCCGCTCGTACCTTGAGACGCCGCCAGCCGGCGTTTCGGGTGACTCGAAGATCAGGCGGCTTCGACGCGGTTGCGGCCGCTGCGTTTTGCCTGGTAGAGCGCCCGGTCGGCGGCGGCCATCAAACTGCTGGAGTCATGGCCGTCTCCGGGGAAGGTGGCGACACCGAGGCTGACCGTGACGGGGTCTCCCGGACCAAGGAACTGGGCACGCTCGGTGATGCTTCGTAGCGACTCCGACAGGGTTAGCGCTCCCGGCTTGTCAGTGTCACTCATCAGGATGGCGAATTCCTCGCCGCCGGTGCGGAACGCGGCATCGGTTGTCCGCTTTGGGACCACCTGGATGATGCGGGCGACTTGCTGGAGCGTGCGATCGCCTTCCTGGTGACCATGCTTGTCATTGATCTGCTTGAAATGGTCGATGTCGACCAGAATGAGCGATAGCTGCTGTCCGGTCTGCTGCGCCCGCGCGATTTCCTGGGCGAACAGGCGATCGAACTCGCGTCGATTGTTCAGACTGGTGAGGGCATCGATGCGGGAGAGTGTGTCGATGAACTGGTACATGGTCGCGTTCTGGATGGCCATGGCCGCGTGGCCGATCACCGTCCGCAAGAAGGCGCCATCTTCAATCGTGTACGCAGCACGGAGGCCCGACGTCAGCGCCACGATGCCGATCCGCTGCCCCTGCGCATCGAGAAGCGGCGCAGCCATGCAGGGCATCTCGCGTTCGAGCCAGGCAGGGGGAAGCACCAGGCCCGCATCACCCGCCATGACCGTCGCGACCCAGCGGTCGTGTGGGCTGAGCGACGAAGGGAAATTCGAGGCGACCTGCGCCGCCAGCTCGAGCTGTCCCTGTGGCGCCCGTACCCAGATCGCGACGCCGTCCCCGGCGAAGAACCGGCTGAGGCCGCTGCTGAGTCGATCGAGAACCGCATTCAGCTGCATCGTCTCGTTGAACTGGGCCATCAGATCGATCAGCCCCCGGGCCTGCCCGTGCCGGCGCTGCAGCTCGCCGTTTTGTTCGAGCAGCTGACGCTGGCGAGCGATCACCGGATCGGTCAACGCCCAGACCCGGCTTAGCGCCGCCTGTGCCAGCCGATCGCGGTTTGCCAGGGGTCGCTGCTCGAGCGCTTCCGGCGTGAGTTCGCCGAGCAGGCGAAGGGCTTCGCGCTGCGGCGCGGCCCGGCGGCGGGCCAGCCGATAGCCGCCAATGCCGGCGCTGGCAACTGCCAGCAGGAGGGCAAGAAGGGTACCGGCAATCAGGAGCGCCTCGAGGCCCGGCATGGAGGTTCAAACGCCGGAAAGACGTGGAGGTGTCGGACGCCCCACCTTCCCCTTCCCCAGAGGGGGAGGGGAAGGCGAGGCTAGGCGCCGGCCGGGGCCGGTGGCGCCAGCGGTTGCTGGCGGAAGTCGAAGCAGTCCGCCATATTGTCGGCCGCCTTGTCCCGGGCGTTGATCGGCTTAAGGCCGAAGGTGGTCTCGCAGAACTTGACCAGGCTGACGTGGGAGTGCTGGCTATGCGAGATGTATTTCGCTTTGGCGTAGGGACTGAGCACCAGGCAGCCGACCCGCGTGCCCAACCGGAATTGCGTGCCGTCGGTCCATTTCTCCAGCAAGGGCGGGTTGACGTGGTCGTACCACCCACCCCAGTCATCCCAGGTGATGAAGACGACCGTGGTCGGCCAGAGGCCACCTTTGACGATGGCGTCCACCTGCCGCGCCGTCCAGGTCTGCCCGGCCTTGACCGGCTCAACCGGGTGCTCGCTCAAACCGGTTGGTCCGTAGAGCCAGGAAACTGTCGGAAGATTGCCCGCGGCCGCGTCCTTGGCGAACTGATCGGCGGTCACGTTGTTCTTACTGGCCTTCAGGGCGCTGATGTAGCCATGGGCGTAGCCGCCGTAGTTGCGCCAGGTCAGTCCCGCCTTCTCGAGCGATGCCGGCAGCGATGGAATGTTGAATGGCGGCTGCCGGCTGATCGGATCGCGGTAGTGCGGGTTGTTGATGATGGGCGAGTCCGCCGCAATTAACATCAAATGGTTCGGCGTTGATGGCCCGGCGACTTCGGTGAAATAGCGATCGCAGAGCGTGTACTGCTGCGCGTAGCGCCAGTAGTCCGGAATATTCGCCTGATCGTACTGCTCCTTAGCCGCGCCGGTCGCGCGCTTGAGCCACGACGCGTGGTCGTGCGGATGATCCGAGGATGGCGGATCCGAGGCGAGCGCCAGGCTTGAATCGCCATCGGCGCCAGGAAAGCGACCGAAGTAGTTATCGAAGGCATGGTTCTCCTTCACGATGATCACGACGTGCTGAATCGGGCCGGATGGTTTTGGCCCGGGCTTCGGCGCGGGCGAGGGCCTCGGTCGTGGCGCGGGCTTGCTCCTCATCGCGGCGCCAGTGTACTGGCTGATACCCCAAAAAATCGTTACGACTGCGGGCGTCGTTCATGGATTGGAGCGAAGTTGCCACCTGACGTGATCCGGCCGCGTCACGTATCGTTGACGCATGGAGAGGAAGGGGGAAGGCGCCGCCGCGATCGCCGCCAGGACGTTGACCGATCAGGAGCTCAGTCTCCTGGACGCGTACTGGCGCGCGGCAAATTACCTCTCCGTCGGGCAGATCTACCTGCTCGCCAATCCGTTGCTGCGCGAGCCGCTAAAGGTCAAGGACATCAAGCCGCGATTGCTCGGCCATTGGGGAACCACGCCGGGACTGAACTTTCTTTATGCCCACATCAACCGCGCGATCAAGGCTCGCGACCTGGACGCGATCTTCATCTGCGGCCCCGGCCACGGCGGTCCCGCGATGGTTGCCAACGCCTACCTCGAGGGAACCTACAGCGAGACCTATCCGGGCGTCACCCGGGATCTGGAGGGCCTGCAGAAGCTGTTCCGCCAGTTCTCGTTTCCGGGCGGCATCCCGAGCCACGCCGCGCCGGAAACTCCGGGATCGATTCATGAAGGTGGCGAGCTGGGCTATGCGCTGGTCCACGCCTATGGTGCCGCCTTCGATAACCCGCAGCTGAATGTCTTCTGCGTTATCGGGGACGGCGAGGCAGAGACCGGACCGCTGGCGGCGAGCTGGCATTCGAACAAGTTTCTGAATCCCGTCAGTGACGGCGCGGTGATTCCGATCCTGCACCTCAACGGGTACAAGATTGCAAATCCCACCGTGCTGGCACGCATCCCCGAGGACGAGCTGCGCGATCTGCTGGAGGGCTACGGCTACAGCCCGTACATGATCGCCGGTGACGACCCGATGGATATGCATCAACGATTTGCGGCGCTGCTCGACCGGGTGCTCGACCAGGTGCAGGAGATCCAGCAGTCGGCGCGCCGGCGCGGAACGACCGGCCGGCCACGCTGGCCGATGATCGTCTTCCGAACTCCGAAGGGATGGACGGGGCCAAAGGAAGTCGATGGCCTTCCGGTCGAAGGAACCTGGCGTGCGCACCAGGTGCCGGTCGACGACATGTCCAAGCCGGAGCATCTGCGCATCCTCGATCGCTGGCTGCACAGCTATCAGCCGGCGACGCTGTTCGATCAGAACGGGACGCTCATCCCCGAGCTGACCGCCCTGGCGCCAACCGGGCAGCGTCGCATGAGCGCGAATCCTCAGACCAACGGCGGGGAACTGTTACAGGAGCTTCGGCTACCCGATTTTCGCACTTACGCGATGAAGGTGGAACACCCTGGGACAACCTCCGATGAGGCGACCCGGGTGCTCGGAAGCTTCTTACGAGACGTGATCAAGCGCAACCCCCACAACTTTCGACTGATGGGGCCGGACGAGACGAATTCCAACCGTCTCAACGCGGTCTTCGACGTCACCAATCGCGATTGGATGGCGGAGACGCTGCCGACGGATGACCATCTCGCGCCGGATGGGCGGGTGATGGAAGTCCTGAGCGAACACCTCTGCCAGGGATGGCTGGAGGGCTACCTGCTGACCGGCCGGCACGGGCTGTTCAACTGTTATGAGGCGTTTACCCACATCGTCGACTCGATGTTCAACCAGCATGCGAAATGGCTGGAGACCACCAACCGGATTTCGTGGCGGCGGCCGGTGGCTTCCCTGAACTACCTGCTGAGCTCGCATGTCTGGCGGCAGGACCACAACGGATTTACGCATCAGGACCCCGGATTCATCGATGTCGTAGTCAACAAGAAGCCGCAGGTCGTTCGCGTCTACCTGGCGCCTGATACCAACTGCTTGCTGTCAATCGCTGACCATTGCCTGCGCAGCCGGCAGTACGTGAACGTGATCATCGCGGGAAAACAGCGGGCGTTGAACTATCTCTCGATCGACGACGCGATCGTCCACTGCACCCGCGGCATCGGGATCTGGGACTGGGCGAGCAACGACGACGGGGACCCGGATGTCGTGCTGGCGTGCGCGGGGGACATCCCGACGCTGGAAACGCTTGCCGCCACCGACCTCATCCGTAAGCACTTGCCGGACTTGAAGGTGCGGGTCGTGAACGTGGTCGATCTCATGAAGCTGCTGCCGAACAGCGAGCATCCCCATGGGCTGAGCGACGCCGAGTTCGACGCCCTGTTCACGACCAGCCGGCCAGTGATCTTCGCCTTCCACGGCTACCCCTGGTTGGTCCACCGCCTAGCGTACCGGCGTACGAACCACAACAACCTGCATGTGCGGGGCTATAAGGAAGAAGGCACAACGACGACGCCCTTCGACATGGTGATGATGAATGACCTCGATCGGTTTCATCTCGTGATGGACGTCATCGACCGCGTGCCAGGGTTGGGTTCGCGCGCCGGGCACGTGCGTCAGAAGATGCTGGACGAAAGACTGCGCCACCGGCAGTACACGCGCGATCACGGCGAGGATGAGCCCGACGTGCGGAACTGGACCTGGCCCTACTAGCGGCGGGCGCCCCAGCCCGCAGTGCGCGTCCTAGTCTTGAACGTCGGCTCGAGCTCGATCAAGGGCAGCATGGTCGATAGCCGCGATTCGACGGCGCTTGCCACCGCCGAGGAACCGCTCGGCGCGGACGCGACGCAGCGGCGCGGCCTCGAGGCCACGGCTCGACGGCTAATCGGACAGTTGCAAGCCAAAGGAGGTCGGGCTGAGGCCATCGGCCATCGCGTCGTGCACGGCGGCAGTCGGTTTCGTTCAGCGGTTCGCATCAGTCCCTCGGTCGTACGCGCGATCGATCAGTTGGCCGAGTTCGCGCCGCTCCACAACCGGCTGGCGGCAGACGGGATTCGGGCGGCTCAGGCGGCGTTGCCGAGCCTGCCGCAGGTGGCCGCTTTCGACACGGCGTTTCATGCGACCCTGGACGAGGCGCAATTCATGTATCCGGTGCCATGGAAGTGGCATCGCGAGTACGGCGTTCGCCGCTACGGCTTTCACGGACTTTCGGTGGAATGGTCCATACGCCAGGCGTCGCAGATGCTTGGCAGGCCGGCAGCCGCGCTCGCCCTGATCGTGGCGCACCTGGGCAGCGGGTGTTCGGTCACGGCCGTCCTCGATGGTCGCTCGGTCGCGACCTCGATGGGGCTGACGCCGATGGAGGGGCTGATGATGGGCACCCGTTCGGGATCGATCGACCCGGGCATCCTTCTATATATGTTGCGGACCCGTCGGGCGGGCTGGCGCGAGCTGGAAGCGGCGCTCGATCATCACTCGGGATTCGTGGCCGTCTCCGGCCGAAAGACTGGCATGCGTGAGCTGCAGACGGCTGCGCAGACCGGCAACCACCGAGCGAAGCTGGCGATCGAGATGTTCGTGGACCGTACCGCCGCCGGGATTGCCGCGATTTCGACTGCGCTGCCGCGGGTTGACGCGCTGATTTTCACGGGCGGTATCGGCGAGCATTCGGCACCTGTGCGCGAAGCGGTCGTCGAGCGGCTGGCGACCGTGACGATCGGCCGGGTGTTGACGATCAAAGCGCGTGAAGACGTTGTGGTCGCCAGCCAGGCGCAAGCGGTACTCGCGCGGTAGCTGGCCGACAGCGCTTTCGCCGGGAGCAGGAGCTACAATTCGGGCGACCGACGGATGTCCCGGCTGGCCGCAGGATAAGGAGGGGACAATGAACCGGTTGGATTGGCGGCGTCCGATTACGCGACGCAGCATCCTCAAGGGCGCAGGCGCATTCGGCTTGGCCGGACTCACCACTCCACTGCTGTCCACGATCGACTCGCTGGCGCGAGCGAAGGGGCCGACACCGCTGCAACATATCGTCGTCGATATGCAGGAGAATCGCTCCTTCGATCACTATTACGGGTTCGCCCCCTGGATTGGGTCGTACGGGGTACCCGGCGGTTACTCACAGCCCGATGGCAACGGCGGTTCAGTAAAGCCTTATCACTTCACAAGCCTGTCCACGCCAGACATCGGCCATTCCTGGAATGCCACGCACAGCGAGTGGGATCACGGGAAGATGGACGGCTTCTACACGACGGATGGCCTCAACTGCCTGGGCTACTACACGGCTGCCGACTTGTCCTTTTACTACAGTCTTCACGACAGCTTCGCGCTCTGCGTCAACTATTTCTGTTCGTTGCTCGGCCCAACCTGGCCCAATCGGTTCTACCTGGCGGCGGGGACATCCCGTTTGGCAACACGGACAATGTGTTTGTCTTCTGGCAACGGTGGGCGCACGACCAGCGCACGCGTGGAAGCAGGGGCGAGTACCTGAACGACCTGCAGCTCGGTCGTCTGCCGCAGGTGTCATTCATCATTCCCAGTTATGCCCGCGGCTGGGATGAACACCCGCCGGCCGATGTCTCGGTTGGCATGGGCATCCAGCAAGAACTGATCACCGCCCTGATGCAGTCGTCGGCGTGGCCCACGTCGGCGTATATCCACACTTACGACGAGGGCGGTGGATACTTTGAACACGTCGCGCCCAAGCAGTTGGACGCCTTCGGGCTGGGCATTCGAGTCCCGACGTGGGTGATCTCACCGTGGGCCAAGCCGGGTCACCTCGAGCCGACCGTCTACGAACACACCTCAATCCTCAAGTTCATCGAGACGGTGTTCGGGCTGCCGACGCTGGCATCCGTCAACCATCAGTTCGACGCTGTCACACCGGTGGGCTCGAACTATGAGGCGGCCGCAGCCGGCGCTTCGTCCGGACCTCCCGCTCCGCCACGGGATGGCAGCCATCAGATCGGCAACCTGATGGAGTGTTTCGCCTTCTGAACCTCGAGCCCTGACGAGCAGCGGTAGCGGCGCCCAGCAGGGGGACGCTTATCGTTGGGCCGCGACGGGCTCGACCGCGGCGTCGAGGGCACGACCGCGCATCGCACGCTGCATGTTGTCCTTGCCCTCGACGAGGATCCGGCGGATCGGGCCGGGCACCTGATCGCCGCCGAGGTATTCATCCGTGGCCATGACGGTTTCCTCGCCGACCAGGACGGTAGGGAACATCATGCGGCCGAAGGCGAGCGCGACCTCGATGTCGCGTTCTTTCCAGATGGCATTGAGTGCCCGGAAGTAGCGTGCGCCGTAGGGTTCGAGCAGGCGGCGCTGATCGAAGCGGGAGAAGCCGCCCATCACGGCGCGCATGGTCGCGAGTGGCAGGGCCTTGTCTTCCATCAGCGCCGCCCATACCATTTCCTTCGCCTCGGGCGTGGGTCGCGCGGCGCGGGCAGCCGCGGCGTGCCGCTGGCCTTCATCGGTAGGATCCCGCTTCAGCTCGGCATCGATCAGCCCGTCGTCGGCACCAACGCCGGCCAGCGCGCCGACGATCGCCCAGCGCAGGTCGGTATCAACCTTGAGTCCGGTGAACACTTTGATCCCGTCGAGCAAGCCGCGGACGATCGAGAGATGTTCTGGCGAACGAGCGGCACCGATGAAGGCATGGGCCCAGGCGAGCTGGAAGTCGCTCCCCGGTGCGGCCGCGTCGAGTGTCCGGAGCGAGTGCTGGGCAAGCATCTCCAGCGACGCACGCGCATTCGCCGGATCGCCATAAACCCAGATCGAGGAGGATGCCTGCCCGAGCAGGTCCTGGACGACCCCGATGTCGGTTTCCCCATGGATGTTGTTGAGGATCAGCGGCAGGTAGCGCCGCGCTGGAAGCTCGGCATCACGCAGCATGTCCCAGAGTGCGGCCCACACGAGCGCGCGTGCCAGCGGGTCCGAGAGCTCGGCAAGGTGCCCGGTCGCCGTGGTCAGTGAGCGCTCGTCCAGCCGGATCTTCGCATAGGTCAGGTCTCGGTCATTCAGCAGCAGTAGCTGGGCAGCCGGCTCACCGCTGAGCTCGGTGACGGGTGTCGTGGCCTCGACGACATCGAGCTCGACGCTTTTTCGGAGCTCGAGGTGACTCGAATTGCGGTCGTAAAGACCAACGGCCAGGCGGTGCGGGCGGATGGTGGGATGGTCAGGCGGCGCTTCCTGCCGGATGGCCAGCGAGGCCAGCTGCTTGATGTAGCGCTGCACGCCGCGCAGGAACGTTTCCTGGCCGACATACGCGACCAGCTGGCGGAGCACGCAGGCGCCCTTGTTATAGGTGATGGCGTCGAAGTTCAGGTAGACCGACTCGATGTCGGGGATGTCCGCCGAAATTGGATGGGTCGTGGGCAGCTGATCCTGCCGGCGAGCACCGGTCTTGTACTGATTCGCAAACGTGACCCAGCCGTTCTTGAAGCGCGTGGCTTCGACCTGCGAGAACACGGACATGAAGGTGGCAAAGCTCTCGTTCAGCCAGAGGTCGTCCCACCAGCGCATGGTAACGAGATCGCCGAACCACATGTGGGCCATCTCGTGGAGGATGACGTTGGCGCGGTCCTCGCGCGCCGCCTCGGTCACTTTCGAACGGAAGATGAACGATTCGTGGAAGGTGACCGCGCCGATGTTTTCCATAGCGCCGGCCGAGAACTCGGGCACGAAGAGCTGGTCGTACTTCTGAAACGGATACGGATACTTGTAGGCCTCGCCGTAGAAGTCGAGGCCCTGCTTGGTCAGGGTGAAGATCTCGTCCGGGTCCAGGTACTGGGCCAGCGACTGGCGGCAGAAGATGCCGAGATCGATGTCGCCGTGCCGGTCTCGCACGCCGTGGTACGGACCCGCGATGATCGCGGCCAGGTAGCTCGACATTTTGGGCGAGGCCCCGAAGGTCCAGCGCTTGATATTTTCCCGTCCGGCGAGCTGCTGGGCCTGCCCGGGATTATTGGAGACGACGACCCAATCACTGGGTGCCAGCACGCTGAAGGTGAAGCTGGCTTTGAGATCCGGTTGATCGAAGCAGGGGAACACGCGGTGGGCATTGAACGTCTCGAACTGGCTATGTAAATAGATCTTCTGGTCGACCGGGTCGCGGAATTTCGAAAGCCCGGAGCCGATGTTTTCGTACCGGCAGGTGCCGATGATATGCAGCTCGTTGGCTTCACGAAGATTTTTCAGGACGATCCGAGCCCCGTCGAACGCCTCACGTTCGACCTCTTCGCCGTTCAGTTCACAACTGTTGACCGACGGCGCCAGAAAATCGATGAACGAGTCCGTGCCAGGCTCATGGCAGAGGAAATGAATGGTCGCCTCGCAGGCGAACGTGTCCGAGTCCTGGGTGAGATCGAGTGAAATCTCGTAGAGCGGCGTATGAATCAACTCGGCACGGCGGCGCGCTTCGTCGCGGGTCAGGTTATTGGCCGGATGCACGCCTAGTAATGTACCTGCTGGCCTGGCTACTTCAACAGCAACCGCTGCATACGCCGGCCCGCGATGGCGAGTCCAACGAAGGCCAAGATCACGAGATAACTCGCGTCCACCAGCAGCCCGGGGCTGATGCTCCCGGTCGTGAGGCTGCGCACCAAGCTCACGCCGTGATAGAGGGGGCTGAATTGCACGACCGCCTGCAGCGGTCCAGGGTAGACGGTGATCGGATAGAACGTCGCCGAGAAGAGGAACAGCGGAATCATGACGATCAGCACGAGGTCGAAATCCTGCCAGGTCCGAACGAACGTGGAGGTTGCGGTGCCGACGGCGGCGAACGAGAAGCCAATCAGCATCGCGGCAGGTAGCGCAAGGAGCGCCCACCAGGACTTGATGAGGCCCAGGGCCGCCATGGCGACGAGAAATCCGAGCGCATAGAGCGAGCCGCGGAACAACGCCCAGGTGATCTCGCCGAGCGCTACGTCGGCCACGCCCAGTGGGGTGGCGAGCACGGCGTCGTAAAGCTTGCTGTATTTGAGCTTGAAGAAGAAATTGAATGCGGTCTCATAGACAGCGCCGTTCATGGCCGAGGTCGCCATCATCGCCGGCGCCACGAAGACGGCATAGGCAACCGGGCGGCCATTCAGCGTGATGCTCTGGCCGACAAGCGCGCCGACGCCGAAGCCGATGGCGAGGAGATAGAGGAGCGGCTCGAAAAAACCGGAGACCAGGAGCAACCAATGACGCCGGTACAGCACCGTGTTGCGTTCGACCAGGTGCGCCGCACGCCCAGCGGCCGGCAGCTGAATCCGGCGCCGCGTTATCAGGCTGGCGATCATTTCGACAGCCGACGGCGCATGGTGATGGTGGCCGCGACGAGGCCGATCGCGGCGTAGCCGAGTAGGACGAGCATGTCGATCGCGGCGGATGAGGCGACGTGGCCGGTTGTGAGGCCGCGCGCCAGTGTTACTGCGTGCGCCAGCGGCGTCAGCCAGGCAAGATCCTGCAACAACTTTGGGAGCTGGTGGATCGGAAAGAAGGCGCCACCAAGGAGAAACAGAGGCGTGATGAGGAAACGGCCGATGACCGAAAACGCGCTGTCTGTGTGCTGGGTGGCCGTGAAGGCGAGGATTGGGGCGCCGAACGCGAGACCGTTGACGATCGCGACGAGGATGGCGAGCGCCGCCAAGGGGCTGTGGATCAGGCCGAACAGGACCATGACGATGAAAAACGTGACAGCGGCCATCATCAGGCGAAACGCCATCCAGGTCAACTCGCCGGAGACGACATTGCCGATCGTTAGTGGCGTCGCCAGCATGCCATCGTAAGTCCGGAGCCACTGGATCTTCGCGAGGATGGGATAGGTCGCTTCGACGTAGGCCGTTTGCATGGTCGTGGCCGCCAGCAAGCCCGGCCCCAGGAACGCCACGTAAGTCACACCGTCAACCGTCCCTACCGGCCCACGGGAAATCAAGCTGCCAAGCCCGAAACCCATCGCGCCCAGAAAGAGCAGCGGCGAGATGAAAGAGACGAACATCGAGCCCTTCCAGGTGCGCCGGTAGAGCAGGGCGTGATGTTCGAGAAATCGAAGGAGGCCGGTCATCCGGCGCTCATTCGATCAGGCTGCGTCCGGTGAGGCGAAGAAACACGTCCTCGAGCGTGCTGCGCCTGATCAATGTGCTCTCGGGCCGAACCCCGCGGCCATGGAGGGCGGCCGCTGCCGCCTCGCCGTCGTGGGTGTAAAGCAAGACCCGATCGGGCAACAACTCAACGCGGTCCGCCACCCCTGCGAGCTTGCCGTCGAGCCCCGGTCGGGCGTCGATCGCGAAACGGAGTTCGAGCACCTCGCGCGTCGAGTATTCATCGATCAGGCGACGCGGCGATCCCTCGGCGACGATCCTCGCTTTGTCCATGATGACCAAGCGGTCGCAGAGTTGCTCGGCCTCGTCCATGTAGTGCGTTGTCAGGACAATGGTCACGCCCTGCTGCTTGAGGCGGTAGAGCCGATCCCACACCAGATGCCTCGCCTGCGGATCGAGGCCGGTCGTCGGCTCGTCGAGCAGCAGAAGCTCCGGCTCATTGACGAGCGCCCGCGCGATCGTCAGGCGCCGCTTCATGCCGCCGGACAGCGGCTCGACTTCGTCGTGGGCACGGTCGGTGAGCTGGACGAATTCGAGCAGCTCCCGAGTGCGCTGCCGGGCGAGCGCCCGAGGCATATCGAAGTAGCGGGCGTAGGTGTAGAGGTTTTCATCGACCCGTAACTCGGTGTCGAGGGTGTCGGCCTGCGGCACAACGCCGAGCCGGGCGCGAATGCGAGGCCCGTCGGTTACCGGATTCAAACCGAGGACGCTGAGCTCGCCAGCGGATGGCGCCGAAACGCAGTTGATCATGCGCATCGTCGAGGTCTTTCCTGCCCCGTTCGGCCCGAGGAAGCCAAACGCTTCGCCGCGCGCGACATCGAAGTCGATGCCGTTGACCGCGACCAGGGCGCCGAAGTGCTTGGTTAGCCCTCGGGCGTGAACCAGCGCTGCTGCATCGGTTGACGAGCGGACCATGGCGCAGGTTCGATACTACGGGCAGTCCCCACGCCGGCCCTCTCCCCAAGGGGAAGGGTGAGCTTGCCGGCAACGCGCGCCTCGTGATCGAGCAGCCATTGCTTGGTCGGAAGGCCACCCGCAAACCCGGTCAGGGCGCCGTTGGCGCCGATGACGCGATGGCAGGGCAGCACGATGCAGACCGGGTTCGCACGATTCGCGGCGCCCATCGCTCGGGCGGCCGTCGGAGCACCGAGCGCCCGGGCCTGCTGGCCGTAGCTGGTGGTCGCGCCGAACGGGATGTCGGCGAGCGCGCGCCATGCGGCAAGCTGAAAGCGGGTTCCTTCCAGATCAAGTGGGAGCTCGAAACGTTCGCGTGTGCCGGCAAAGTACTCATCGAGTTGGGTCGAAGCCTGTCGAAGAACGGGATGGTCGGGGTTGCGCAGGGTTCGCGCGGCGATCCCGGCGTTTTGCGACGTTTCTTTCGGCCAGAGGATTGCGCGAAGGCCGCGGTCGGACGCGATCAGCGTGAGCTCGCCGACGGGCGTGGGGTGCGTCGTGCTGTAGAGCGGAGCCGTGCGAGACATGGGCGTCCTCCTCAATGATCGGCCAACGTGGCCCAAAGTTGATGGGTTGCGTACGTCCGCCAGGGGCGCCAGGCTGACGCATGGTCGGCGATCGCGCTCGGGCTGGTGCCGAGCCCGAGTCGCGCGCCTGCCTTCCGAATGCCGAGGTCGCCGGGCAGGAACGTGTCCGGGTCGCCAAGTCCGCGCATCACGATGTAGCCCGCGGTCCATTCGCCGATGCCGGGCATGGTCAGCAACTGGTGGTAGACCTGCTGCCGATCTGCACCCGGGTCAAGCGCAAACGTGCCGGCCGCGAGCGTGCGGGCGAGCATCCGCATCGTTGCCTGACGCGTCGCAGGCACGCCCAGCGTCGAAAGATTCGCCTCGGCGATGCGCTCCGCAGTGGGGAAGAGATGGCTGAGCGTCGGGTCGGCGATCTTGACCACGTCGCCATGCGCGGTGACAAGCCTGGTCGCAAGCGTCCGCCCGGCTGCGAGCGAGACCTGCTGGCCGAGGATCGCCTGCATTGCGAGCTCCGTGCCGTCCACGGCACCGGGCGCGCGCAAGCCGGGGCGTTTCTTGACGTGCGTCGCGAGGCGACGGTCGCGTGCCAGCACCTCGACGACGCTCGCTGGATCGGCATCGAGGTCCAGCAAGCGCCGGCATTGGCGAACCGCGCTCGTCAGGTCGGTCATCGATTCCAACTGGAGCGTGCAGGCGATGTGGCCGTTCACCGGTTCAAGCGCCGCGATACCGGCACCGCGCGACAGCCGGAGTGTCCGTCGGTACCGATTGCCGGCCGTCTCGGAGATCCCAGGCAAGCTGCGCGCTTGCAACCATCGAAGCAGTGATGACCAATCGAACGGTGGCCGGTACGGGAGACGGAGCACCAGCGTGCCATGGGCGATGTCTCCGCGGCGCCGCCCTGTCCGGCGCAGCTCGGTCGGGGTGAGCGCGAACACCTCGCGGACGGTGTCATTGAACTGACGGACGCTATCGAAGCCGGCCGCGAACGCGACGTCCGTGAGCGCGAGGTCGGTCGTCTCGATCAAGGTGCGCGCGGTCTGGGCGCGCTGCGCGCGGGCGATCGCGAGCGGACCGGCGCCGAGCTGGCTCAGCATCAGGCGATGGAGATGGCGCTCGCTGACGGCGAGCCGTCGTGCCAGGCCGCGAACGCCCTCGCGATCGACGATGCCGTCCGCGATCAACCGCATCGCCCGGCCGACGAGATCCCCCCGCACGTTCCATTCGGGCGAGCCGGGCGACGCGTCCGGACGGCAGCGTTTGCAGGCGCGAAAGCCAGCGAGCTGAGCTGCTGCGGCCGTCGGATAGAACCGAACGTGCTCACGCTTCGGTCGCACCGGCGTCGGGCAACTCGGACGGCAGTAGATGCCGGTCGTGGTGACGGCCGTGATGAACCAGCCATCGAAGCGCGCGTCGCGGCTCTCAACCGCCCGGTAGCAGCGTTCGACGTCGAGCGGCTGGCTGGTCACAAACCCTATTGTGACCGCCGTTTCCGGATCGCGCTAGCGGGAATCGGACATTCAGGCTAGTGGCTGTACCGGCCGAGTCGCGGTGCGAGCGCAAGCGCCGCCAGCGCGGAGGCAAGTGAGAGAACCAGGGCACCGAGGAGGCCCGCGACGAGAGAAGCGTGCACGGCAAGGGCCATCGCGATGGAAGTTCCGCCGAGCGCCCCACCGAGCGCGAGCGCAGCGGCAGATCGGCCAGCGAGAGGATGATGCCCACGATCGCGAGCGCCAGAATCGCGGCGCCGACGCGCCCAAGCGAGCGCGCCGATATCCGGTTGACGGCGCGCGATTGCCACCAGTTGCCAGCCGACCAGCTGACGGTACCGAGCGTTACGACAATGCCGGCTTCTGTGAGCGAGCGCCCTCGGACCGCCGTCAGCATCAGTGGGATGAAATACTCCGCACCGATGAACGCGAAGATCAGGAAGAAAATCGTGAGGATCGCCGCAGGCATCCCAGCCGGCGGTGGCCAGCGACGTGGAGATGTCGCATCGGAACGTGCAGCTGGTTTGATGGCGCGAAGCCCGGGAAATGCGAGCGCGATCGCGACCACGATGAGCGGAAGAATCGAAAAAAATGCCCAGCGCCAACCGATCGAGCCGGCGAGCAGCGCCCCATAAGAGGGCCCGAGCAAGCCGGGGATGATCCACGCGCCCGCCAGCAGCGCAAGGACGCGCGCTCGGCCGGCGTCGTCGTAGCTCCGGGTCAGCGCGGTGAGCGCGACGGTGTAGGCGCCACCGGCGCCGAGCCCCTGCAGGACACGCGTCAGCACCAGCGCCGGCATCGTCGGCGCGAGGCCGCAGAGCACCGTCCCGGCGATGAAGACGGCTGCGAACGCCAGGAACGGTCGAGCGGGCCCGCGACGATCCGCACTGCGTCCGCCGATCGGCGAGGCGACGAGCGCGGCGAGCGAAAAGCCGGTGAAGACGAGCCCGTAGTACTCCAGGCCACCGAGATCACGACGGACGGCTGGCATGATGGCGACGACAACGAGCGCCTCGACGGCCACGAGGAACTCGACGAGAAGGATGCCGGCGGTGAGCTTTCCGCGGCTGCCCTGGAAGAGCTCGCGCCAGCGCAGCGTCTGCGCCATCGCTGTAATGCTGACGGAAGGCGGCTCCCCATGTGCGGCACAATGCGTTGATGCGGCTGATCATGCGACCGCCGAGTGAGGCGTTGCGCCGGGCCCTGTCCCAGCATGCCGACCGCGAGCGGATCGATCCCCACCGAGCGAGGCACCAGCATGCCGAATATGTCCGCGCAATCGAGGCGACAAGCATTGGTGTCACACTGCTGCCACCGGAGCCAGACTTGCCGGACGCGTGCTTTACCTGGGACACGGTGCTCGCGTTTCCTCGCGCCGGGCAAGGAGAAACGGTGCTGCTGGTCCTGGCCCGGCCCGGCGAGGCGTCGCGACGCCCTGAGGTTGCCTCGGTGCTCGCGGCCGCGCGCCGACTCGCGCCGCAGGCTCGGGTGATGGAAATCGCAGAGCCGGGCACGCTCGATGGGGGCGACGTGATCACCTATGGGCAGCGAGTTGCGATCGGCGTTTCCGCACGCACGAACGAGGCAGGCGCGCGGCAGCTCGCGGAGGCCGTGACCCGCCTTGGCTATCGCGCCTCTCTTTGCCCTGTGGATGACCGGCTGCATCTCGCGTCGGCCCTGACGCCCCTCGGTCCCGGCCGACTGATCGGTACGGCGTCCGGATTTCGTTCTCTCGACGCGGCGGACACGGACGTCGTGCCCGATGACGTGGAGCGACTCCTGATTCAAGAGCGCGACATCGCCGCCGCGAACGTGCTGGCGGTAGGCGGCCGCTGTTTTGTTGCCGGTGGATTCCCCGATGCGGTCGCGGTGATGCGCCAGGCCGGCGCGTCCGTGGTCGAGGTGGAATTGGATGAATTTCTGCGGGCCGACGGCGGCCCCACCTGCCTGGTGGCGCCGATCTATTAGTCCGCAACCCCAAGGTTTACCTTGCGGGGCGACGATCGGGATGCCCGTAGAATTGTCGAGGCAGCCGATGGCTTACCAGACCCTCTACCTGAAGTACCGCTCGCAGCGATTTGGCGAGCTGGTCGGACAGGATGCGATTGCTCAGACCCTCAGGAATGCGGTGGAACAGGGACGCGTCGCGCATGCCTACCTGTTCTCGGGCGTGCGCGGGACCGGGAAGACGTCGACCGCTCGCATTCTGGCGAAGGCGATCAACTGTTTGGACCGCAAGGGTGCTGAGCCATGCGGGGTCTGCGCGAATTGTGTCGAGATCGCCAGTGGCGCGGCGGTCGATTTGATCGAGATCGACGCCGCCTCCAACCGAGGGATCGATGAGATCCGTGACCTGCGCGAGCGGGTCAAGTACCTGCCCGCCGTATGTGGTCTTCGTGCTCGCGACCACCGAACCGCACAAGATTCCGCTGACGGTGGCCTCGCGCTGCCAGCGCTTTGATTTCCGGCGCATCGAGACCGGGGCGATCGCGCAGCGGCTGGCCATGATCGTGCAAGGAGAAGGGGTCAAGGTGGACCCGCAGAGCCTCGCATTGCTGGCTCGCCTCGCCCGTGGGTCAATGCGGGACGGGATCACGCTCGTCGACCAGCTGATCTCCCAGGCAGGCGACGAGCTCACGATTCAACGGACGCACGAGCTGCTGGGGCTGGCCGATCCGGAAACCTTGGTGCGCCTGCTCGGCTACGTCGTCGACGGTGACGGGGCCCGAACGCTGGCGGAGCTGCAACGGTTCTACGACGCCGGAGGCGATGTTCGCCAGCTGGTGCGTGCCTTGCTGGGAGCCATCCGTGAGGCGGCCCTGCTGTCGGTCGGATATCAGGATGCCGAGGCGCTTGGCGGGGCCGCGTCTGCTGGGTTGGAGAAGATTGGGCGGGCCGCCGGACGGAATGCGTTGCTCGGATTATGGAGGAGCTTGATGGAAATGGAGCCGGAGCTTCGCAAAGGCGCGGATGCGCGGCTGCTGCTCGAGGTAACGCTGCTTTCGTCCATGATCCAGCCAATCCCGGTAACGGTCCCGCCGAAGCCGGCCAGCGAACAGGCGGCAGGTGAGCGACTCATCGAGCCAGCCATGGATGCGGAGCCGGCGGTATCGGGATCGGACGCGCGCTGGGAGGTTTTGAAGCAGAAGCTGCCAAAGCCGGTGGCCAGCCTGCTCACCGATGCGCGCCTGACCGCGGTACGGGACGGCTTGATCCGGATCGAGTTCCGGTATCCGGCCCACGCTGACCTGATGGGCGGCGCCCGCAATCGCGAGACCCTCCTGTCGGCGGTCCATGAGGTGTTCGGTCCAGACGCTCGTGTCGAGCTCGTGGCCGAGGCGAAGACGGCGCCCGCCGGTGCACCGGCGGCCCCAAGGCCGGCCCCGTCAATCGCGGATGACCCGCTCGTCAAGGAAGCGATGAACCGGTTTGATGCCACCAATGTGCGGGTCACACCGCGAGGGAGAGCCTAGGTGGGACAGCAGTTCAAGATGCTCAAGCAACTGCAGCAGATGCAGACCCGCATGGCGAAGATCCAGGAGGAGCTGGGGGAGAAGACGGTGACCGGCACCGCGGGCGGCGGGATGGTCGAGGTGGTGGCGAATGGCCACCAGAAGGTCCTGTCGGTGACGGTGAAGCCGGAGGTGGTCGACCCAACCGATGTCGACATGCTCCAGGACCTGGTGCTGGCGGCCGTGAACGACGCCATGGACAAGGCGCGCGAACTGGCCAGCAAGGAGATGGGCGCGATCACGGCGGGGATGGGACTGCCACCCGGCTTGATGGGGTAGGCCGGCACGCGGGACCAGGTAGGGATTTATATGGCTGAGGTGGAGGTCGGTGGCTGAAGTTCCGGCCTCCCTGACTCGGGTCATGGAAGAGTTGGGGAAACTGCCTGGCATCGGGCCCAAGACGGCCCAGCGCCTATCCTTCTATATATTGCGGACGCCTCGCGACTCGGTGGAGCGCCTGGCAACCGCCCTGGTCGAGGTCAAGGCCCGGATTCGATTCTGCGACGATTGCTTCTTTATCGCCGAAGCGGAGCGGTGCTCGATCTGTCTGTCGTCGCGGCGGGACCGGAGTGTTCTCTGTGTGGTCGAGGAGCCCCTCGATGTGCTGGCGATCGAACGAACCGGCGAATACCACGGCTTGTATCACGTGCTTCACGGAGCGCTGTCACCAATCGACGGCATCGGGCCAGCCGAGTTGAAGACTCGCGAGTTGCTGAGCCGGCTGCGCCGGGAGCCTGTGGCCGAGGTCATCCTGGCGACCGATTCGGACATGGAAGGGGAGGCGACCGCGGCCTACCTCGCCGAGCAGTTGGCGCCACTCGAGATCAGAACGTCCAGACTGGCGCACGGGTTGCCGGTTGGTGGCGAGCTCGAATACGCCGACGAATTGACGCTTGCCCGGGCGTTTTCTGGCCGGCGGGCGTTTTAGATGGCCGCCAGCGAGGACGAACGCGAGGTAGCCTGGCTGGCCATGCCGGATAAGGCGCCGGTCATGGATGAGGCTGGGCAGGAGATCGGCCGCGCTGAGCAGGTCTTGGGCGATAAGGAGGACGACATCTTCCACGGCATCGTGGTGAAGCTCAGCCGTGGTGGACAGCGGGTCGAGGTCCGCGCGGATCGGATCCCGAAGATCACGACGCAGCGGGTCTATACCGACCTGGCCGCGGATGAGTTGGAGCAACTGCCTGAATATCGCTAGCCCTGGCCAGGTAGATGTGCCACCGATCTTGGCGGCGGCCGGCGGAGCGGTTTAGCCGCCGCCGGCACCGGGTATGCTTGTCGGGCGTCCGTACCTTCTTGACAACTGCGCGGCCCGATCGGGTATCATTCTCAAGCTGCCCGAGAGGCGGGAGGTAATCCTGCGCGTTTCTTGTCTTGGGCCCGGCGAGCACCTTAACAATTGAAGAGTGGAACGGACTTCTCCGAGAAGGCCCTTCGAAATGTCGTGGGGACCCCTGATTTAAGTCTTTAGCCTCAGCCCTGTTGGGTCGAGGTTATTACGGAGAGTTTGATCCTGGCTCAGGATTAACGCTGGCGGCGTGCCTGACACATGCAAGTCGAACGGGTGCTAGCTGCCCGCAAGGGTGGCTAGCGCTAGTGGCGGACGGGTGAGTAACACGTGGGCAACCTGCCTGAGAGTGCAGAATAACCCTGCGAAAGCAGAGCTAATACTGCATGTGGTTGTTGGATGGCATCTTCTGACAACTAAAGTCGCAAGACGCTCTCAGATGGGCCCGCGGCCTATTAGCTAGTTGGTGAGGTAACGGCCCACCAAGGCGATGATGGGTAGCTGGTCTGAGAGGACGGACAGCCACACTGGGACTGAGACACGGCCCAGACTCCTACGGGAGGCAGCAGTGAGGAATTTTCCGCAATGGGCGAAAGCCTGACGGAGCAACGCCGCGTGAGGGATGAAGTCTCTAGGGATGTAAACC
>VBHQ01000183.1 GCA_005880395.1 Chloroflexota bacterium
GAGGGACAAATAAACCTGAAAAGCCAGCACATAGCTGCCGATCATCGCAGTCGAAGAGCAGGACGCAGCGGTTGGGCAGTACCGAGCGGCACTGCGTTACCACAGACTTTGGGTGGGGATTGCTGATGTCCGGCGCTGCGGCAGAGCACGCAGCTGTAGCACGCTGAGCACCGCAAAGATCCCCGCCGCGGCAGCGCACGTGAGGCGGAAAATCGACTCCGGTCAGCGCCAACCCTAGCAGCGGCTCAACCGCCCGTGGCACCGCCCGCAGGTTGAGTACTCGCAAATGTCGCTGGTCACACATAGCCCTAGGAGTGCACTGAACAAGGAATGGGTTGGGGCGGGAAGAACGCCGACAAGGCCGTCTTTGCGGCGGTTAGGTCAGACCTCTGGGGTCGACAACGTGGTCGTTGTTCCCGCCGATAGCAGTCTGGTGGTGGTTTGGATGCCGGCAAGCGGGGCTGTCGACATGCCCCTGGCCGTTAGGCCAGGGCCCAGGCCCCGCCCCGGTGGGTCAGGCCGTGCTTGAGCAGGGTGCGCAGGTTGATCGCGGCGCATCGGGTGCGCAGCCAGGCGTGGTTTTTGGCGACGCCGAGGTAGCGCAGCTTGACCCGTCGTCCGTGTTGGGTGGCGGTCCATGCGATGATCCGCTCGACGGTCGAGCGGCGTGGGTAGGCCCGCTTGAACTCCGGGGTGCGGGCCTGCGCGCGGGCGGCACGCAACAGGTCCTCGTGCGGGTGGATGGTCATCGACCGGCCGTGCTTGGCCGTGGTGCAGCGCTCCCGCAGTGGGCAGCTGGCGCACGCCTTGCCGAAGCTCACCGTCCGTTTGGCGCTCATCGACCGGGTATGCCCGCCGGGGCAGGTGACGGTGCCGGCGTCCTCATCGATGCCGAAATCGTCACGGGTGAACCCGCCCTCGACGGCCGGGCGCAGCGGCTTGGGCTTGATCACGGTGTCGTGCCTACCGGCACGGTAGGCGGCGCGGGCCTGTCCGGTGCCGTAGGCGGAGTCGCCATACACCTGCAGGCCCTCGCTGTTTTCCTGGTCGGCCGCGGACTGGTTGTCACCGGCACGCTCGTCTGGCACAGGCTCGGCGTCGGCCTGGTGGTAGCGGTCGCGGGAGATCATCTGCTCGCCGACCACCGGGTCGCTGCCGGCTTGCCCGGCGGCTTTGGTCAGCTCGCAGTCGGTGATCAGTCCGGTGTCCGGCTCGGCGGCCACGTGCCCGCGGTAGCCGTCCCTGCGCACCGCCTTGGACTTGCGGGCATGCCGGGTCTGGGGATCCACGGTGGAGATCACCCGGTCCGCGGCGACCTTGCGGGCGATGCGCCACCGCCCGTCGGTGCCATCGGAGTCTTCGGCCGGTTCCACGTCCTGCCCGGCCACCAGCGCCAACAGCCCCAACGCGTCCGCCGCGGCCTGATCCCGCCGCGGCGCGTCGTCCCCACACAGCTCGGCCAGCACGGATAGGGCGTCGTTGACCAGGTCCGACACCAGGTTCTGCTTCGCTTGCGGGTCGTCCCAGTCGATCGAGGGCTTGCCCGGCCGCGTGTAGTCCAGCGCGCAGACCCGGCCGAGCACCTCGGCCGCGCCGGGCACCACCCGCGCCACCCGCCGCATCGCCGCCACCAGCTGGGTCACGGTGTCCTGGGTGGCCACCGCGTCGTCGAACACCGTCGAATCCACACAGCGCTTGCGCCGTCCCCGCAGGATCCCGGTCTCGGCGATCACCTCCGCCACCGCGTCGAACACCCGGTCCGGGCGCTTGGAGGCCGCGATCCGGCGCCGCCAATACACCAGCGTGGACGGGTCGAACGACATCTGCGTCAGCGACCGCCCGCACGCCACCTTCCAGCGGATATCGAACCTCAACGCCTCCGTGGTCTGCGCATCCGACAGATCGAGCAGCTCCTTGAGCACCAGCACCGACCCGACCAGATCCGCCGGCAGCGACGGCCGCCCCGTCCACGACGGGAACAAGTCCGCAATGAACGAATCCGGAAACAGCCGATGGCGGTGCTCGGCCAGAAACGCGAACACGCCACCAGCCGGAACCAGCTCCCCAACCATCGCCTGGGCGTCCAGCAACTCCCGCTCGGTACGCGTCGGACCCTGCACAGCAAGATCATCCCAGCTAACCAGGCGCCCAGCCGTCAGACACGACGGCCACCGACCGACTTGTTCAGCGGCGTCCTAGGTCATCTCGGTAGCGGAATGGCCACCGGGCGGCTCTGGAGCCGGATCCTGCTTGCACCGCAAGCGGATCCGTGGGGGTGACGGTGTCTAGCTCGGCTGGTGAGCTGCGTTGCCAGCCAACTTGGTTGAGTGATGTTGGGGTGAGTCAGCGAACTGGGGGGCTAGGGCGGTGACGGCGGACGACGGATACGCCGGGAAGCCCGCCTCCCCGAGGGGCAAGCGGGCTCCCAGTTACGCGGTGAGATCAGACCGGGCGCACGCCGGTGGCCTGCAGGCCCTTGCTGCCCTGACTGATCTCGAACTGCACGCGCTGCCCCTCGTCGAGGCTGCGGAAGCCGCTAGCGTCGATCCCCGAGTGGTGCACGAAGACGTCGTTGCCGCCGTCGTCCTGGGAGATGAAACCAAAGCCCTTTTCCGCGTTAAACCACTTCACAGT
>VBHQ01000184.1 GCA_005880395.1 Chloroflexota bacterium
TACGCCCGCCGTCAGGCGCTGATCCACCTCAGCGGGTTGCAGGGACAGGCGCGCGCGCTCCAGACAAAGCTCGATCAATACGAAACCGAGGCGGCGCAGGCCGCTCTGAAAGGTAGAGGCGCAAGCTATGCCGCGACCTGTCCGCCGGCGGCACCTCCGGGATCGGTTCGCTTTTGTGGCCACGGCTGGGGTCACGGCGTTGGGCTCGGCCAGTGGGGCGCGAAGGGAATGGCGCTCGCCGGACTCAATTACCGGTTCATCGATCAGCATTTCTACACGGGGACAATCTGGTCGAGCCTGGCCACCGCGAACACGCCCATCCACGTCGCGGTTCTCTGGGGAACCGCCACCTACCGCGTTGTCCCTACCGGCCCGGCCCAGCTGATCGCCGGTAGTCAGGTACGCAATCTTGCCCCGGGCCAGGCAGTCTCCCTCGCGGTGTCCGGTGGCGTCGAGAAAGTGGTCCCGACGTCGGCGGCGACCCGCCTCACGGTCTATGGCCCATCCGGCCGCTATCACGCGTATCGCGGCACCATCGTCGCCCAGCCGAGTGGCGGACTCCTTTACGTCATCAATGTGCTGCCAATCGAGGATTACCTCCGAGGACTCGGCGAAGTCCCCTCCAGCTGGCCACTCGAGGCCATCAAGGCGCAAATCGTGGCGGCGCGCTGCTACGCCCTGACCCACATGGGCAGCACTGCCCTCTACGACGTCGATGACACGACGCAGTATCAGGTCTACTACGGCATCGACGCCGAAAGCGCCTCGCAAAATGCCGCAGTGGATCAAACCGCGGGTCAGGTTTTGATGTCGGCCGGGCATGTCATCATCGCCTTCTTCTCGGCCTCGGACGGTGGCCATACCGCCAATGTGTCGGACGTCTTCGGTGGCTCGCTCGCCACCTATCCTTACCTGCGAGGCGTCCTCGATCCCTGGGACGTGGTCGCGCCGCGACTCAATACGGTCGGCCTGATCGGCACCCATGGCGTCAAGCGGATCGGCGTTTCGGCGTTTCTCCACGCCTTCAACCGGTCAACTTTGACCGGGAACGACGTGCTCTGGAACGAGATGTTCGGCACAACGCCATCGAATACCTGGCGCTACTGGTAGTTCAGCAGTGCGCTAATGAACGACCTGCTTCCACCAAATCTCTGCCGCACCAACCGCAACGAGGACAACGATAACGGCCAAGGCGACCAGCGGATGATCGGCCACGTACCTTTGCTCCTCCAGGTCGGCCTCGCTACGAGCATTCGGTGGAACGAGATGGCGCGGCCAGCCGACCATGAGGACAGTAGTCCACAGGACAAACGGAAGCAGCCCCGCGCCGAGCACCAGTAGGAGTTGTGCCCCTGAACTTGGTGTTGCATTGAATCCGCCGAAGGGCAACGACAGGACAAAGACAATAGCGACAAACATGACCAACGCAAGTGCGAATGCGGGGACCGAGCGGGCAAAAGCGAACGGATCAACCGGCGGAAAAGGCGTAAAACGCGGATTGTCGGCGAGTCGTTGCAAGAACGCAAACCAGCTTCGCGGCCAGAACCAGATCCAGGCCGCGATGATCGTTGGAGCAGCGATGAGCACGGTAAAGAGATTCACGACATTAGATATGGCACGGCGCGCCCCACAGCATGACGCGCAGTTCCTCGATGTGTTTCATACGAGCCAGGGGGAGTCGCGCATCAGATGTCGATCCCGTAGTTCGCTGTAGCCACGATAAGCCTGTACCTGGAGCGGCTGTAAGCGGTAGAACACCCAGTCGTCGCCTTCCTCTGCCGGGTCCCAACCGGCCGCAACCACGAAGCCCTTCTTGAGGTCGGCGTCCGCAGTCCTGACGGGGACCTGTTCCGACAGCGCAACGTCGATCGTGACGACGTCTTCAGGCGAACCCAGGCCAAGCCGTCCGAGCTTCGTCGCAGCGAGGTTCCTGGCGGTTGGGCTCCCGGCCCTGGTTGCAATGACCACCTCGTGACCATCCCACCAGGACGAAACCGCGATCAGGTGCGGCTGCCCCGAGGGGCTGGCGGTCGCGAGCCACAAATCGTGGTTCTGCTCTAATGCGGCCAGCACATCCGCTTTCCGCTCCGCCCTACCCCTCAACTCGCTCATCACCAAGCTTGGCTTTATTGTCTTCCTCGGGGGATTTTAGGCTTCGTTTGGCATGATCATCACGCGATGACCCGTGCAAGCGAGGAATCCAACCGGCGGATGCTCCGTGCCCGGGATGCGATGGACGTCACCTATGCCGAACCCCTTGACATCGCCAAGCTCGCGGCTATCGCATCCACCTCGGAGGCGCACTTCATCCGAACCTTTCGCGCCACATTCGGGGAGACGCCGCACCGCTACCTTCAACGGCGCCGCGTCGAGCGGGGGATGTACCTCCTGCGACGGACCGACCGCAGCGTGACTAACGTCTGCTTCGATGTCGGCTTCGCCAGCCTCGGGACCTTCAGCCGCACCTTTCACGATATCGTGGGCGAGACGCCGGGCGAATATCGGGCTCGGGGGCAGCTTCCGCCCGTGCCCACCTGCTTCGCGATGGCCTGGATCAGACCTAGCAGTTTTGGAGAAGCGTCCCCAAGGAAAGTGGGATAGCTTGTGGTCATCAAGCAATCTGACAGGAGGAACACCACAATGATCGATTCTCTTCGTATCTCGCAGATCTACGTGCTCGACCAGGACAAGGCGCTCGATTTCTACGTGAACACGCTGGGCCTGGAAAAGAACACCGACCAGGACCTCGGCTTCATGCGCTTCCTGACGGTCAACGTCCCGGGCGATCCGGACCGGCAGATCCTGCTCGAGAAGCCAGCGCCGCCCATCGTCGATCCGAAAACCGTCGACCAGATCCGCGACCTTGTCACCAAAGGGCGCAGTGGAGGTCACCTGTTCTTCACGAGCAAAGATGCGCGCAAAGCCTACGACGACCTTCGCAAAAAGGGCGTGGAGTTCAGCCAGGAGCTGACGGAGCAGGCCTATGGGATCGACTTTGGCCTTCGCGATCCCTTCGGCAATCACATTCGCATCGCCCAGATGAAGGAAGCACCCGTTCCGACCAAAGCCTGAACGGAAACCGCGCGGCGATTAACGGCTGGCTAGCCCGCCAGCCGTTTCGCCGCCGTCGATCACGATCGCTTGGCCGGTGATGTAGGGCGCCTCGTCGGATGCGAGGAACGCAAACAGCGCAGCGATCTCCTCCGGCTGGGCGTGCCGGCCGAGGGGGATTTTGCGATTGACCTCTTCGAGCATTTGCGGCGTGTACTCGGCCTCCTGCATCGGCGTTAGCACGTATCCGGGACAGACGGCGATCGCGCGCACCGCCGGCGCGAGCTCCAGGGCCATCGTGCGCGTCAACTCGATGACGCCGGCCTTAGAGACGTTGTAGCCGGCATAGAACGGATGGCCGACCATGCCGTTCGTTGAGGCCATGTTGATGATGACGCCCGCGCTCTTCACCATGCGGCGCGCGGCGTGCTGGGCCACATTGAACACACCGGTGAGGTTGACCGCGAGCACGTCGGACCATTCAGCCGGGGCGATGTCGAGGAACTTTTGACGA
>VBHQ01000195.1 GCA_005880395.1 Chloroflexota bacterium
TCGCGACCGACGGATCTTCCGACGCAACCGTCCCGAAGACGGGGTGAGCTTCGCGCAGGCGGTCCAACTCGCGGAGGCGGAAGACGGAGTCGTCACGGGAACAGGGAGCTACACGCCGCCCAAGCTCGCCGGACCCTACAAGGGATCAGGGGTGGGGCCGAGTCCCGCGTACTCCTATTCGGCAGCCGTCGTTGAAGTCGACTGTGACCTCAAGACGGGTGAGGTCCGTGTGCCCGAAGTCTGGATCGCTCATGACATCGGTCGGGCGATCAACCCGCTGCTCGTGCAGGGTCAGGTCGAGGGGAGTGTGTACATGGCGCTCGGCGAGGTCTTGATGGAGGAGCAGACCTTCCGCCTCGGGCTGCACAAGTTCCCCTCATTACTCGAGTACAAGAGCCCGACCGCGCTCGAGACGCCGATCATGCATACCTATCTGATCGAGACCATCGATCGCGAGGGACCGTTCGGTGCCAAAGAAGCAGGCCAGGGTCCGCTGCTGCCGGTGATCCCGGCCGTCGCCAACGCCGTTTACAACGCGCTCCGCGTACGCATTGATGAAATTCCGATCACCCCGGAAAAAGTGCTCAAGGCGCTCGCCGCTAAAGACAAGCGGGTCGGTCCCAGGACTGTGCCCACGTTCCAATTTCCCGCGGTGATCAAGTCAGACGTTCCCGAGGAGTGGCAGGGCAGGTAATGCTGCGCTTGCCGCGCCTGCAGTATTTGCGGCCGAGGTCGGTTGCCGAGGCCGCTGACTTGGCTGCTTCAACCCCCGGTGCGATGTTCATCGCCGGCGGCACCGACCTGGTGCCGAATCTCAAGCGGCGGCAGTTCGACGTGTCGACGCTGATCAGCCTGAATGCGTTAACGGACACGGGTCGGATCGAAGGGAACGCCGAAAAGGGCGTTACGATCGGCGCCGGCGCGACGCTCGATCAAATAGCTAACCATCCGCAGCTGCAAGGATCGTATCGAGCGCTAGGCCAGGCCGCCGCTTCGGTGTCGACGCCGCAGGTGCGCTATATGGGAACGCTGGGTGGAAACCTGCTCGTCGATCCGCGCTGCAATTATTACAACCAGACCTACTCCTGGCGCAAGGCGGTCGGCTTCTGCCTCAAGAAGGATGGCGACATCTGTCTGGTGGCGCGGAGCTCGCCTCGCTGTTGGGCGGTCTCGTCGTCGGACACGGCGCCGGTTGCGCTCGCGCTCAATGCGCAGATCACGTTGCAAGGTGCCAAGGGTAGGCGCCGAGTTCGCGCGGCGGACATATATAAGGATGATGGGATCGACTACACGACGAAATCGAAGGACGAGGTGATCACGACCTTCGACGTTCCGGCGCCTTCAGGCCGGATGACGAGTGCCTATTGGAAGCTTCGCCGGCGGCCTGCCTTCGACTTCCCCATCCTTAGCGTGGCCATTGCGCTCATCTGGGACGAGGGGCTGGTCCGCGAGGCAAGGGGAGCTCTCGGAGCAGTTGGCTCCCATCCCGTTGACCTCGGCGCCTTCCTGTCACCGCTCATCGGACAGCGGCCTGATGAGGCCCTTATTGCTGAGGTTGCCGAGGCTGCAGACAAGCCTTCGCGGCCGCTGGATAACACCGATCTGAGCCACTTCTGGCGGAAACGAATGACCAAGGTATACATCGAGCGGGCTCTTCGGGATGCCTGCGGGCTTGTCGCCGTCGACGGCCGCTTGAACGCGCAGTTGAAGGCCAATGTAACTATCGGTCCAAGCCGTCAGACAGGAGAGCGTTTTACGTTATAAGACTAGTGATGAAGCTGCCTGCGTTATTGATCTGCTCGGCGTTTATCACGGCGGCCTGCGCTGGAACCGCGACGAGCTCCGGATCGAGCGTAAAGGCGGCGGTGCCGATGAACATCGAAGTGAAGAGCGGCGCGAATGCCGCGACGGGGTCAGATTTGCCCACCCGAATCAACCCGCCGATTCGCAAGGAATCTCGCCCCCTGCCAAGTGCTGCGCCCGCACAGTCTCCGCAACCCGGGACCTCTACCCGGAGTGCCGCTCCGGCCCTTGGAGATCGCTGCTCCAACGAGACCGGTCGCCCTGGCAAGCACCCGTTACCAATGTGCGCCCCGGCGTGAGTGGATTGAAGGCAAAGGGGCGCTTGCTAAAGCGCCCCTTTTTTATTTGCCGCTAATCGCCCCTGCCGTCAGGTAAGCCGATGGCTTTCGTGAAAACATCTTCGTCATGGACAACGCCCTGGTCGAGATACGGCGAAACGTTCCGTGTGTCAGACCAAATTGGGTGCGCAACGTCGTTGACAACGGCTAACCCGCTGTAATCACCGTTAAACCCAGTTTGGTTGCCATCTGGCGGCGGAAATTCGGGTGACACGACCTTGAAGCCGTATGGAGTATCGAGGCCGCGCCCACCAGCCAACGCGTAATCCGATAGCTCCGCGGCGACCCCGGGGTTGACTCCAGGCGCGAAACCTCCAGCAGGCACTGCCGACTCATTCGGGATGCGGTCGGTCCGGTAGTAGCTGACGCCAACGTGATCGCCCTCTTTCTTTGGGTGCAATCCCTGCGGGCTGGCGGCAACGTCAACCGCTGGGAAGTAATGATCTTTGCCCTTGTCGGGATTGACCGGCGCAGCTGCCTCGCTCCACGTCACTCCCCCGTCCGTGGACTCTGCGAGGTTGATATCGAGCTCGCCGGTACGGTTATCCTGCCAGGTTACGAACAGGTGTCCGTTGT
>VBHQ01000033.1 GCA_005880395.1 Chloroflexota bacterium
CCAGACCCGTTACCGCTGTGCGTGTCGATCGTGACCACGCCTTTTGACGCCTGCTGATAGATCGCGGTCGGAGCCATGGCGGTTGCTCCACCGCCGCTGGCCGCGGTCAGTGATGGGCTCGACGTCCCAGCAAGCGGATGCGCGGACTGGCCGCCGAGGACGATTTCCGCGGTGATCGCGCCGGCACCCAGCGCGGCGAGCAGGACGAGCAAGACCAGAACCGTGGTCGGACGCGGGCGTGCGCCAGTGGTCACGGAGTCAATGATGGACCAGCCAGGATCAGGAAACGATGACGCTAGGCTAAGAGCTGGCTAAGAAATTTCGATCAGGACGCCTGCTGGACCGCCTCGGAGCCGGTTCGCCTGGGACTCTCCCGATTGCGGAGGAGGTCGGCCACCGTGCTGCTCAACCGGCTCGGCAACAGGTGGGCCTTCAACAAGTAGCTCGCGACGTTGAGCCGCTCGGCCTCGCGAATCAACGACGGGCTGTCGTCATCGCTGAAAATGACCACCAGCAGTTCACGCGTGGCGTCGTCTTCACGCAGCGCACTGAGCAGTTGGAGACCATCCAGTTTCGGAAGGTGGACGTCGAGCAGAATCAGGTCCGGCAGCAACGTCTTCGCCATCTCGAGTCCGGCGACACCGTTGCTTGCGACCGCCACCCGGTAACCATCAAGCTGGAGCTTCAGCTGATAGAGCTCAGCGATCTCCGGGTGATCCTCGACCATCAGGACTCGCGGCTGTGCTGCCATAGATCTTCCTGCGAGGGCCTCAGCGTACGCCCGAAAAAAGGCCGGGTCAAGGGATAGTTTTAGGTCGATAAGTGCGACCAGCGCACTCACGTTTACCGCAGCTTCAGCTAATGACTACAGCCGTGCGCGGTCCCAGCGTCACCGCCGGTGTCGAACGAGCTGCCGCAAGAGCAGCTCGAGACCGCGTTCGGGTTGTGCACCGTGAAGCCGCCACCCATCAAGCTGTCCACAAAATCGATCTCAGCCCCCCTGATGTACCGGGCGCTGACCGAGTCGACGAACAGGCGCACGCCCCCTACCTCACGGACGCTGTCGCCATCCTCCGGTTGGTCCTCGAACCCCATGCCGTAGGACATCCCGGAGCATCCACCAGGCTGGACGAAGACGCGCAACCCCATCTCGGGCCGGCCCTGCTTCTGCAAAAGATCGCGCAACTGCGTCAGCGCGGCGTCGCTGATGGTGATGAGTTCGGTGTCTTGTTCGATCATTTCCTGAGCCATGTGCACCAATTATACGGCTCTGGTTTCGGTTCGCACGCCGGCCGTTGTAACGGCCAAGTGACTACGGCGAAATCCTGACACTAAGGAAACTGCTGCTTGGCCAGCGGCCGGCTGGCGTGCTGGTGGCCGATCTTACGCCAGCGGGCTGCCAGCACCGCGTCCTGCACCGCCACCACCATCTCATCCGGCGGCATGGTCGCGACCACGCCGAGTTGTTCCGCTTTGCGAGGCCGAAGCGGCCGGACGGCCTCGACGAACCGACGCTGGCCGCGGTAGGTGAAAAACGGGGGTTGATCCGGGTGGCCGGCACGGACCAGCCGGTCGATTCGGTCGAAGGGCTGGTCCCAGTCGAGCTCCGTCTGCCGAACCGGAGGCTCATAGCTGCCCCGGTCGAGCGACGGAGGCACCGGCCTCGACCGACCACTCTGCAGCGCGGCGAGTGTCTCATCCACGGCGTCGAGACCTTCAGCGACCAGGCGCTTGGCGAGCGTTCCGGCGGTGTCGTCGGGCGAGACGCTGGTCCGGCGCTGTGCGAGGATCGGTCCGGCGTCAATCCGGGGCACGGTGAGGTGGACGGTGATCCCCGCCTCGGCGTCGCCATCGGCGATCGTCCAGTAAATCGGCTCCGGCCCGCGATGCCTCGGCAGCAGTGAGGGATGGACGTTGAGCCAACCCCGATGAGGCACCTCCAGGACCGCCGGCTGCAGGATCTGGTCGAAGCTGGCCATGATCACGACATCGGGCGCATACCCCTGGAGGGAGCGAACGAAGGCTTCGGTGTTGGCGTTGGCGGTGATCTCGACCGGCCGCCCGAGATGACCGGCGATGCGGGCGATCAAGTCGGCCTTCGGATGAGTCCGCTGCCAGCGGGTGCTGCAGACGACCGCCACCAGATTGACGCGCTGCTCGATCAGGTGCAGCAGGAACGCCGTGCCGTAATCCGAGGGGATGCCACAAAACACGACGCGCTCTCCGCGGCCGGAGAGCGCGGGCCCGCTGTAACTGCGGCGAGGCACCTCGTCGATGTCGATCGGGATCATCGAAAATTCCTGCTTCGACCAGATCCGTGCCGAGAGATCACTTAGCCAGGCATCGTCGATACGATGCCCGGGGAGGGCGGCGGCCTCACTCACGCCATCGCCCGCCGCACGACCGGCGGCCGCTGCGTCTCATCGCCGTACGCCCAACCGAGCAGGTCCATCACGTGGACTACCGGGATGTCCTTGCCGGCCCGCTGCAGGCCCATGCCGATCTGCAGGATGCAGCCGGGATTCGCGGAGGCGATGATCTCCGCACCGGAATCGATGATGTGCTTGACCTTCCAGCTGAGCGCCTCCTCCGCAATCTCGGGGTGCGTGAGGTTATAGACTCCTGCCGAACCGCAGCACCAGTCGCTCTCTACGATCTCGACCAGTTCGAGGCCGGGAATCATCTTCAAGGCCTGCCTGGGCTGCTGGTGAATCTTCTGGCCATGAACCAGATGACAGGGATCCTGGTAAGCAACGCGCGCGCGGATGTGACCGGTCGGCGGTCGCAGCCCGCGGTCGACCAGGAACTCGGAGGCATCCTTGACCCGGCCGGCGAACGCGCCGCCGGCCTCGCGGCGCTGGTTGTCGTGCCGCAGTTGCAGCTCGTACTCCTTCATGTTCGAGCCACAGCCGGCGGCATTGACGATCACGGCATCGAGGTTGAGCCTGGTAAAGGCGTCCAGGGTTCCGGCGGCGAGGCGCTCGGCGGTCTTCGCTTCTCCGGCATGCGAGGCGAGGGCGCCGCAGCAGACCCGCTCCTCGGGCACGACCACGTCGTATCCATTCTTGGCCAGTGCCAGCACGGTTCGGCGGTTGCTGCCGTGGAACATCTCGTCCTGGATACAGCCGGTCAGGAGGCCGACCCGACCACGCCGCTCGCCGGCGGCCGGCGTCACTGCGGCCAGCGGCGTCTGCCGAGGCGACGTGTCACCGACTGGAGGAAAGGCGGCGAACTTGCCGAGTGGCATGACTTTCCAGGCGCCGCTTCGTCGCAGTAGTTCGGGCAGCCGAATCGCTCGCGCCGTGCGGTAGAGCCTGCCGGCGATGCGCAGGCGGCGCGGGTGCGGCAGCAAGCCATTGAGCAGCACCGCCCGCACCAACCGGTCCCGGCGGTTCTGCGGAGGCGTTTTGGCGCGAGCCATCTCCATGACGGGGCCGAACTGCACGCCCGAGGGGCAGGCGGTCTCACAGGCCCGGCAGTTGAAACACTGATAAATGTGGGTCTGGAACCTTGGATCGTCGAAGCTGACCAGGCCAAGCGAGGCCTCCTTGATCTGCCACATGCGTCCGCGTGGGCTGTCACCCTCGTGATGCAGCGCTCGGAAGGTCGGGCATTTAGGAAGGCATAGCCCGCAGTGAATGCAATCGCGAACCAGGTCCATGTCGATGTCCGCCACCGGCGTGGGAACGCCGTGCGTGCTCAGCTGCCGTTTGAAGTCGAGCATTGGAGGCTGCGGCATGGCGCTGCTTAGATGCCGCCTACAAAGCGGCCGGGATTCAAGATACCGTGCGGGTCGAGCGCGTCTTTCAGGGCCCGCATGATCGCAAACCCCGGCGGTGGCGGTCCCCAGACGTCGAGCGACGTCTTCGCATCCGGCGGCGCCGAGGCGACGATGACCTGGCTGTTTTCGCCCACCGCGGCCCGCAGCCGACGAAGCGCCGAACCCGCCAGCGCGGGCGGCAAGCGAATTTCAGCCACGCCGGCAGCCGGCTGCACCATCGCCTGTCCCTCTCTCGGCATGGCGTTCGCAAGAACCGGCATCGCGGCCAGCGGGACCATGGCGCGTAGCACGGCGTCGGGCTCATCCGGAACCGACCAATCGCGCGCCGCGTCCCAGAAGGATGAGGGAATGTCCTGGCCTTCGACCCGGCCACCGGCCTCGCGGATCGAGCGCGCCGCGAGATCTCTGGCGGCGTCGACTTCCCGAGCGTAGCCTTCCAGCTTCAAGGCCAGCGTCCAGCTCCAGTCGGCCGTCAGACCGCAAGCCCATAGGGCGTTGCGGTCGAGCACGATGGCGGCCGCCGGGGCAAGATACTGGCGGCTCAGCTTGACGCCCGCTTCGATGGCGGGACTCGACGCTTCGAAGTGGCCGAGCACGGTCGCGCTGGCCTGCGGCTGGGCCTGGACCTTGAGGTTCACCTCCGCGACGACGCCCAGCGTCCCGAGTGCGCCGATATGGAGCTTCATCAGGTCATAACCGGCGACGTTCTTGACGACCTTCCCGCCCGCTCGGGCGACCTTGCCCGAGGGATATGCCACCGCAACGCCGATGACCCAATCGCGGACCGTCCCGTATCGCGAACGGCTCAGGCCGCTGGTATTGGCGGCGATCATTCCGCCAACGGTGGCGCGTTTCGGATGGGGCGGATCAAGGGGCAGTCGCTGCCCTTGTTCGCCCAAGGTTCGCTGCAGTTCGGCGACGGTGATGCCGGCCTGCAACCGGCAGGTGAGATCGGCTGGCTCGTACTCGAGCACTTGCGTCATCCGTTCGGTAGAGAGCGCGACGTCGTACCGGCGCGGTGGTGTTCCCAGTCGCATCTGGGTCCCCCCGCCCCAGACGACCACCGCCGCTGGCGTCAGGTCGCAGAGCCGCAAGCCGCGCGCAGCATCCTCCGCATCCGTGGGCCGCATGACCTTCGCCGGCAGCACGCCGTCAACCTCGAGGCGGCGCTGCACCTCCACGCTGATCTGGTGGCCGGGCACCGGTTCGGTTCGCGTGTTCACACCCACAGGTCTTCTCCCTGGCCGGCAGGCATCGGTTGGCGGCGCGCCGGCGACGGGGCCGATACCGACGGGCTTGGCTCGAGACCATCAGTGGGAAAGAGCTTGCCGGGATTCATCAGACCGTGCGGGTCGAAGACCTGACGGACGCGTTGCATCACCTCGAGGTCGTCGTCGGAGAAGATGTAGCGGATGTTCTCGCGCTTCTCGAGTCCGATGCCGTGCTCGCCGGTCACCGATCCGCCGGCGTCCGCGCAGAGCTTGAGGATCTCGTCACCGATGGTGAGCACCGCTTCGTACTGTCCGGCTTTGAAGGCGTCGAACAGCACCAGAGGGTGCAGGTTGCCGTCGCCGGCGTGAAAGACGTTGCAGATTTTGTACCCGGTTCGAACGCTGATGGCATCGATCTTTGCCAGCGTTTCGGGAAGCTTGGTGCGCGGCACGACCCCATCCATCACGTAGAAGTCGGGCGAGAGCCGGCCCATCGCGGAAAAGGCGCCCTTGCGACCCTTCCAGAGCGCCTGGCGCTCCGCGTCATTCTTTGCGATCCGCACCTCGGTCGCGCCATTCTCGCGGCAGACCTGGGCCATCCGCTGACCGAGCTCTTCCGCCAGCTCCGGAATGGCGTCGACCTCGAGCAATAGGACGGCGCCGGCATCGAGCGGATAGCCGGCGTGGGAGGCGGCTTCGATCGCCTGAATGGAGAGTTTGTCCATCATCTCGATGGCGGCCGGCAGGATGCCGGTGCGGACGATCGCCGAAACCGCATTGCTGGCTGACTCGACATCGGGGTAAACCGCCATCAGCGTCTTCTGCACCGGCGGCAGCGGCTGGATCCGCACCCAGATCTTGGTCACGATGGCCATCGTCCCCTCGGAGCCGACCAGTAAGCCGGTCAGGTCGTAGCCGGTCGTCTCGGCGGCTTTCTGGCTGCCGACCTGGACCAGGTCCCCCGACGGCAGGGCGACCTCCAGCCCGGTGACGTGATTCACGGTGACGCCGTAGATCAGCGTGTGCGGGCCACCAGCGTTCGTGGCGACGTTTCCTCCGATGGTGCAGGCGCCCTGGCTCGAGGGGTCGGGGACGTAGTAGTAGCCATAGGGCTTGAGCGCGTGGCTCAGGGCGAGGTTGACAACGCCGGGTTCCACGACCGCACGAAGGTTGTCGACATCGATCTCGAGGATGCGATCCATACGTGGAAACGTGATGACGACGCCGCCATGCACCGGGACCGTGCCGCCGGCGAGGCTGCTTGCGCCGGAGCGGGCCGTGATCGGCGCGCCGGCCTGCGCGCAGAGCCTGACGACGTCCGCCACTTCCGGCGCGCTGCCGGGAATGACGACGATGTCCGGCAACGCCGTCTCGGGACTCGCGTCGTACTGGTAGAGGCGGATCTCGTAGGGATCGGCGAACGCATACTGCTCACCTACCACCTCGCGCAAACGCCGCAACAGCCCGTCCCGGGCCCCAGTTTCCATCGCTGTGCCTAGCCTACCCTGCCCCATTTCCCTCCCCCGATAAGGGGGAGGGTCAGGGTGGGGGCCTTCTTATCCCTTAACTCGGAATGATCCCTGGAATCCAGTACGCCTCGATCATCGCCACTACGCCAACCGCGGCGGTGAGGATCAGGCTATAACCGATCGTCCGCCGGAAGATCTCACCTTCGGCGCCGACTCGGTTGACGCCCGCGGCACCGACCGAGAGGTTCTGCGGGCTGATCATCTTTCCCATCACACCGCCCGACGAGTTCGTCCCCGCCGTCAGGACCGGGCTCAAATGATGGACGCTGAGCTTGCCAGTGAGCGCCTGCATCGGGCCGAACAGCGTGTTCGACGACGTGTCGCTACCGGTCAAGAACACGCCCAGCGCGCCGATGAACGCTGAGAAGAAGGGGAACAGCGTCCCGGTTTTGGCCATCAGCACGGCAAGCGTCCCGGTCATGCCGGAGTAGTTCATCACCTGGGCGATGCCGAGGATGCACGCGATCGTCACGATTGGCAGCGCCAGCTGGCGCAGCGTCCGGCCGTAGGTGGCAAAGAACCGGACTCGTGAGCCCCACAGCTTCATGGCGATGAACGCCACGATGCAGGCGTAGAGCACGAGCGATCCGGCCGCGGCCAGGAAGTCCCAGTTGAACGTCACGGGATATGGGGTGGACTTGCTCACGATCGGTGCCTCCCGGCTGATTTCGGCCTTCGGCTTCGCGCTGGTCCCGGTATAGCTGCCCGGCCACTGGAAGCTCCAGTACGGGAACTTGAAGGCCTCCGCGTTCTCGGTGATCGTTGGACCAACCCACGGCTTGGGGCAGAGCTTGAAGGCGGGCGAGCCGCATTTCAGGTCCGCGGTGATGTTGGCCGGGGTGTGCAGCGCGTTCTTGACGTTGCCGGCGGGATTCCCGCTGAAGAAGGGTAGGTTCCCCATCTGCCCGATCAGGATGACGACGACGAGGATCACGTACATCATGTAGGCACGCGCGACGCGGCCCGGCGAGTCGACGACCTGGGCGACCGCTGCGCCGAGGCTGCGAGGCCGGCCTCCGGCGATGGCCGGGGCGGGCGCAAACCGGTCTTCGGCAAATCCCCATATCTCCCGTGGGCGCCAGAAGCGGAGCAAGAGCGCAACCGCCCCCATTGACACCAGCGCGGCCAGGACGTCGGTCAATTCCGGGCCGACGAAGTTGGAGACGGCAAACTGCACGACGGCGAATGTCACCCCGGCAGTGATGACGGCGGGCAGCACCTCGAGCATCCGCTTCCAGCCGGCCAGCACCACGATCAGGAAGCCGGGGATGATGACCGAGAAGAGCGGCAGCTGCCGCCCGACCATGGCGGAGAGCAGGAGGGTGACATGGGTCTGATCCTGCGGACCGTGGCCGATGATGCCGGTCGTCAGGAGGCCGAGCGTCACCACCGGGATGCCAATCGAGCCGAAGGCGACGGGCGCGGTATTGGCGAGCAGCGCCAGCACTGCTGCCGTGATGGGCTCGAAGCCCATGCTCGCTAGGATGGCCGCCGAGATTGCCACCGGCGCGCCGAACCCCGCGATACCCTCCATCAACGCGCCGAAACAAAAGGCGACGAGCAGGGCCTGCACGCGCCGGTCCTCGGTTAGGCGGGTGAGCGACCGGCGGATCACGTCGAAATCACCGCTGGCAATCGTGAGGTTATGGAAAAAGACGGCGTTGAGCACGATCCAGCTGATCGGCCATAGACCAAACGCCATGCCCTCGGTCGTCGCCGAGATCGTGAGATGCGCCGGCATGCCCCAAACAGCAAACGCCACGACCGCCGCCGAAAGCATGGCCGTCACGGCAGACAGCCAGGCGGGCAGCCGCAACACGGCGAGCATGATGAAGAGGATGTAGAGCGGAATCCCCGCGATAATCGCCGAGAGCGCGATGTTGTTCGCGACAGGCTCGTAAGCCTGGCGGAACGCGAGAACGACGATCGCCACGTCCATGACGTGCGTACCTCCCTTCCCGCCCCTTCGCTTCTTTCATAACCTTACGCAGGACGGCCGTCAACCTGCAAAATTGGCGACATGGCGACCAGCACTCGGGCGGCTGCATCGGCGGTCCGGCTGGAGGACTTTGAGCCGGCCGCCCGGTCGGTCCTACCCCGGGGGATCTTCGACTACATCGCCGGGGGCGCCGAGGACGAGGCGACCATCGCCGGCAACCGAGAGGCGTTCACCCGGTATCGGTTCCGGTTCCGGGCGCTGGCGGGCGCCGGCGAGCCGGATCTCACCAGCGAGCTATTCGGCGCCCGCTTCACGCTTCCCGTTCACCTGGCGCCGGCCGCCATCCAGCGAATGTGCCA
>VBHQ01000194.1 GCA_005880395.1 Chloroflexota bacterium
GGCAACCAGGAAAGCGAGGCAAACAGCCGCCACAAGCGCGAGGACGACGACAATCGCAGGCATTCTCCGGTCGATGACTAACTGCATACAGACCTCCTCTTCGGCGCCTCGCAGCTTCCCTCAACGAGGCCTCACCTAACCCGCTTGTCGTACGGGACTATAGCACGGATTCCCAGCAAAACAACCCGGCTTACCCTCGTCTTTCGATATCGCTCTCGATCGGCACGCTGCGTTACCCTGCGCTGCCGTTCGCAACAGCGAACGTTGCCTCCTTGAGGATTCGCGGCGTCACCATGGCAAACGTTTGATCGACCGGTCGTTGTGACTTGTTGCTGGCTTCGAGCACAATGGTCGTCCCTCTGCCAGGCGCACTTCTGACGGTCGCGCTTCCACCCACCGCTTGAAGCCGTTCGGACATCCCCTTGAGGCCCAGGCCGCGTCCGTCCGGGCTCAATTCGACGCGATCGGCGGTAAAGCCAATACCGTTATCTGCGATCGTGGCGCGCACCCGCCGGCCAACACTTTCGAGGCGCACGCTTGCGCGCGTTGCGCCCGCATGCCGGGCAATGTTCGCGATCGCTTCACGGATGGCGGCCGCGACTTCCCGGGCGACCTGGAACCCGATCTCGCGGCTCGACCGATCATCCTGCCACTCAAACGCGCAACCCCGTTGCGCCAGCATCCGCTCCCCGGCTCGGTGGGCCTCTGCTAGGGGATCGACATCGACCTGTCGGAGGTCATAGGCCAGGCTTCGGGCCTGTTCGAGGGCCTGTTGCGTGATGTTCTCGATCACTTGCAGTTCACCCAGCGCGGCTGCACCGCGTGCTGTCGCCAACCGAATTTGAACCAGGAGCGTGCTCAGCGATTGTCCGACGGCATCGTGAAGTTCTCGAGAGAAGCGCCGCCGCTCCGCGAGCACCGCCTGTTCCCGCTGGTGCCGGGCGAGCGCGACGCGTTCTTCATGGCGGGTCCGCTCACGCTCCATGATCTCGCCAAGGCGCGTGGCGATGAATTCGAGCTGCGCAACGTCGGGTTGCATGCCGGCGCGCTCTTCGGCGACCGCCAGCACGCCCCATCGCCCTGCACGATCTGGAAATGGGACCAGGCTGGCGGTGGTCGTCGCTGGAGAAAAAACGCCCCGGCGGACCAGCTCATGGTCAGGATTGAGATTGAGAGGGATGACAACCGTCTGGCCGGACGCGAGGGCGGCATGCCAGGGGCTGAGATCGGCGAAGCGGAGCGCGCGGCGCGACGGCACGGCGGAAGGCCGAGGCCCGGCCGAGATCTGCAGCGTCAGTAGGCCCTTCGCATCCACGGTAAAGAGATGGCAAAAGGTGGCGCCAATGCGGGCACCCAGGAGTCGGCTCAGCCGTCGATAAACGTGGCTCGCCTCGCTGCTTGGCTCCGGCGAGACCGAGCACAGTAACTCATCGAGCTCGGTGCGTATCCCCTGGCCGTCAAAGCGTCGGCGACGGTCCGATCGGGCCGCCTGCCTGCTGATGACAGTTATTGGGCGCGCGGGCACGCCGGTTTGGGACAGATAGTCCACGATCCTCCTCCTCGACACTGGTCTCAGCGTCCACCCGCTGCTCCGACGAAGTATGGGACCTACTGAGATCCGTTCGGAACGATACCATCCGTGAAAAAGCGGTCAAGGCCCTCACGCGCCTGTTCGTAACTATCCGTTGCTTGGATCGCCTAGGTTGTAAAGTCCTCGGCTTCACGCCTGCCGTTGCAATTGCAACATCGCGATAGTCATGCAATCGAGTGAGTGCTCACCGCGATTCGAATAGCTGCGGCATTTCCCAGACCTTGGCGCCAGGGTTCAGAAGTGATGGCAGCGGGATGTCGGACACAAGGAACAAACCAAAAAATAAAGCGCTACTTACCAGTTGAGCTGGGGCTTTACGCCGGGGCTATGCGCCCGGCGCCCGCAGGCGGCTTTCATAGGCTTCGCGGTAGCGACGAATCGCTTGAGACCGGTCGCCGTCCGCCTCCAGAAGCCGCGCATAGTCATAAGAGACCCTGCTCTTTGAGGCTGGACTGCCGACCTCATCGGCAACCTTGAGCGCGGCCTCGAAATGAGCTCGAGCCAGCGCCGGTTGGCCACGCCGGTGCGAAATTCGACCCGCGATACGCAGGGCCTCCAGCCTTGCCAGCGGATCCTTCGAGACTTCCGCGGCCTCGAGGGCGATCGCAATCCCCGTCTCCGCTTCCTCGACGGCGCCAAGTTCCAGGTCGGCCTCGGCCACGCCGGCGAGCAAATGTGGTAACAGCTCCTTATCGCCGACCCGGCTCAGTTCGTCGGCACCTTCAAGGAAGAGACGCTTTGCGTCTTCCGGCCGGCCCTGCTCCAGCAGGATCTCGGCCATGTTGTTGCGCAGCTGCGCACTCATGCGCACGTCATGCAAGGTCTGAAACAACCGAAGGCTCCGCTGGGCGTAGTCGAGCGCCCGTCCGTACTGACCCATCTTGCGCAGGGATAGGGCCAACCCCTCGTAGATTCCTCCTAGGCCCTGCATGTCCAGCACATGTCCGGCCGCCTCGATGGCCGCCTCGTAACCGCGGACGGCTTCCTGCGGCTGCCCGGCAACGTAATGGATGTTGGCGCGATGGCCCAGGATCCGGGCTTTCAGGACGGGGTCCTCCAACTCGGCATCCTCGTATGCTGAGAGAGCCCGATCCCACGAACGACCGGCGTCGTTAGGACGGCGCTGAAGGTATAGCGCGCTGCCCATCCCCCCCGCGCCCGAATATCGGGCGAAACGAATGTGTGGCTGATCAACTCCGAAGCCAGCGCACGAGCACGCTCGGCATCGCCCTGGCGAAGCCGCGTGCCTGCCTCGGCGAGTGTCAACTCCAACGCGGTGAGCGAATTGGTGGGGTCCTGAAGAAAGTATTCGATCGGACGGCGCAGGCGCTCGGCGATGACCTGGAGGGTTTTCATCGATGGCCGGCTGCGACCCAGCTCAACCTGGTTGAGGAACGCTCGGCTGAAATCCTTCCCGGCGACGTCCGCCAGGCTCAGGCCCAGGTCTAACCGGACTCTCCGGATCCGGGCTCCCATCTGGTCGGGAATGCGACCGGTGGTCTTACGACGGGTTACTTTCTTGCCAGGACGTTTGACGGTGACGGCCATAGTTCGCGCGGTCCAGCAGACAAGGACGTACCTGCCGTTAGCAGGCCGCTCCCGTGTCCCCCCGGGTCAACCGCTTTTTGCCTCCTTCTCTAAGGCAGCGCCCATGCGGTCGCTGTGAGTGTTCGAAATATAGCACTCCAAGAAAAGAACACAAGTCGGATACACCGCATTCCGTGAATTTGCCCGAGGATGCTGCCCGATAGGCCGCTGCTACCGCGGTCCGTCCGCTCGCTCGAGCGCGGGATTCACGACCCGGGCGGGCGTTCCGACCACCGTGGCGTGCGCCGGGACATCGCGGGTGACCGTACTCCCAGCCCCCACCATCGCCCCTTCGCCGATGGTCACACCGCAGACGATCGTGGCATTCGCGCCGATGCTGGCCCCCCGCTTCACCAGGGTGGGAATGATCTCCCAGTCTGAGCCATCCAGAAGCCGCCCGGAATCATCAACTGCCCGGGGGAAGCGATCGTTCGTAAAGCACGCATGCGGACCGATGAAGGCCCCATCCTCGATTCGAACCCCGGTCGGAAGAAACGCAAAGGCTTCGATCTTGACATTCGCCCCGATGATCACGCCGCGCTGGATCTCGACGAAGGCCGCAATCTTGGTGCCATCGCCGATGGTGCAACCGTAAAGGTTCACAAGTTCGGGGTGCTGGATGGCAACGCCTTGACCGAGTCGCACGTCGGCAGCGATCATCGCGCCCAGCCTAGCGCGGGAATCGCTCGATCGCAATCTCGCGACGGCAATGCAGGACTACTTGCCTGGCCGGCCGGGACATTGGGGCGAAGTGGCGGGATGGCGCAGCCGCGTCGACTGGACTCATCTATAGCCCTGCGACCGGCGGCCATCATGATCAGAGGGAATGGCTGGCGCCGTGCGTCCGCTGACAACGCCTGCTCGTCTGTTGATCGCCGACGATCATGCGCTCTTCCGGTCGGGCCTGGCACGACTCCTCGCACAGGATCTCCTGGTCGAGGTCGTTGGCGAGGCCGTCGATGGCGTGGATGCGGTCGAAAAGGCCGCCCTGATCACCGACGAAAACCCGGATATCAAGGTGCTGATGCTGACGACATTTGAGGCCTGGAGTGACGTGCTCCGGGCGCTGCGCGCTGGCGCCAGTGGGTACATATTGAAGGATGCACGGCCTGACCTCATCGTGTTGAGCATCGTCGCGGTAAGGTCTGGTGCCCGTGTCCTCGCCAGTACGGCGACCCGCCACGTCCTGGACATGATCGATGTCGAGAGCTGTGGTTCGGCAGGCAATTTGACCCCACGTGAGTCCGAGGTCCTCAAGCTGATGTCGGCCGGTTTTGCCAACAGCCGGATCGCCAGCGAGCTCAATATCAGCGGGAAGACGGTACGCAACCATGTCAGCCACTTGTATGCCAAGCTACAGGTCTACGACCGCTCTCAGGCGATTCTTTACGCGCTGCGAAAAGGGCTCGCGGAACTCTAATCTAGGATCAACATGCCTGGGGCTACGCAACGGCCTCCGCTTACCGATCTCCAGGAACGATGGCTGGCCGACCTTTACGAGGCGCAATTCCCGATCGTCTTAAGGCTGTGCACCCGGATGCTTCGAAGTGCCGAAGACGCGGCGGATGCCGCGCACGAGACCTTTCTCATCGCTCTTGCCGCCCTTGCGCCTGATACCGCCCCGCGGGCCGCCCGGTCGTGGCTATTGACCGTAGCCCGCAATCACTGTCTCGATACCCTTCGCAGGCGGAAGCTGCACCAGCGTGCGCTCGTCAGCCTTGGTGGCAACCCGGACAGGACTGCCGATCTCGAATCCGAGGTGGCCGACCGCGCCTTCGTCAATGCGGTACTCAGCCGCCTCAGCCAGCGGGAGCGATTGGCGTTGTGGCAATCGGCGGTCGAGCGCCGGCCGGTTGCGGACATCGCGGTCTCTCTGCAGCTGAATTACATGGCGGCGGCGCAGGTTTTGCATCGCGCCCGCCGGCACGCCGCCACCACGGCGGCGAGGTTCGCCGTCGTCATCGGCGGCATTCGCCTGCTTCACGCCTCTCGTCGCCACGTCGTGGCTGAAACGACCCGCGTCGACTCCCTGATGACCGCCACCCGGCTTGCCGCGCTGGCCGCCGCGCCACTGATCCTCGTGGCGGTTCAGCCGTCGAGCTCGTCGGCGCAGGCGGCCACATCGCAGCATTTGGCACCGGCCACAGTGATCGCCGCCGGGGCTGCCCCCACCGGTGCAAATTTCCAATCGCTTAGGGGAACCCCTCACGCCGCTTCCGGCGCCGCCGGCTCGCAGGGCGGAGATGACTCTGGCGGCTCCCCGTCGTCGGGGACGCTGCCATCAACGGCAACGGGAGCTACCAAGAG
>VBHQ01000186.1 GCA_005880395.1 Chloroflexota bacterium
CCTGCCGATCAGCCGCGGCAGCCGCTGGGTGCCGCCGTTCCCTGGCAGCAGCCCGAGCGTCACCTCGGGGACCCCGATTCGAAAGTCGCCCTCGGCGGCAAAGCGGAAATCGGTCGCCAGCGCAATCTCGAGACCGCCTCCTAAGCAGTGGCCGCCGATGGCCGCAATGAAGACCTTGGGCGTGTGCTCGATCTTGCGCAGCACCTCGTGCATGTGGAGGATGGCCATCGCGCGCATCCTGGAGCTGACCGTCCGGAACATGTTGATGTCGGCGCCGGCGCTGAAAAACTTCGGCAGGTCCGAGGCCAGCACCGCGGCCGCCACCGACTCGTCGAAGCGAATCTCGTCGATCGCTGCGTTGAGCTCGTCGATGAAGCGGCGGTCATACGAGTTCGCCGGCGGCCGGTTCAGATGGATCAACGCCACGCCGTTTTGCTCATGGCTGACCGTGACGACCGAGGTTGCGGCTTGCTGCATTGAACCCTCCTTTGTGTAGGCTGAAGTCTAGTTTTTGGCGCTATTGGAGGACGAGCAGCACATGAGCACGATGGTCATCGACGGCAAGCCGGCGTCCGCGCGGTCGGGCGCGACCCTCGAGATTCACGACCCCGCGACCGGTGAACTCGTCGACACGGTGCCGCAGGCTGGCGTCGAGGAGACCCGCCAGGCGATCGACGCCGCCCACGCGGCCTTCCGCGGCTGGGCCGATACGCTGCCGCAGAAGCGTACCCAAATCCTGATGAAAGGCGCGGAGCTCGCTCGTCAGCGGCTCGACGAAGTCGCCATGCTGCTGACGCGCGAACAGGGCAAACCGCTTCGAGACTCGAAGATCGAAGCCGAACGATTCGTCGAGAACATCGAGTTCTACGCCATGCTGGCCGCTTCCGGCGCGATTCGCGGCAAGCACGTTCAGCTCTCGGTGTCAGGGGCCTTCGGCATGGTGGTTCGGCGTCCCCTCGGCGTCGTAGGCGCCATCATCCCCTGGAATTTCCCGCTCACGCTGCTGGCCAACAAGATCGCGCCGGCCCTCGCCGTCGGCAACACCGTGGTCGCCAAGCCGGCCAGCACCACGCCCCTCTCCACCATCCGACTGGTCGAGCTGATGAACGAGGGCGGCCTCCCGCCCGGGGTGCTCAACGTCGTGGTCGGCCCTGGGGCCGTGGTCGGCCAGGAGCTGATCAAGAACCCGAAAGTGCGCAAGATCGGGTTCACCGGTGAAACCCAGACCGGCAAGCAGGTGATAGCGCGTCTTCGTTCACGAGGCGGTCGCCGACCAGGTCATCGAGAAGGTCACCGCCCGCGCCAAGCGCTTGAAGGTGGCACCGGGCAGGGATCCCGCGGCGCAGATGGGCCCGATGCATACGGCCGGCGGACGAGAGACGATCGAGGCGCAACTGAAGGATGCAGTGGATCGGGGCGCACGGGTGCTCGCCGGCGGCAAGCGACTCTCTGGCGAGCCATTCGATCGCGGCTTCTTCTTCGAGCCGACCGTGATCACCGATGTGCCGTGGGAGGCACGGGTGTGGCGAGAGGAGACCTTCGGCCCGCTGATGCCGATCGCCCGGGTCAAGAGCCTCGATGAGGCGATCGAGCGGGCCAACGACTCGGAGTTCGGCCTGGGCTCCTCGGTCTTCACCCGAGATATCAAGAAGGCGCAACAGACGATCGACCGACTTGACGTGGGGTATGCCTGGATCAACCAGGTCAACCTGGTCGCCTACGATGAGCTGCCGTTTGGCGGCACCAAGCACAGCGGCTTCGGCAAGGAGCACGGCATCGAGGTCCTCGACTTCTACACCGAGGAGAAGAGCGTCGTGATGGGAGGAATCTAACCGCCAAGCCGGTCTAACACCCCTTTAACAATTTGGGTGTAGTGCTATTTGCTACTGTTTGAACAATCCTCGATCGGAGGAAAGACGTCAAAGCTAAAGGGAGGGTCTATGACTCAACGTCTGCGCATTAATCTCGGTGCCTTGCGGCCGCTGGGCGCGATGGCGGCGATCAGCATCCTTGTGGCTGCCTGCGGCAACGCAGCGCCCACCACGAACCAGGGCGGCCTTGCGGCCAAACAGGTTTTGAAGTTCCCGCAGTACCAGAGCAACAAGACCTTCGATCCAGGCGAGGTAGACGCCGAGGTCGACTCCGAGCTGGGGCAGAACGTCTTCGACAACCTCTGGCAGTTCAATGACAAACTCGACATCGTTCCCAATCTCGCCAGCGACGTGCCGACCACCTCGAACAATGGCATCTCGTCCGACGGCTTGACCTACACTATCCACCTCAAGTCAAACGTCAAGTTCAACAACGGCGATTCGTTTTCTTCGAAGGACGTGCTCTACTCATTCAACCGCGCGGCGGCGCTGCAGGGTCCCTACTCCTCGAGCCTGAGCGCGATCGCCGGCTTCGACAAGGTTCAGAAGGCTGCTGGGGCGGCGCCGTCGGCGAAGAAGAACCCTGCCGGCCTGACCTCCTTCCATAAGACGATCGAAGACAAGCTTGCCGCCAACGATCCGAGCCTGCAGATGAGCGGGCTCACGGCGCCGGATGCCACCACGGTGAAGATCACGGTATCGAATCCTTGCGGCTGGTGCATCACCGCCTGGACGCTGTCGGATAGCGTGGGCTCCATCGTTGATGAGAAGACGGTGCAGACCGACCCAGAGAACTGGTGGTCGAAGCCTGTGGTCCAGGGCCAGGAAGGCGGCATGGTGGGCACCGGACCGTTCTACCTCGCATCCTTTACGCCAAAAGAGTCGTATGTCTTCAAGCGGGTCGAGAACTGGTGGGGTTCCCCAAAGCCGACCCTGACGGAGGTCGATATCGCGGTCCACGATCCGTCGGCCATCGCGGGCGACGTCACTGCATGGGAGCAGGGCAGCTTCGACCTGGTTGGGTACGCTGGAAACAGTTCGAACCTGACCTATCCGCTGATCCAGGGAATCAAGGGCAATTCACGCTTTTCCAGTCAGCTGGTCAGCCAGCCCAAGGGTCGCACGACCTGGGTGAGCTTCAACGTCGGGTACCCGGCGACCGGTGGCCCCTTCGTCGGCGAGTCCGCGGCAGCCAAAGGCCTGCGCAAGGCCTTCGCACTGGCGGTTGATAACAAGGCGCTGGCGTCGACGGTTTGCCACAACGTGCTCTGCAGCCCGGCAACCGGCGGCCTGCTCACCAAAGGCCTGGTCGGCTACGGCGGTGATGGCAGCGACCCACTCGCGAAATTTGATGCCGCCACAGCCAAGCAACTCCTGCAGCAGTACGACCCAACCGGCAACCTGACCAGGAACCTCAAATACTCCTACAACGCCGGTGGCCTCAACGACCCGGTCGCCTCCTTCCTGCAGGACCAGTGGCAGACCAATCTGGGCATTCACGTCAACCTCGATCCGAGCAGCGATGCGTCGCAGTTCATCTCGAACCGGCTGACCGGAAAGTACGTGATGTCGCGCGACGGCTGGCAGTTCGACTACAACCACCCGCAGGATTGGTATGACAACCTGTGGGGCACGTTTGCCACAGCGGCCGGCGCCAACACCAGCGGATTCGACGACGCGACCTACGACAGCATCCTGAAGCAGGCG
>VBHQ01000208.1 GCA_005880395.1 Chloroflexota bacterium
CACGCCGGCCTGGTGGTTTCTTGCTCCGGTCGTGATCGTCGGCTTCATGCTCGCTTTCGCCAATTTTTATGTTGGCCAGCTGATGGGACTGGCCGGCTCACTCCTGGCCAATGTCACTCTTGTCATCCGTTTTCGACGAGCCGGAGCCGATGAGCGCCAGCAAATCCGCTGGTTTGCGCTAGCCGTGCTGCTGCTCGCGATCGTCGCGGTCGCCGGCGTCATTGTTGGGTCGGCTGTCTATCACAACCAGACCGTCGTCTTCAACCCGTATTTCGACGTGCTCATCCCGCTGGCATTCACCGCCCTCGCGATCTCCATCGGCATCGCGGTCCTCAGATATCGCCTCTACGACATCGACGTCTTCATCCGCCAGGCGCTCGTCTACGGGGCGCTGGTCGTCCTCATCAGCATCGTCTACTTCCTGACCGTGGTCAGCGTTGGCAGTCGACTGGGCGTTCCCAGGAACGATCCGGCCGGAGCGGTCGCGATCGGCGCGATCGTGGCGCTCCTCTTCCAGCCGGTGCGTCGCCGGTTGCAACGGCTGGCCAACCGCCTGGTCTATGGCAAGCGAGCAACGCCGTACGAAGTCCTTTCTCGCTTCAGCCATCAGATGGGCGACATGGTCGCCACCAACGAGCTCCCACAACGAATGGCACGCGTGCTCGCCGAGGGCACCGGCGCCAACCGCGCGACCGTCTGGCTGCGAGTCGGCGACGAGCTGCGACCCGCTGCTTCGTGGCCGGAAGGCGGCAGCGCCGACGCTCCGCCCCTGCGGCTTCTTGACGGTCAATTGCCGCCAATTCCGGGAACTGCCGATGCCCTTCCCGTCCGGTATCAGGGCGAGCTGCTTGGGGCACTGGCGGTAGCGAAGCGCGAGGCGATGACAGTAACTGAGCGCCGGCTCATGGCCGACCTCGGACAGGAAAGCGGCCTGGTGTTGAAGAACGCACGGCTTACGACCGAGCTCGTTGAACGGCTGGACGACCTGCAGGCCTCGCGCGAGCGACTGATCACCGCGCAGGATACGGCACGCCGACAGCTGGAACGCAACCTCCATGACGGCGCCCAGCAAAACCTGGTCGCACTCAAGCTCAAGATTGCGCTGGCCAAGAATCTGGCGGCGACCGATCCCAAGCGGGCGCAGGCCACGCTCGACGAGTTGACCGGCGAGACGAATGAGGCGATCGAAACGCTTCGCGAGCTGGCGCGTGGACTCTATCCGCCCATCCTCGCGCAGGAGGGCTTGCTCGCGGCGATCGAGGCGCAGGCGCGGCGCACCCCGATCCCGGTCGAGGTCAGCGGCGGACCGCTTCGGCGCTTCCCGCAGGAGATGGAGGCGAGTACGGGCAAGGCCTCGACCCGGCAAAGGCGCGCCGGGGATCCGGCATGCAGAACATGCGCGACCGGGTCGAGGTGCTGGGAGGAGAAATTCAACTAGAGGGCTCACCAGGCCGGGGTACGCGGGTGGTCCGCTCTATCCCTCTGGTTGAGCCAGATCCTCGCGGCGGCTAGCCGGTAAGCCTGCTGCCTTCCCACGAACCGGGGGCTAACCGTCTGAACAGGCGGGTGACTCCCCCCTATACACCATCGTGAATTTGGGTCACGATCGCGTCATGCCGCCTGGAGCCGCTCGGCGACTCGCCTGGTCACTGATCGGCCTCATGGTCGCGCTCGCTCTCGGTTTTGTCGTTTTGAACATCCTCGATGACCCACGCATCGGCCTCGGAAACCCGGTTCTCGTCGGTTTGGGTCTCGGCTTCTCTCTGATCATTCCTGCCCTCGGCCTGCTGGTCGCGTTGCGACGGCCGGATAACCCGATTGGTTGGATGTTCCTGGGGTTGGGCCTGTGGTTTCAGGTTCAGAGCTTTGGCAGTGAATACGCGCTGCGGGCGTTTGTCGTTGCGCCGGGGTCGCTGCCCGCTGCCGCCTTCGTCGCGTGGTTCGAACCATGGCTCGGCCAGGTGGTCACGTGGGCGGTTCTTCCCCTTCTCATCTTGCTGTTTCCGACGGGCCGGCTCCCGTCGCGGCGCTGGCGGCCGGTCGCTTGGGTGATTATGGTTGCGGCTGCCGTCGAGGGCCTGGTGTACATGGTCCGTCCGGTCGAGCTGATGGACGGCCACCAGGGCCTGTACCACCAGTTCGCGCTGCTGCCGAACCCGACCGGCCTGGCGTCACTGGCCGGGCTGGTCAACGTCGCCACGTCGCTGCTGAACGTCTATCTGCTCCTCGCGGTGCTAACCTCGGCAGCCGGCCTGCTCTGGCGGTTTCGCCGCGCCGGGAGTGAAGAGCGAGAGCAACTCAAATGGTTTCTCTACGTGATCGCACTCCTTTGCCTCGATGTCGTCGCGGGCATTCCGGTGGGGGCAGTCATTCATTCGCATTGGGTTGGCGACGTCCAGTGGGCCCTCGGAGCCTATGCCGTTGCCTTTGGCCTGCCGGTCGCAACCACCATCGCCATTCTGAAATATCGTCTCTATGACATCGACCTCGTCATCAACAGGTCGGTCGTCTTCGGCGCGATGGGCGCATTTATCACCACGGTGTACGTCGCGATCGTCGTTGTTTTAGGCGGATTACTCGGCGGCGGTAGCCGGCCGAACCTTGCGCTGTCCATTCTGGCCACGGCGATCATCGCCGTCGCCTTTCAACCTGTTCGCGAGCGAGTCCAGCGTCTGGCGAACCGCCTCGTTTATGGCAACCGGGCCACACCCTACGAATTGCTGTCACAGTTTTCGCATCGCGTTGCCGGAACCTATTCCACCGAGGATGTGCTCCCGCGGATGGCACCCGTTCTCGGCGAAGGCACCGGAGCCTCGCGAGCTGATGTGTGGGTCCGGCTCGGGGATGGCATCGCACCCGCAGCCTCGTGGCCCTCCGGCGACGGTCCCGCGCCGTCGCGTATCGCAGTCACCGGCCAGTTGCTGCCGCCGGTCCCCGGGATCAGCCGGATCGTGCCCATTCGGCGTCAGGGCGAGCTGCTCGGTGCGCTGAGCATCAACAAACGCCCGGGTGAGCAGCTGACGCCAATCGAAGAAAAGCTCCTCGCCGACCTTGAAGCGCAAGCAGGGCTCGTTCTTCAGAGCGTCCGCCTGACTGCCGAGCTGCGGGCGCGGCTTACGGAGATCTCGCAACAGGCCGGTGATCTGCGCGCCTCGCGGCAGAGGATCGTGGCGGCGCAGGACGCCGAACGGCGGCGGATCGAGCGGAATATTCACGACGGTGCACAGCAGAACCTGGTTGCCCTGGCGGTGAAGCTTCGCCTGGCGGCCAGCCTGGCGAAGCGCGACCCTGAGCGCGCACGCGTTTCTCTGAAGGCGCTGGAGACTGAGAGCGATCAAGCGTTGGAGACGCTACGGGAACTGGCAGGGGGCATCTACCCACCGCTGCTCCGCGAGCAGGGATTGGCAACGGCACTTTGCGCTGAGACCGGGAAAATGCCGCTGCCGACCACCGTCCGCGCCGACCACCTCGAGCGCTGCCCGCCCGAGGTCGAGGCCGCCGTTTACTTCGTCTGCCTGGAAGCTACCCAGAACATCACGAAGCACGCCGGGGCCTCGCGGGTCGAGATCAACCTGCGCTCGCTGGCCAACGAACTTTCCTTCGAGGTCACCGACGACGGGTCCGGCTTTGAGCTGGCGAGAGGCGCCGGCGGGTCTGGACTTCGAAACATGGTGGATCGGATCGAAGGCGTGGGCGGTCGGCTCGTGATCCGGTCGGAGCCTAACCGCGGGACGACCATCAGCGGAGCGATCCCGGTTGGGGCGATGGAGCCGATGTCGTGAGCGGACGTTCTGCCGCCCGGATCTGCTGGACTGCCGCCGGGTTATCCGCCGCATTGGGGATCGGCGGCCTCGCGGCTGACAGAGTCGGCGGGCTTGGGATGTCAGCCACTGTCACGTCCGTCAACTTCGCCGGGTCGGTGTACGCGGTTTTCACCCACACCGCAGCCGGCGGATCCTGGCCTGCCGGCCTGGCGATCGCCTGGCTAACAGCGGGCTGGCTCTGGATTCCGATCAGCGCACTGCTCGTCGTCTTCGTCCCACTGCTCTTTCCGAATGGCCATGCCCTCTCTCCGCGATGGCGCTTTCCCGCCTGGTTCGCGGTGGCATTCATGGTGCTGGCGGGGATCGGCAATGCGTTGATGCCCGGACCGCTGTCGAGCATCCGAAGCATCAGCAATCCAATGGGCCTCGTTGGTCAGGCGGCCCTACTGACCAACCTGGAAAACCTTTCCCTCGTCGCGCTGCTCATTGCGGTCGGCGGAGCAATAGCCTCGCTTGTCGTGCGTTTCAGACGCGCCAGAGGTCAGGAGCGGCAGCAACTTAAGTGGTTCCTGTACGGCGGCATCCTCTTCATCGTCCCGTTCTTGATGCACGGTTCGGGAATTCCGTTACAGGTCCAGGACGTAGCGCTGGCGCTGTTGATACCGGCGCTGCCAATCAGCATCGCGATCGCCATGCTGAGGTACCGGTTGTACGACATCGACCTGGTCATCAACAAGTCATTGGTATTCGGCGCTCTTGCCGCCTTTATCACCGCCGTCTATGTCGCAATCGTGGCCGGGCTGGGGACCGTGGTCGGCAGCGCC
>VBHQ01000209.1 GCA_005880395.1 Chloroflexota bacterium
GGCGCGCTGGAATGCGTCAACGCGGGAATCACCACGTTACTCGACTGGTCGCACATCAACAACACGCCCGAGCATGCGGATGCCGGCGTGCGCGGTCTCCAGGAGTCGGGGATCCGCGGCGTTTATGCCTACGGCAGCGCCAACCTCTCACTCAACGACTACTGGAACCAGAGCAAGATCGCGATCCCGAAGGATGACGTTCGCCGCGTTCGCGACACTTATTTCTCCTCGAAGGATGGCTTGCTCACGATGCAGCTCGCCACCCGGGGGCCGGGCTTCTGCATGGACGAGGTGTGTACCCACGAATGGACGCTGGCACGCGAGCTCGGCTTACCGATCACCGTCCACGTCGGAATGGGCCGGCTCGCTGGGCGTTTCGCCATGATCAAGCAGCTCAAGCGTATGAACCTGCTCGGCTCGGACACCACGTACATTCACTGCTGCTATTTCGACGATGAGGAGTGGCAGCTCGTCAAGGACACCGGCGGCAAGATCTCGATTGCCTCGCAAATCGAGATGCAGATGGGCCATGGCCAGCCGCCGATCGGGAAATCCCTGAGGCACGGGCTGCGGCCCAGCCTTTCGATCGACGTCGTCACCACGGCGCCGGGCGACATGTTCACGAACATGCGCAGCGCGTTCGCCGCCGAACGGGTCCTGGTGAACGCCGCAGCGTGGGAAGCCAACACGACGATTCCCGAGAACACCCTTACCGCTCGGGGCGTCCTGGAGATGGCGACCACCAACGGTGCCTATACCGTGGGTCTCGAGAGCCGAACGGGCTCTCTTACACCGGGCAAGCAAGCGGACGTGGTCGTGATCGACGGCAAGGCTCCGGGGACCGCGCCGGTCATCGACCCGGTGGCCACGGTCGTGCTCGCAGCCGACGTGTCGAACGTCGATACCGTGATCATCGCCGGCACGATCCTAAAGCGCGACGGGAAGCTGGTCGCGAATTACGCCCGCGCCCGCGAGCTGGCCGAGAAGAGCCGCGATTACCTCACGGCGACTGCCGCCAAGAAGAAGCTGCAGCCAGTCGGATGAGCGTCGTTTCTCCAGTGAGCACCAGCCGCCACCTGGTGCGCCGAGGCGGCGAAGCGAACTTCGCTGTCCCGCCGGCATTTGTCGACAGGAGCCAGGGCTTCCGGCGCTGGGCGGTGGTCGGGGAGGACACTCCGGCCGTGCATACCGGGTTCGCTCTCTGCACGCTCGATGCCGGAGGCTGGATCGGCAAGCATGTCCACTCGTACGAAGAGGTCGTCTACCTCATCGACGGCGAAGCCGAATTGACCACCAGCGAAGGAACCTTCCGGCTACGGGCCGGCGATTACGGCGTCATTCCTGTAGGCGTGCCTCACTCCTGGCGCGGTCTTCCGGGAGGCGCCCGCTGGGCCCAGATGATGGCGCCGCAACCGCGCGCCCGCTTCGCCGGCGACACCTACTTCCCCGATGACTCGCCAGCGAAGAATCCTCCCCCTCTAGGGGAGGGCAGGGTGAGGGCTGCGATTCCTATCGATGTCCGCGATCCTCGGACCCGGTCCTTCGGCCACATCGAGGCCTCCAACATGGAGGTCAACCGCCAGACGCAAGACCAGCTAGCGGTGTCGGCCAGCATGCGGACGGCGCTGCTCGTCTACAGCGGCATCACGGTCAAGATGATGGCGGACGGCGACCTGGGCGCCCAACTGTCCACCATGTTCATGGTCCAGTACGAACCGAATGGTATTGCCGGTCCGCACGATCATCCGTTCGAGGAGACCTACCTCATCGTCGACGGATCGGTGGATGCGACCTTCGACGGCGAGCGCTACCGGATGGAAGCCGGCGACATCGCCTTCGCCGGCGTCGGCTGCGTCCATAGCTTTTCCAACCCCGCCAGCACGCCGGTTCGCTGGCTCGAGACGCAGGCGCCGCAGCCACCGCCCCGGCACTCCTATCGGTTCGCTCGCGACTGGGATTACCTGAAGTCGCGGATTAGCCAGAAGGCGCCGTAATGGACAACCACCGCAGTGTCGTCATCGTTGGTGGCACCCACGGCATCGGCAAAGAGCTGGCACGTCGGTTTGCCGCCGATCAGCACGAAGTCGTCGTCATCGGGCGCGACGCTGCCCGTGCCGAGGCCGCCGCCAGCGAGGTCGGCGGTCGCACACACGGCCTTGCCTTCGACCTGGCGAACCCCTCGGAGATCGCGCCCGCACTGAAGAACGTTGGTCCGGTTCAATACCTGGTTCTGGCGGCGATCGAGCGTGACGACAGCAAGGTCCGCCAGTACGACCCGGCCCGGGCCATGCGGCTCGTGACCATGAAAATCGTCGGCAATACCGAGGTTGTGCATGCGCTTGGAGATCGGCTTGCGGACGACGGTTCGATCCTGATCTTCGGCGGCG
>VBHQ01000105.1 GCA_005880395.1 Chloroflexota bacterium
CTCATTCTGGGACGGCAGCGGACGGCGTTGTTCTCCTGGGACGGCATCGTCCTTCGCATCAAGGCGATCCTTGACTGGGCCAAGAGACTGATCCAGGAATTCGATATCCGGACGCCGAGTATGACGACCCCGGCAAGGAACCTCTCAGGTGGCAACCAGCAGAAAGTCATCGTCGCCCGCGAGATGGCAACCAAGCCCCGAGTCCTGCTCGCATCCCAGCCGACGCGCGGCGTGGACATCGGCGCGATCGAATTTATTCACCGGCGGCTGGTGGCCGAACGCGACGGGGGCGCCGGGATTCTCCTTGTTTCGGCTGAGCTCGACGAAGTCCGATCGCTGAGTGATCGGATCGCCGTGATGTACGAGGGCAAGATCGTCAGTTTCGAGCCCGGAGATGCCTCCGAAGAACGCCTCGGCTTACTGATGACCGGAGGTGGAGGCGGCGACCGGCGCAGGGCGAGCTAGGCCGATACGCGCGGTCGGCGCGCTGGCACTCGGCATCGTCCTGACCGTTTTGCCGGCAGCATGTAGCGCCAGTAGCCAGGATTCAAGCGGCGTGCACGTCTGCATCGCGACGAACGTGGACGGAGCAAACCCGCATAGCTTTACCCAGCTCGCCGCGGACGGCTCGCAAAATGCGGGCGCCCATGTCCAGATAGTCATATCGCATGCCCAGTCCGACTATCTGACCAGCCTGCAGCGTTGTGCATCAGCCCGGCCCAGCCTGGTGATCGCCGTCTCAGCCGACATGGCGACCGCCGTGTGGCGAGCAGCCCAGCTGCATACGAAGCAACATTTCGCCCTTGTCGATGGCACGCCGGTGGATGACAACGGCCAGCCGGTCGATCTCAGCAATGTGACCGATTTGATCTTCAACGAGCAGGAGCCCGGCTACCTGGTCGGTGCGCTGGCCGGCCTCATAGAAAAAAACAAAGTCGGCAGCGTCAGCCACAACGCGCTCGGGATCCTGGGCATGAACCACGGACCTGGCGTCGATCCATACATTGCGGGTTATATCGCGGGCGCGCGCTATGAAGATCCCGGCGTCAGCATCAATCTTCAGTATTCCGATTCGCAGGACGCAGCCTTCTGTAAGCAGCTGGGCATCACCCAGATCTCTGGGGGCGCGGATATTCTCTTTGAAGTTACGGGCCGTTGCGCGTCAGGCTATATCGACGCCGCCTACGATGCCGGTGCTTATGCGATCGGCTCCGACAATGACAAGGCCTATGCCAGCCCGGCCGTGATCACGAGTGCCTTGAAGCGCGTCGACCAGGCGGTCGCCATCACGGTACGGCGACTCGAGAACGGCCAGTTCAAATCCGGCAAACAGGTTTTCTCGCTGCAGCAGGACGCAACCGGCTTCAGCACGCCCAGCAGCGTGGTCCCTCAGGAGATCATCAACCAGGTACTCGATCTGCGGACCCGAATCCATAACGGCGAGATCACGCCGCCCGAGACGATCCCGCCGGGAACCTAGCTCGAACGCCGCAGCGCCGCCTCGGCCGAGGCAAATTCGTGCCGGAGCCGGGCGCGCGTCACCTGGTCCGCGAAGCCACCGTCAAGCGCTTGCAGGTTCATCGCCCAGATCTCGTCGACCGAGCAACCGATCAGACGCGCTGACTTCTCGTACTCGTTTGCGAGCGTGGTCTGGGAAACCGTCCGAGAGTCGGTGCTGATCGTCACCTTGATGCCCTGCTGATAAAAGCGCCTCAGTGGGTGCTCTTCCAGCCGGCGGACGGCTTTGGTCTGCGCGTTGCTGGTCGGTGCCATGTCGAGCTGGACGCTACTTTCCTTGATCATCGCGATGACTTCCTGATCTTCCTGGGCGCGAACGCCATGGCCAAGCCGCACGGCGCCCATCGAGATCGCCTGGCGGACACTCTCCGCTCCCGCGGCTTCGCCGGCGTGGATGGTGATATTCAAGCCCAGCGATCGGGCGATCCGAAATGCATCTTCATGGAGGATCGGGGGATGGCCGGCCTCATCGCCGGCCAGGTCGAAGCCGATAACGCCTTCGTCGACGAACCGCCCCGCGACCTGGGCCAACGCCATATTCTGCGCCGGCGGCATATCGCGGAGCGCCGTCACGATGATCCCTCCCTCGAGGCCGAAGTCTCTCTTCCCCCTCCCCCACCCGCTCAACACCGCGCGGATGACATCTGTTAGCGACAATCCATGCTGCACGTGTAGCCATGGGCCATAACGAATCTCGGCGTAGCGAACGTTGTCTTTCGCCAGGTCCTCGCAGAGCTCATATGTCACCCGCTCGAGGGCGGGGACGGTTTGCATGATGGCAATCGGCAGCTCGAAGAACGTGATGTACTCGACGAGCGATGCCGTCCGGTCCGTCGCTTCGAGAAAGTCCGTGAGGCTGGCAGCGTCCTGGACTGGTAGCGGCACGCCGGTCTGTTTCGCAACCTCGAAAACGGTCCGGGGACGAACGGAGCCGTCGAGGTGTAAATGCAACTCCGCTTTAGGAATTCCTCGAAAATACGCCGTCTCGTCCATCAACCGCGCGAATGCTATCAGTCGCTATCGGAATAAAAGTTCCGCGCGCGATCAAGATGCACTTATGCGGATCGCGAGTGTGGCCTTGGCTTTGTGAGCGCCCCTCGCCCATTCGCCAGGCTGTGCAAGCCCCAGCCTTCCTCGTGCACCATTCGGTGGTGCGGCCGGCACAGCAGGACCAAATTGCTCATGGTCGTGGGCCCGCCGTGCGCCCAGTGCTTGAGATGGTGCGCATCGGTCCACGCCGGTGGCCGGTGGCACTGCTCGGCGACGCACCCGTGATCGCGCTCGGCCAGCGCTCGCCGGGTCGTCGGCGGAATCGTCCGGCTGGCCCGGCTGATTTCACCTTCCAGTTCGCCCTTGCCGGTGATCCGGGTCAGCGCCGCGTCGCACGCGATCCGAAGCACGTTCTCGGCCGGTACCGTGCCGCCGCCGTCCAACTCGCCGGCGGGTGCATTGGCGGCGCCTAGCAGTGTCCCCACCGTTGCGCGAATGATCAAGTGGGCCCGAGGTCCCGACCCATCGCTCGAGCCGGCACCCGGGCGTCGGCACACCTCGACCAGGGCATCGGCTCGGCGCTGCTCCGGCGTGCGATCGTCGCCCTTGCCCGGGAGCATGCGCGCATTCACGCTGCTCCGCACGATGGCGCCCGCTTCGGCATCGAGCAGCCCGTCCAGTTTCACCATGCCATCGCCGCGCTCGACCAGGTGCAGGAAACGCCGCCGGTGCGCTCGATTGGCTTCGTCCAGCACGGCCTGCGCGTCGACCTGATGCTCGAAGTTCCTGACGACTCCGGTGAACTGCCCGGGATCCATCCGCTCGGCCATCGTCAGTAACGTGGCCTCGGCGCGCTGCATCGCCGCCGGGCCGACGTGCTGGGCGGCCCTCGCCAGGACCGCCACGTGCGCGTAGCCGCGCCGTCGGCCTTGTACTCGCCGGACCGGTCGAACCGGCCCAGCCCCTCGAGGAAAATCGCTTCCAGCTGGTCTTTCATCGCTCGCGTCTGGATCAGGGCGTCCCCGAGCGCGGGCCCTTCAGCGCGGCGCATGATCGCGGCATAGTCTTTGATCGCCGAAACGGCGGTGGCTCGAGCCGATTCGAGTCGTTCGCCGATTGCGGCCATGCTTCCATCATGAGCCACGCTTTTGACAGCTGCCTGTCAATAACTCATTGTTCAGCTCGCTTCGCTGTCCGTGGCCGGCCGGAAATAGCCTGCCTCAGGTGCATGACGGAACGCCGGCAAACAACCGGCGCAGCGTCAATCCCACAATGACCGCGCCCAGCACGCCGACAATCGCATAGCCAATCACCGCCAGCCCGGTGATCGGTGCGTAGCACTCGCCCCGAGCGCTACGCCCGACGTCGCACGACGGCATTCGGGCGATGATTCCGACGAGCAACACCAGCGGAATGATGCTTACGCCAACCAGATAGGCGCCAACTCGCTCGGGGAAACGCCGAACCCGAAACATCACGAGTATCAGGATGACCACCGCTTCGATCAATCCCAGCGGGCCCAGCGCCAATGACGCGAACCCCATGAGCAGGCCCAGGGCGAGGAACAGCCCGGCGATCAGGAGGCGATTACGCCGCGCGCTTGTGCCCGTTTCCGTTCGGTGGTGTTAGCACGAGCGAAAGCATTTCCGACGGCCGAGTCGCCCAGAGCCGATGACGCCGGAAGGCGGCTCGGAACTCCGGCGACAGGCCCCACGCAGCTAGCACGGTCCGCACGCGGGCTGCTCGCCCCGTCTTCAGGTCAACCATGCTATCGCCGACGTACACTGCGGCACTCCGCGACAGGCCAAGCCGGGCGATCGCCGCCAGCAACGGATCGGGCGCCGGCTTCGGCGGCGTGACGTCTTCGAAGCCGATGACGACATCAAAGTATGACCGCAGTCCCGCCGCCTCCAGCTCCGCCTCGACGAGGGCGCGACGTTTGCAAGAGACGACCCCCATCGGCGCCCCTGCCTGGCGAAGTCGACGTACCAGCGTCGGAATGCCGCGGAAGACCCGGGCATGACCCAACTGGTTGTCGACCGATCGATAGGTTTCCACCAGCTCCTCCCACATCTGCGGGGCGATGAGCTTCATTTGCTCTGGCAGGGGCAACCCACGGCTCTGGCGGAACAGCAGGCGCGCCACCTCGTCCAGCCGGTGGGTGCGCATCACATGCGCGAAGGCCTCCTCGATCAGCGGGTAGCTGTCGACGAGCGTCCCGTCGAAGTCAAAAATCAGACCGCGGCTATGCCCGTTGTGTCCCGGCGTCGTATGTCCATTCGGACGGTTCGACAGACGTGAGGGCCGAAGTAGAGACTCTGAGTCGGTTGCCAACTGTAATCAATCCCGGGTAGGCTGGGCGCGCCCTGCGGAGCTGCGCTGTCGAGGAATCGACCCTTCCCAATCAAATAATGACAGTCATATAACGCCGCCGTCCACCTTTCCTCTCGCAAACCGGCGACGCGATCCCCGCTGGCCCCAAACAAGCGTTCGGCCAACGAATGCTTGACCACTCTCAGGCGGCCGCATACACTCGACGTTGAGATGGCCAGCGTCAGCTACGAGCACGTCTACAAGCGCTACCCGGGAAACACCGTGATCAGCGACATGAGCGCGGAGATCAAGGACAAGGAGTTTGTCGTTCTCGTCGGCCCGTCGGGCTCCGGCAAGTCGACGGCGCTGCGGATGCTCGCCGGCCTGGAAGACATCAGTGACGGCACCGTGAAGATCGGCGACCGGGTCGTCAACGACGTCGCGCCGAAGGACCGCGACATCGCCATGGTCTTTCAGTCCTACGCCCTCTACCCGCATATGACCGTCTACGACAACCTGTCATTCGGCCTCAAGCTCCGGAAAACCCCGAAGAGCGAGATCGACAAGCGTGTCCGTGAGGCCGCCCGCATCCTCGGCCTTGACCAGCTGCTCGGGCGCAAGCCCAAGGCGCTTTCCGGCGGCCAGCGGCAGCGCGTCGCTCTCGGCCGGGCGATCGTTCGCCAGCCCAAGGTCTTCCTGATGGATGAGCCGCTTTCCAACCTTGATGCCAAGTTGCGGGTGGCGACACGGGTGGAGATCCTCAAGCTTCACCAGCGAGTCCAGACCACCTTTATTTACGTCACCCACGATCAGGTCGAGGCGATGACCATGGGAGACCGCATCGTCGTCCTGAACAACGGCATCGTGCAGCAGTTTGATGGGCCGACGACGCTCTACGAGCACCCCATCAACCTCTTCGTCGCCGGCTTCATCGGCAGCCCGGCGATGAACTTCCTCAACGTCAAGATCGGTGGTGACGGGACGAGCGCGCTGAATGGCGAGGGGTTTCAGATCCCCGTTCCCGAGCGGTTGCTCTCCGAATCCGGAGGGCAGCGTGGGCAGGACGTCGTCATGGGCGTTCGTCCCGAGGATCTGAAGGACGCGAGGTTCCCCGGCCGAGATGAGCTTCCGAAAGTTCGGGTCAAAGTCGATGTGGTCGAGAACATGGGCAGCGAGAACTTCGTCTACTTCACCTTTGGCGGCAAGATCTTTACCTCGCGCATGGATCCGCGAAGCAACGACATCCAGCCTGGCCAGCAGATCGACGTCGCCGTCGACACCGGGCACATTCATCTGTTCGACCCAAAGACGGAAAAGACGATGGTGAGTCGTGGCACGCCTGCCGCCGCCGTGCCCGCCGTCGCCCGGGCCACACAAGCGCCCTAGGCGTTGGACCTCGGTCTCAAGGGCCGAGTCGCGGCAATCACCGGCGGAAGCCGTGGGATCGGTTTTGCCATCGCGCAAGCGCTCCTCGCCGAAGATTGCCAGGTTGCCATCTGCGCTCGCGACCAGGCTGGTCTCGATCGAGCGGTCCCGGAGGAGGCGGCGGCGGTGCAATGGTCGCCTCCGAAAGCGATTTCTCGCACGCGGTGGAGATCAACGTCTTCGCCGGGCTTCGCGCCGTGCGTGCCGCCGTGCCGTATATGCGCGGCACCGGACGCGGGCGCATTGTCTTCATCGCCTCGGTTTATGGCCGGGAGAGCGGCGGTCGCGCCGGTTACAACCTGGCGAAAGCCGCCGAGATCAGCCTCGCGAAGAGCCTCTCGCGTGAGCTTGCCGGCGACAGCATCCTGGTGAACAGCGTCGCCCCGGGGTCAATCCTGTTCCCCGGCGGCAACTGGGACCGTCGCCGGCAGGCCGATCCGGAAGGCATCGCCGCCTTCGTCAAATCGGACATGCCGCTCGGCCGATTCGGCAAGCCCGAGGAAGTGGCCGCCGTCGTCGCGTTCCTCGCCTCCGACCAGGCCAGCCTGGTCAGCGGCGCCTGTTGGACGGTCGACGGCGGCCAATCACGTTCGCTCGTCTAAGTCGGCGACCTAGGCCTGGCGCGGTCTGATCACCCAGAGCAGACCCGCGACGAACGCCAGGATCAGCAAGAAGGTCGGCGTCCCGATGGGCGCCGTCGGCAGGCCGGAGGCCGTCTGGGTCCCCGCCACGCCGTCCACGATCGCCATCGGCGTGGTGCCGAAGGGCGCGACCTTGACGACGCCCAGCGGCGTGACGCTCATGTCGTAGCTGACCTGCTCGTCCGGCGCGTTCAGGCTCAGATAGGTGAGCCAGCTGTCCCGGCGAACCCAGCCCATGTTCTTGTCCGTCGATAGATCGTGATAGAGGCTGTCCGTCATCTTTTCCTGCGACACAAGCGTGAACCCCGGAGCGCCGGCGACCTGCGTGCCGACACCGGACTGCCCGACCAGCGCGCGCCAATCACTCGTGTTCACCGGCATATCGGACAAGAGATAGAGATCGGCCTGAACCTGCTGCCCGTTTGCCAGCACTTCGAACGGGACCCAGGGGTGGGGGATCTTCATCGTGATGAGGACCGGCGCGCCGTCGCCAAATAGCAAGCGCTGCTTCTGGGCGCGGCCGGCGTTGTATTTCGCCGCCATGAAGATGGGGCTGCCTTTCGCGTACTGGAGGACGTGGTCGTGCGTCTCGGCGTCAATGGCGAAGCCGTTCTGCTTGGCCCAGTCCAGCACCGCCTGGCCGCTCCCACGGAGCACCGTGATGTCCAACGCCTGGACCTGGACCTGCTGCAACACTTCGACCGGTCCGCTTGCTTTGGCGGCGAACGCGAAGTCTTCAATGAATGGCTGCGGATGGGTCTCTCGGAACAGACGCTGAAGCGTCCAGTCGCCGCCTTCCTCCACCTTGACGGGCACCGCCGGAAGCGGCACGATCCAGCCAAAGGTCGACGCTTGTCCCTGGTAGCTAAAGCTGGTCAGATAATGCTCGACGCCGCCGTGCCATTCGACCAGGGTGGTCGCGCGTGCCAACCGGATGGCGCCGTTGGGCGCAATCAGCCCACCGCACGCCGCCGCCGTTACGGTCTGCGTAAGGAACAGCACAAGAGTCGCCGCCGCCGCGGGAACGAGTTTGTTGACCATGGGAACCTCCTGTCCGTGATGGACGTCATCAACTCAGACGCCCGTGCAGCCAGAAAGTTCCCTCGGCCGGTCTAGTGGGCTTTCGCCTCCGTCATCTCGAAGGCGTTGACCGGCTTCATGATCTGCACCTTTACCGGTGCCGCCTCTTTCGCGAACTTTTCGCCATCGGACTGGACACCGACAACGAATCCGTAATGGTTCGGGACCGCCAGCTGCGGACGGATCTTCTTGACCAGTCCGGCCGCCTCGGAAGCATTCATCACGTAGGGGTCGCCACCGATGCAGACCAGGGCGACGTCGGTCTTGACCTGCTCGATGTCCGGGTTGGGGTCCGTGTCGCCGGAGAACCAGTAGCGTTGGCCGTCCAGATTCAGAATGTATCCAACCCAGTTGTTGCTCTTTGGATGAGCCTGCAGCCGGTGGGGCGCCGTGTTGTAAGCGGGCACCGCCTGGTATTTGATCCCGGCGGCGTCGCCCGAGTCGCCCGGCTTGATCGCCTTGACATTGCCCTTCAGCTTCTCGGCGACGTCTTTGGGGGCGACGAACTGGGTCGAGCTCTTGCGCACCTTCTCGATGTCTTCCGGCTCGAAATGGTCCGCGTGCGCATGCGTGATGAAGATGATGTCGGCCGGTTCCTCGTTTGCCTTGAGTCCCCAGGGATCGATGTACATCGTGACACCATCGCCCTTCCACTTGTACGCCGATTGCTTGTACCAGGTGAACTTTTCGAGCATACGGAGCCTCCTTAGTGCGGAACCAAAAACAGGGCGCTGGTCCTAAGAATAAATCCCTCCCCTCTGGGGGAGGGCAGGGCGGGGGAACCAGCCGTCAGGCCCCGAAGACCTGGACGACGACGGAACGATTCCGGCCACGATCCAGTTCGAGCACGAAGACACGCTGCCAGCGACCCAGCTCGAGGCGGCCTCCCGCAATCGGAATGTTCTCGCTGCTTCCCAGTAGGAGATGCTGGCAATGTGCATGGCCGTTGGCACATTCCTCGGGCTCCATCGGACCCGTGCGGCGACTCATGTCGTTGTGCTCATAGTCGCCGCCGGTCGAAGAAAGCCGTTCGAGGAGGGCATTCATGTCCTCGAGCAGCAGCGGCTCATTCTCCTGGATGATGACGGCCGCGGTGGTGTGCTTCGAGAACACGGAAACCCATCCCTGCGAGACCCCGGATCGCAGAATAATCGCCTCGACCCGGGCGGTGACGTCGATGAACTGGCGCGCGGACTGGGTCTGGATCTCAAGGGTTTCCGCCCAGAAGGTCAGGCCACCGGTACGGCGAACTCTTGCCTCCGGAACTCGGTCTGGGCCGTCGAGGACGCGGAAAACCGGGTTGATCGCGCCGATTCCAGCTCAGCTCCTTCGGGCAGGGCGCACGTACGTCAATTCGACGTGCGAACGCGCACTGCCGTGAGTCAATGCTGCGCCGGAAACCTTACGACTTCCATTCCGACTTTCCCTCCCCCTCTGGGGGAGGGCCAGGGGGGCTGTTTACCTCCGGGTGGTGCGCACCTTGTCGAAGCAGTCGCTGCAATAGACGGGCCGGCCCATGCTGGGCGTAAATGGTACCTGGGCGGGCTTGCCGCACTCGGCGCAGATCACTTCATGAAGGTCTCGTGGCCGGCTCGTTCCTCGAACATTGCGGTTGATCGAACGGCAATCGGGACAGCGCGAGGGCTCGTGTTGGAATCCCTTGGCGGCATAAAACTGCTGCTCACCCAGGGTGAAAACGAAGTTCAAACCACAGTCACGGCACGTCAAGGTCTTGTCGCTCAAGGTCACGGCGAGTCTCCTTTTCTTTGTCTTTGGATCTCAGAGTCCTCGCCGGAACGCGCCGCTCAGCCTTCGACCCAACTTTCCCGCGCGCGATTATAGCAACGGCAAGTGGTGTTTGGCGATAGCTAAAGGTTCACTCGGATAACCGAGCGGCTAATCTGCAAGCGTGGCGGGGCCCCTGTTCCTGGTCGAGGACGATCTGATGTTTGGCCAGCGGGCCCGCGCGGCGGCGGCGCGACTGGGCGTTGCCGTCGAAAGCCTGACCGGGCAGGAGGCCGAGGTTCGCAACTGGCATGAGGACGATGTCGTCCTCTTGCAAGCGACCCTACGGCCAGAACGCCAGGAGGCGCTCATCGACCGGCTTCTGCAGTTACGCCCGGCGCCCCACGTTGTCGCCGTGACCGGCCATCTCGAAACCGCATTACGGCAACGCCTGCGGGCTCGCGGCGCCCGTGTCGCCGCCCATTCCGCCATGGATCGGGCGTTGGCTCGCGCCTTAGGGCTCAGGGCTGATGGCCCTGGTGCTCATGCGTCGGACCCGCCGGTGTAGCCGGCATCTCCATCATGCGGAGCATCTCGAGCCCGCCCGTCTTAAGGAACCGCCAGCCCAGTATCACCATAACCAGAAAGAACAGGACGTTGAGGACCGAGGTGTAATTCAGGGCCGGCCCGGTCAGCAACGCTGAGACCGCATGACGGGCGGGGATTACCCCCAGCAGCCTGAACAGCAAGCTGATCAGGAGCCCCGCCGACGCCATCGCGATGTAGGAAATAACCGCGAGATAGATCGCCACTCGCAGGCCGTAGTACTTTCGGTAGATGTCGAGGATCGGCAGGATCAGCAGATCCGCGAAGATAAAGGCGATCGCGCCGCCGAAGCTGATCCCGCCGTTCCAGAGTACCGCCGCCAGCGGCACATTGCCAACCGAGCAAACGAAGCTCAGCATGGCGATCACCGGTCCGATCAGCGGCCCCCAGATTTCCGAGATGACCGGATGCGACGTCAGGAAGAATCCCTGCCAGAAACCGGACGGGACCCAGGCCGCGACCGCCCCGGCGATCAGGAAGCCCAGCCCGATGTCGGTCCAGACAGCGGTGACGTCCATCCAGAAGTAGTGGCTGATCGCGGTGAGGCCACGCCTGGAGAAGAGCCGGCTGAGAAACGGCCCTTCGGTCACCGACATGTCCATCTCGCCATGGCCTTCCATCCGGCCAACCCGTCCGAGCGACGCCTCCTTGTGTGCCTCCTCCACCAGCCGTGGGCGAAGCGTCCAGCGAAAGAGCAAGGCAAGGATGCCGATCATCAAGATGCCGCCGGCAAACTCGGCGCCGAGGAATGGCCAGCCCAGCAGGATCAGCAGGATCAGGCCTAACTCAAAGACCAGGTTCGTCGAAGCGAACTCGAAAACGATCGCCCCCGGAAGGCTCGCGCCTTTACGAAACAGCGAGCGGGCGATCGCAACCGCCGCATATGAGCAGGAGGACGACGCCGCCCCAAGCAGCGTGGCGTTGAAAAGGCTGCGGGGCGAATCCGAGCCAAGCGTTCGGGCGACCGCCTCCCGCGAAACCAGCGTCTGCACGACGGCGGACAGGATGAATCCGAGCGCAAGCGGCCACAGGACCTCCCAGAACATGTTGAACGCCTCCACGATGGCGCGGAGGATCGCGTCGAGGATCATGACCCGAGCCTACCCCGGCTGGATCATTCGAGCGGCTCGACGTCGCTCGGGCGGTCGAAGATCGAAACGAAAACGCAGGATTGGTTATCGGCAGGGGCGTGAAACATGGGCTGGCCCGGCGGGAAGTGACAATATCCGCCGGGTCCGATCACCCGATCGTCGACCGCGAGCCGGCCTTCAAGCACGACGATCGTCTGCGCCGCAGTATGGCGATGCCGCTTCGCCTTGAGACCCGCCGGATAGCGAATCAGGTAATGCTCGGCGCCGGACGTCGGATCTTCGTAGAGCAGGCGTATGCCGATCTTTCGGTCATAGATCACTGGCAGCGCGGGCCCGGCCTCCAGCGAACCCAGCCCGTCGATGATCACCGCCTGCCGCTGATTCATCCCTGACGCGCCGTGGCCAAGCTTCAGCTCGCTTCGGCAAGCGCGTCGGTAAACTGGCTGTTGTAGAGGGCATAGTAGAAGCCGTGCCGGGCGAGCAGCTCGGCGTGACTGCCCTGCTCGACGATCCGTCCTTGATCCATGACGACGATGCTGTCGGCGTTGCGGATGGTCGACAGTCGGTGGGCGATGACAAAACTCGTCCGCCCACGGCGAAGGCGCGCCATCGCCTCCTGGATCAGCACCTCGGTCCGGGTGTCGACGCTGCTCGTCGCCTCATCGAGGATCAAGATCGCCGGGTCGGCGAGGAAGGCGCGAGCGATCGTCACCAACTGCTTCTGCCCGGCGGAGATGTTGGATGCCTCATCGGTCAGCAGCGTCTGGTATCCATCGGGCAACGTGCGCACGAACTGGTCGACATGGGCCGCCTGTGCCGCTTCGACGATCTCGGCATCGCTGGCGCCCGTCTTGCCATAGGCGATGTTATCCCGGATGGTGCCGGCGAAGAGCCACGTGTCCTGCAGGACCATCCCGAAGACATGGCGCACGTCTTCGCGTCGCAGATCTCGCGCATCGACCCCGTCCAGGCAGATGCGGCCGGCATCGATCTCGTAAAAGCGCATCAGCAGGTTGACGATGGTCGTCTTGCCGGCGCCGGTCGGCCCGACGATGGCGATCATTTGGCCTGGTTTCACTTCCAGGTCGAAATCGGTGATGAGCGGCTTTTCAGGCTCGTACTGGAAGAAGACATGCTCGAGCGTGACGGATCCGTCTTTCGGCTGCACGCTGGTGGCGGCGCGATCGGGTGCTTCCTCATCGGCCGCCAGGAACTCGAAAACACGCTCGGCTGAGGCAAGGCCCGACTGCAGCAGGTTCAGCTGGCCGGCCAGCTGCATGATCGGCATCGTGAATTGTCGTGAGTACTGGATGAAGGCCTGGACGTCGCCTAGCGTCATTGCGCCCGTCACGACTCGGTAGCCGCCGACCGCGGCGATGACGACGTAGTTGAGGTTGCCGAGGAACATCATCGCCGGCTGAATGATGCCGGATAGAAACTGCGCTCGAAAGCTCGCCTCGTATAACGACTGGTTCTGCCGGCCGAACTCGTCGATCGCCTGCTGCCGGCGGCCGAACACCTGGACCAGCGCATGGCCGGTGTGCATCTGCTCGACATGCCCGTTGAGGTCGCCGGTTCGCGCCCACTGCGCCGCGAACTGTTTCTGCGATTGGCGAGCAACCAGCAGCGTCACGACGATTGACAACGGGACGGTGACCAGCGCCACCAGCGCCAGGAGCCAGCTGATCCAGAGCATGATGCCCAAGACGCCGATGATCGTCAGGACGGAGGTCAGGATCTGGCTCATGCTTTGCTGCAGGGTCGTCGTGATGTTGTCGATGTCATTGGTTACCCGGCTCAGGAGGTCGCCATGCGGATGGCTGTCGAAGTACTTCAGCGGCAGGCGGGCCAGCTTGGCGTCGACGTCGCGCCGCATGCGGAAGACCGTCCGCTGGGCAACACCGGCCATGATGTAGGCCAGCATCCAGCCGAGCAACGCGCTCAACACGTAGACGAGCGCGGCGAGGGCCAGGATGTCACCGAGCTTGGTGAAGTCGATGCCGTGCCCGGGCAAGACGTTCGAGCCGGACACGAGGTCGGCGATCTGGTTTTGGCCGCGAGCCCGAAGCCCCGCGACCGCCTGCGCCTTTGTCACTCCGGCGGGCAGCAGTTTGCCGATGATCCCATCGAAGATGACGTTGGTCGCGTTGCCCACGATCTTCGGCCCAATCACGGTGAAAGCGACGCTGCCGACCGCGAGAACCGCGCTGATCGTGATCCAGCCGCGTTCCGGGCGCAGCCTCGCGAGCAGCAGCCCCACGGTCCGGCGAACGTTCTTCGTCTTCTGTGGCGGCAGCATGCCGCCGATCCCGCCGGGGCCGCCGCCGAATCCTCGGGCCGGCGGCCGGCCAGCTCCCGGACCGCGGTTCATCATGCGGCCGCCTCTTCGCCCAGCTGCGAGAGCACGATCTCGCGATAGGCATCGCTGCTCTTCAGCAGTTGATCGTGCGTCCCCATTCCCACGACGCGCCCTTCATCGAGGACGATGATCCGGTCGGCATGCAGGATGGTGCTCACCCGCTGGGCGACGATCACCATGGTGGCGCCGGTCGCCTCCCGCTTGAGCGCCGCACGGAGCCGCGCATCCGTGCCCGCATCGAGCGCGGAAAAGCAATCATCGAAGAGGTAGATCGCCGGTCGCTTGACCAGCGCGCGGGCAATCGCCAGCCGTTGCTTCTGCCCACCGGAGAAGTTGGTACCGCCCTGGTCGACCGGCGCGTTCAGCTGCTCCGGCAGCGCGGCCACGAAGTCGCGAGCCTGCGCTATGTCGAGGGCGTGCCACAGGTCAGCCTCGCTCGCCTCAGCGCTGCCGAAACGCAGGTTGTCGGCGATCGTTCCGCGGAACAGGTAGGCCTGTTGTGGCACCAACCCGATCGATGCCCAGACCGTCTCCAGCCGCTGGCGGCGGACGTCTACCCCGTTCAAGAGGACCGCCCCATCGGTCGCGTCGAAAAACCTTGGAATCAGGTTGAGCAGGGTCGTCTTCCCCGATCCGGTGCCGCCGATGATCGCGGTCGTCAGCCCTGGCCGCACGTCGAAGGACAGATCGCAAAGAACCGGCTTCTCGCCGCCGGGGTAGCCGAAGCTCACTGCATGGAAATCGATCGTGCCGCTGGTCGTTATCGGCTCGATCGGTTCAGCCGGGTCCCCAATCGACGGTTGCGTCGCGAGCACCTGCTCGAGCCGGCTGGCGCTGGCCGCCGCACGGGGAACGAAGATCACCATCATGACGGCGAGCATCATGGCCCAGAAGATCTGCATGATGTAGGAAAGAAAGGCGAACAGGTTGCCGACCGGCATCGACCCGCTGCCGATCAGATGGCCACCGAACCAAACGATGGCGACGCTCGACAGGTTCATGATCAGCAGCAGCACCGGAAGGCCGGCCGCGAAGATTCGGTTCACCCGAAGCCCGGTCGTCGTGAGATCCAGGTTGGCCACCTCAAAGCGCTCGCGTTCGTCAGGCGTCCGGTTG
>VBHQ01000200.1 GCA_005880395.1 Chloroflexota bacterium
GGATTCAGCAAGAGGGGCTGATGACGATCGATGGGCGGGTCACCGGCGTCGGACGCTCGCGATTAATCGCATGGCGTCTGGGCGGGAGCCCATCCGACGCACCGGCGGGGGCCGGAACCCTACCTGGGCAGGTTCATGCCTTCCAGGATCCCCTCCGACTGCAATGGAATGCGCCAGATCGCCTGGCGTCGGGCCGGACGCAGGGATATGTCGTTCCCATGACCCTCTACGTCGAGACGCACTATCCAGACGGCCATGTCGCCAACTTCGTGATCGCGTCAAGTTTTTTCGTTTTCGTTAACTTTGCCGCTGAGAGCGGATAGGGGGGCCCGTGAAGCGAACCATTTATCTCTCGATCTTCGTCGTCCTGTCGGCGGCTGCTGGGCTGCTCTATTACAACCACACTCGCCAAGCAACCGTCCTCATCGCCAACCGGGATCTCGCGGTCGGCACAAGCATCCAGGATGCGGACGTCGCCCTTCGGGCCGTGAATCCAGGTTCGCTCGCCGGGCACATGCTCAGCTCGCCGGAGCAAGCCATCGGCCAGGTCGTCGCGCTTCCCATCCTTGCCGGTGATTTCATCGACGCTCGGCAAATCGCCCCGATGAAGAACGCACAGTTGCTGACGGCGGGACTCCAGCTGCCGCCGGGCTACCGCATCATTGGACTGCCGGTCACGCCCAGCGCCGCTGTCGGCGGTGCCCTGAAGGCCGGCGACACCGTTGATGTCCTCGCCATGGACAACCCGTCCAAGGTTGCGGCGCTCGCCGACGAACCGGCGCCGGCACCGACGATGCTGGGAAAGAATGTGCTCGTCATTGGCCTCCGTACCGACCAGGGCGCATCCACTGAATCGGCGGATCACGGGCTGAATTCCGGATCCAACCGGCCGTCCACCGTCTTGTTGGCCATTCCGCAAATCGATGAAGCCACCTATTCCGCGGCGATTGCCCACTCGAGCTTCGTCCTAACCCTGAGCACGGAGTGACGATGGCTCGTGGCTAGGGTTATGCGCCGGGAAGGTTTTGGCCAGGAGGTTTCGGCAGTCCGAAATCGCCTGCTTATCCTCCGAAGCGGCGTGCCGCGTGCAGTCGTCGCCACGTCGTCGCTCAACTTTGATGGGCTTGCCCCCGAACAACAGGCGACGGCCGTGCAAGCCTTCCGCGACCTTCTCAATGCCCAGAGCGGCCCTTTCCAGCTCTACCTCCGCATCCGGCGTGTGGGCGCCGGCAACAGCGCTGAACCGGACGCCAGTGCCTATCCAGACCGACGACAGTACCTGGCGGCCTTAACCCGCAGTTTTATCAATGCCCACCTGGAAGAAACACCGGTGTACCAGCGAGAGCTGTTCATCGTCCTCGCACCGGTTGAAGGCGGGCGCCCGTTGCTTAGGAGCTGGCGCTTCCACTTTGAACGCCGATCTGAGGCGCCCGTCACGGTCGCTCGCGATTTCGGCCAACCTCTCCTGACTCGAGCCGCTGCCTTGCTCGAACAGTTGCGGCGGATCGGGGTGAAAGGCCGCATCTTGCAGGACTCAGCCCTCGAGGCCTTCCTGGCGGAGCTCTACGGCGCTGCGCTCCCGTCGTCAGAGGCTGCGCCGGAGCCCGGCTTCGCGCATCGACGCGACGGCGTTGAAATTCGAGGCCGTCAGTATGCGTCCTTTGTCGTCGACCGCTATCCCGGAGAAGAGATCCAGCCGGGATGGCTGCTTCCCTTGCTGAGCTTCAAGGGCGAGTTGCACGCGAGCATCCACGTCATGCCGCTGGACACCGACCGAATGATGACGCTCCTGCACCATCGGATCCGCGGCCTGCGCGCTGACGAACTGGCGGACGAAGAATCGGGCAGGATCGGTCGGAGCTCTATCGGAACGCTTCCCGACGCGCTGAACGTGCACCAGGCTCTGGCACGAAACGAGGAAAAGGTTTTCGGCGTTAGCTTTTATTTGACCGTTGGCGCCGAGGACTCCATAGCGTTGCAGGCCCAGAGCGAAGCGCTGCGTTCATGTTGCCGGCGGATGATGCTGCACACGTCCCAACCATTTTTTGAGATGCGCCAGGGACTCCTCTCTTCCTGGCCTTTGGGAACAGACCTCTTGGGGCGAGAGCAGATCCTGCACACCAGCGGGCTGGTCACGATGTTTCCGTGGCTTCAAGAGGACCTGGCGGATCCAGAGGGCCACTACTGGGGATACAACAAAGACACCGGCGGGCTGTGCGTCTTTGATCCGTTTGACCAGGAGCGATTCAACAACGCAAACATCGCCGTGCTCGCGCATTCCGGCGCGGGCAAAAGCTATGCGGCAGCTTCCGTCGTGCTCAGCGCCTACACCCGCGGAATCGGGGCCGTTCTGATGGACCCGGAAGCTGAATACGGGGGCTTGGTGAGGGAGTTGGGCGGAACTTACGTCCATTTAGCCGCGGGCTCCGGTCACGCCATCAACATGCTCGAT
>VBHQ01000201.1 GCA_005880395.1 Chloroflexota bacterium
CTCAAGAAGACCGAGGGGAAGGTGTAGGCGAGGAACAGGGCGGCGCCATGGGTGCTGGCGCGGCTGATGCTGTAGGTCAGGATCAGGAGTGCGAACATCAGAAATTTGTCAGCCAGCTGGGATGCAACCTGGGCTGACCAGATCAGGCGGAAGTCGCGGTTGCCGAGCACCGTCCGAAACCCCGGCTGCGGAAGGATCAGCTCGCGCGGGTCACGAATGTCGCCTACCCCGTCGGGATCCTTCAAGGCGCCTAAATCGTAGCTAGTTGTCAACCGTTGCGCTCACTTTCAAAAACCTGCCTCCACTCCACCAGGGTCAGCGTCTCCGGCCGCCGGATCGGGTCGATCCCTATAACGGCGAGTCGGGCTCGAGCCTCCGCTCGCGTCACGTGGCGCTGGCGAGCGAGCACGAAGGGCAGCTGCTTGCGACGAGCCTGGAAAAACGGTGTGACAAATCGGAAGAAGCTTGGCAAGTCGGCTCGCGGGATGGGCGGCTCGGCCGCAGGCACGATGCGAAGCAGGGCGGAGTCTACCCGCGGCGGCGGCAGAAAGGCCGTGCGTGGCACGCGGAGCAAGATCTGCGCTTCGCCGTAGACGCGCACGCCGATCGTCGCCAGGCTCCATCCACCGGGAGGTGCCACGATTCGTTGCGCGACCTCCTCCTGGACCAGGAGGTCGATCCGGTCGGGCGGCGGCGTTTGCTCCAGGAGCTGAACAAACAGTGCACCCGTCAGGCTGTAGGGGATGTTGCCAGCAACCCGATATGGAGGTGGAACCAACGTGGCGACTGGCAGTTCCAGAATATTGCCCTCGACGACCTGGATGTTGGGATACCGCCGCAGCGTTAGTCCGAGAGCCCTGACGCAGGCCGGATCGATCTCGACCGCCGCCACCTGTGCGGTGCTGGGCGACAGCTCGACCGTCAGCGTGCCGATGCCGGCACCGACCTCAACGACCTTGTCAGTCTTGCGCAGCTCCAGGGCCCCGACGATCCGCTCGAGCTGATGCCGATCGGCGAGGAAGTTCTGGCCCCAGCTCCGCCGGAAGCGGATGCCGAAACGGCGGGCGATGGCTCGGATGGTCGAGGGATTGGCGAGGTCGAGCGAGCGCTTAGCTTGCGGCGTGGCGTAGCCGAAAGAGGTCGATTGCGTTTTGGCTGGTCGCCGAGGCGATTGCCTGCACCGTTGTTGTCCGCAACGCCGCCAGGCGCTCGACAGTCTCGACCATATACCGAGGCGCGTTGCTCTTCCCGCGTCGGCTCTGCGGCGGGAGGAACGGCGAATCCGTCTCCACCAGCATATGGTCGAGCGGAATGATACTGGCAGCGCCGACGACGCCATGCGCGGTCGGGTAGGTGACGGTCGCCGCAAAGGAGATGTAGAAGCCCCGCGCCAGCGCTTCGGCTGCGATCGCCGAATTCCCGCTGAAACAGTGGAACACGCCCTCGACGCCTGGGAATTCGTCCAGAATGGCGAGCTGATCAGGAAACGCGTCGCGCGTATGCAGCACAACCGGCTTGCCAACCTCTTGGGCCAGGCCCAGCATCTGCCGAAATAGGGAGGCCTGCGCCTTGGCCGGCACCTTGTGGTGTTCGGTCCAGTGGTAGTCGAGCCCGATCTCGCCGATGGCGATCACGCTAGGGTGCCGCGCCATCGCCAGCAGCTCGCGTCGCTCCTCTGCACTGATCGGCTCTCCCGCCGAATGTGGATGGCGCCCAATGGTTGTCCGCAAGCCGGCGACGCGTTCGGCGAGTTCGATCCCCGGACGGTTATCAGACGCGTCGTCGCCAACGTTGATCACGGCGTCAATGCCGACGGCGCGCGCCTCTTCCAGCGCCTGCTCGGGAGTGACTCCGTCGCGCAGGTGCAGCAGATGGGCGTGCGAATCGATCAGGCGACCGGCTCCGGCTTCTCGATCCTGGGGAACAGCACCTCGCCCAGGCTGGTCTGCGTTTTCGGCACGAGCCGTCCCCATTGGCGCGCGCTGGCCCAGGGCGCCTTGAGATCAGCCTTGAGCTGCAGCGCAATCCTGTTCGCGGTCTCCGGCAGAAAGGGCGCAATCAGGTAGCTGGCTAATCGGATGGCCTCGACCAGGTTGTACATCACGGTCTGCAAGCGCTTGCGCTGGTCGGACTGCCTGGCCAGCACCCAGGGCGCGCTCTCCTCGATGTACTTGTTGCCCCGGTTGACCGCCTCCCAGATCTGGGTGAGTGCCCCGCTGAAGTCCAGCACCTTGAGCTCGCGGTCGAGGCCGCGGACCGCCGCCTCGAAGGCCGTCTGCAACTTCTTGTCGAGCGGCGTGCTGTCGCCATCGGGCGCTGGCACCTTGCCGTCGAAATAGCGCTGCAGCATCGACAGCGTCCGGTAGACGAAGTTTCCAAGATCGTTCGCCAGGTCGGCGTTGTAGCGATCGACCATCGTCTCCCAACTGATGTCGCCGTCACGATCGAAGGGCAGCTCACGCAACAGGAGATATCGCACCGCATCGGCGCCGAAGCGGTCCGCTGCCTCGAGTGGATCGATGTAGTTGCCGGCGCTCTTGCTCATGCGTTCGCCGCGGACGGTCAGGAACCCGTGGGCGTAAACCCGCTTCGGTAGGGCGGCGCCGGCCGACATCAGCATCGCTAGTTGGCCAGCGCATCGCCCCAGACGTAGACGACGTGCTTGGCATCCCCGGGGAACGGAATTCCCCACTTGATCGTCGAGCGCGAGATGCTGAAATCCTGGAGCCCGGTCTTCAGCCATCCGAGAATTTCGTTGCGCCGGCTCTCCGGCTGGATGAAATCCGGATGCTTATCGATGTGCTGCTGCAAGCGATCCTGGTATTTCGAGAGCGCGAAGAAGTAGTTTTCTTCTTTCAGCCATTGCGCCTTCAGCGCCGGATGGATCAGGCAGTAGCCGTCCTTTAAGTCGTTTTCGGTTTTGAAGGCTTCGCAGCTGACGCAGTACCAGCCCTCGTAGGCCCCCTTGTAGATGTCGCCGCCCGCCTGCATCCTGGCAATAAAAGCCTGGACCCCGCGAACATGGTCCGCATCTTCGGTACGAATGAAGCGGTCGTAGCCGATGCTGAATTTGGCCTCGACGTCGC
>VBHQ01000202.1 GCA_005880395.1 Chloroflexota bacterium
GGGCTGAGCCTGGGCGTCGTCGTGGTCGAAGCGGCTGAGCGCAGCGGTGCGCTGATCACCGCTCGGATGGCCCTCGAGCAGGGAAGGGAGGTGTTTTGCGTCCCTGGCAGTATTGAGAATCCGCTAGCGGTCGGCGCTCATCGTTTGCTTAAAGACGGCGCCAAATTGATCGAGACCGTCGATGATGTGTTGGACGAATTCCCCGAGCTCGCGCGGGCACGTGCGCGCGCGCAGGCGCACACACGCGCGCGTACGCGTGCGCGCACGCGCGCGGATTCAGAACCGCAAGATCCCGAGCTTGCTGCCGTTTGGGAATTGCTTGATTGGGTAGAACCGCGCCATCATGATGATCTGGCCGTCATGATGAATCTGGATATCAAAGAAGTGAATCGGCGCTTGACGTTACTGGAGATGAGCGGCTATATAATCGGCGACTCCGGTACCGTCACCCGACGCGCCCGAGACTGAAAATGGCAAACCCACTCATCATCGTTGAATCCCCTGCGAAGGCGAAGACGCTTGGCCGCTTTCTCGGCGGCAAGTACGAGATACGCGCCTCGATGGGCCATGTGCGTGATCTACCGAAGAGCACGCTCGGGATCGACATCGAACACTCCTTCAAGCCGGAATACGTCACGATCCCGGGGAAGGAGTCAACGATCAAGGAGTTGAAGGCTGCCGCCAAAGGCGCCTCCGAAATCCTGTTGGCGTCTGATCCCGATCGCGAGGGCGAAGCGATCGCCTGGCATCTGGCACACGTGCTCCAATTGAAAGACCCCCGTCGTATCGAGCTGCATGAAATCACGCCGTCGGCGGTGCAGAAGGCGCTCGAGGCGCTGCGCCCGGTGAATCAGGACCTGGTCGACGCCCAACAAGCCCGCCGTGTCATCGACCGCCTGGTCGGCTACAAGCTCAGCCCGCTGCTTTGGAAAAAGATTCGCAAGGGTCTGAGCGCGGGCCGCGTGCAGTCGGTCGCCGTCCGCCTGGTGTGCGAGCGCGAGGAGGAGATCGAGAAATTCATCCCGGTCGAGTCATGGACCCTCGACGCCATGGTCAACAAACTGAATCTGCCGCAGCGCGTCTTTGCTGCGCGCTTGGTCGCCAGGCAAAAGGGCGAGGAGAAGCTCGAGCTCAAAGAGGAGATGCAGGTTCGGGAAATCATGGCGCAGCTCGAGGGCGCCAGCTATCGGGTTACCGGCATCGAAACGAAAGACACAACGCGCAATGCGCCTCCACCGTATAAGACCAGTACCCTGCAGCAAGATGCGTCGTCGCGCCTACGGTTGAAGCCGAATCGCACGATGAGCCTCGCCCAGCAGCTGTATGAAGGCATCGAGCTCGGCAGCGAGGGACCAGTCGGTCTGATCACCTACATGCGGACCGACTCCTTCCGTATTTCAGACGAAGCATCGACGGCCGCTCGCCGCTTCATCACCGAGCAATACGGTCCCACCTATGCCCGCCGCGACAAGGTCGAATTCAAGTCGAAGGGGTCGGTACAGGATGCCCACGAGGCGATCCGGCCGACCGACGTCACGCGCACGCCGGACTCGGTGCGGCAATCCCTGACGCCGGATCAGTTGAGACTGTATCGACTGATCTGGCAGCGCTTTACGGCCAGCCAGATGTCGCCCGCACGGTTCGCCCAAACGCGGGTCGATATCAGCGCCGGGGACTATCTCTTCCGAGCCAACGGATCCGTGCTGGTGTTCGATGGCTTCTATCGCGTCTGGGAGCGGGACAGCGACAACGACGAAGAGAAAGAACTGCCGCTGCTGGCCGTCGGCGAGATGCTCAACCTGCAGGAGCTCAAGCCCGAGCAGCATTTCACCCAACCACCGCCGCGCTACTCCGAGGCCACGTTGATCAAGGCGCTCGAGGAGCTGGGGGTCGGCCGGCCGAGCACCTTCGCGCCCACCGTCGAGGTCATCCAGACGCGCCACTACGTGCGCCAGGAGGAGCGGCGGTTGCATCCGACGGAGCTGGGCAAGACCGTCAACAGCTGGCTGATCGAGCACTTTCCGGAAATCGTTGACGTCAAGTTCACCGCCGGCATGGAAGAGGAGCTGGACGATGTGGAGGAGGGCCGGCGTAAGTGGGTGCCGATCGTCCGCGAATTCTTCAAACCGTTTTCCAAGACACTGACGGACGCGGAGGCGACGCAGCGCGTCAAGGTTCCGATGCGCGAGACCGGCGAAGATTGCCCGAAATGCAAAGAGGAGGGCCGCAACGGCCGCCTCGTGTACCGCATGAGCCGGCTGGGCGAGTTCATCGGCTGCTCGCTGTATCCGGAATGCGACTACATCAAAGGTCGTGAGGGCCAGGAGAAAGCGCCACCGCCGGAACCGACCGGGGAGATGTGTCCAAAATGTGGCAAGCCACTGGTCAAGCGAACCGGGAAGCGCGGACCCTTCGTCGCCTGCTCCGGGTACCCGAAATGCCGCTATGTGAAGCGAGAGATCAATCCGGAGGACGTCGTCCCGGACCGGGTCTGTCCGACCTGCGGGAAACCGCTGCTCAACCGCAAGGGCCGCTTTGGCAGTTTCATCGGCTGCTCCGGGTATCCCGACTGCCGGTACCTGGAAGGTGGCACGCGGACGATCAAGCCGCCGGAACCGCAGGTCTGCAAGCCGGAGCGCGCGGCGAAAACCGCCAGGCCTCGCACCACGCGGTCAAAGAAACCGACCGTTCCCGCGGCGTAACTTGAATTGGGCCGGCACCGGCTATACTTGGCGACGCGCAATTAAGCACGCTTCCTGACGGCGTCGGGTTGCCTCGCACGAGGTCCGAACCCCGGATGAGGGAGGCGGAAGTAGAAACACAGGAGGTCCGTTTTCCGCATGCCACTCGTCACCCTCAAGCAGCTCCTCGAGGCCGGCGTCCACTTCGGCCATCAGACCAGCCGCTGGAATCCCAAGATGAAGCGGTACATCTTTACCGCCCGCAATGGGATCCACATCATCGACCTGCAGCAGACCGTCAAGCTGCTCGACGACGCCTCGAACTGGGTCAAAGACGTGGTCGGTGGGGGGCGGATGGTGCTGTTCATCGGCACCAAGAAGCAGGCGCAGGAATCGATCGAGCTCG
>VBHQ01000106.1 GCA_005880395.1 Chloroflexota bacterium
TCGCAAAAGGCTCGCAGGCCCCTAATTTGCTGGGCAAGTTCAACGACAAGACTGCGATCGAGGTGGACCGAACCGGCGGGAGCTGCGATGGAACTGTTTACTTCGCGTATGCCCGCTTTACCGCTGGAAAGATCAGTGCGATCTGGTTTACTCGGTCGACGGACCAGGGGAACACATGGTCATCCCCTCACAACATCTCTGGGACGGTCCACAACGTCCAGTTCCCCGATATTTCTATCACCCATGATGGTCACGTCTACGTCACGTATCGCCAGTATGGCGATGTTGCGGCGCCGAGCACGGACTCCGTGAACTTCACGGTTTCGCAGGACTGCGGCCGAACCTTTGGTAACAGCCAAACCCTGGCATCCTTCGTCCATTACGATGCCCAGGACAAGACCGCGACCGGGGCCGACGCCCGGGATTGCGGTGACGGTGCGCTTGCCTGCCAGTCCGGCTACACCTTCTTCCGGCAGGACAGCCAGGTCCGTTCGACGGCTGACCAATCTGATCCCAACAACGTCGTCTATGTCGTTTACAACGCCACAAAGCCTGGCACGGAAGTACCCACAGGGACCACTTATGGGACGGTCGTGAGCGGCACCGGAAGCCAGTCCGGCGTCTACTTCACGAGGATCGCAAACGGCGTTGGTCAGGGCAACGGTGCGATCGTCGACAACGAGTCAACGGGACACCAGTTCTTCCCAGACGTTACGGTTGGTGGCCCTGCGACCGCCAGGGTCATTCATCTCATCTGGTATGACTCACGGGAAGATTCGTCGTACAGCCCAACGCTTCCGAACGGCGATACGGCGACAGGAACGAATTCTGGCCTCGCCCTGAATGTTTTCGCCACGAAGGCGTCCGAGCAGGGCGTCGATTCGGGCGCGCCCAACTTCTCACAGGCGGGGAAGGTCAGCGAGTTGGGAACCAACGGCAACTGGGAACAGTTCAGCAGTCGCTCCATTCCATTTGCCGGCGACTACCTCTGGGTTACGAGCTTCGCGGATGGCTCCGCGTACGTTGTCTGGACGAGCTGGCGCGACACCGTTGCCGGCACAGACAGCCGCGCGTCGTCGAATGAGACGAGCGAACCGGCGGATGAAAACTTCGACGTACTGCAGTGCTGGACGTCGTCTGGTGATAGCTGCCAGACGGCGGGTGGCAAGGATCAGAATATCTACGGCCATGCGATCCCATAACGACTGAACGAGGATTGAAGGAAAGGGCGGCCCTGGGCCGTCCTTTCCTTTATCCATTCATGCGCTGCCGGATGAATGCCGCTTCGAATCGGCGGAGCGCAGGTCGTCTTCGATCAATGACTCGATCAGCTCCCGAACGCCTTCGCTGGCGCGGGCTTTTGTGACATGGTTGGCTTCCGCCTTGAGGCTCTCGAGCGCATTGGCGACTGCCACGCCGCACCCTGACATCGCCAGTAGCGCGTGGTCGTTTTCGGCGTCGCCCACGCTGACGACGCGGTCTGCGGAAATGCTGAGCTCCTCGAGCGCCGCCTTCAGACCAGTCGCCTTGTTCACCGAAGGCGGCAGGATCATGACCGACCCCTTGTTGAAGATGATCTCGAGTTCGAGGCCGAGCTCCCGAATGACGTCAAGCGCCAGCTTCTCGTTCGGTTCCACGGTGGCCACCACGACGTGCCCAACGAAGAGCGGATCGACTCCTCGGTCCTTGAGCGCCAGGATGAAGGCATCGGCCGGCCGTTCGGCGAGCAAGCGGAGTTCGCGTTCCCGGGGTCGATAGACTACGGCGCCGTTTTCGGCGACGACTCGATCGAAGATCGGAAGCTCGGGAAAAACCCGAATGAGGTCGTCGACCTGCCGGCCGGTGACCAGGATCAGTTTTCTTCTGCTGCCGGCCAATCGCCGCAACGCCTCGACCGTTTGGGAGTCGACCTCGCCGTGATGGGCGAGCGTGCCATCGTAATCCGTCGCGAGCGCGAGATACCGCACTAGCCTCTCTTCGCCTCGGTGCCCGCTGCCAGGATGATGCGGATCGGTCGGTCGTGGCGAAGATAATCCCAGGCCCAGGATAGGAGCGCGCTGACACGGTTCCGGAACCCGATCAGGTAATAGATGTGGACCAGGAGCCAGGTGAGCCAGCCAAGCAGCCCGGTGAATTCCAGCCCACCGGGCAGATGGGTCACACCGGCGTTTCGTCCGACAGTGGCCATCGTGCCTTTGTCGACGTAGCGAAATGGCGGCCGCTCTCGGCGGACGCCCTGAACCGCGTCGATGATGGAAGCAGCGACGTACCTGCCCCCTTGCATCGCCGGTGGCGAGAGCATTGGCAGTTGGCCCTGGTGTCCGACGGGAGGGGAGGCGAGATCGCCGATCGCAAAGGCGCCGTCGGTGCCCTGAAGTCGAAGTTGCGGATCGAGCTGGAGCCGCCGATTCCGCAATCGTGGAAGGGTGCCATCGCCGGTCGGGTCGTTTGGCCTGACACCGGCGGCCCAAATGATCGTCTCTGAAGGAATGGTCATGCCATCGGCCAGCGTGACGCTGTGATCATCGGCGTTCTTAACCAGCCTATTGGTGACGACCTCAACGCCACGTCGTTCGAGAATGCGCTGGGCATATCGGCCAAGTCGATTGGAGAACGCCCCGAGTAATCGATCCGTGCCTTCAATCAAGACGATCCGCACCTCCCGGCGGGAGATGTCGTGATAGTCCTTGCCGGCAACGATGTCCATCAGCTCGGTGAGCGCCCCTGCGGTTTCGACACCGGTTGGGCCGCCACCAACAAGGACGAACGTCAAGAGCGCCTGTCGGGTGGCCGAATCGCGCGCGGCGTCGGCACGCTCGAGACAGGTCAGGACGTGGTTGCGCAGCCGCGTGGCGTCGGGCAGCGCCTTCAGGCTGATCGAGACATCCGCGACGCCCTGATTGCCGAAGTAGTTATCGACACTGCCGGTTGCCAGGACGACATAGTCATAGGAAAGCTCGTCGCCACCGGCCAGGCACACGACCTTACGCTTCAAGTCCACGCGCTCGACTTGGGCTTCCCGGAAGCGCACGTTCCGCGAATGGCGGAAGATGGTTCGAAGCGGATAGGCGATGTCGCTTGGGTTCAGCAGCCCCGTTGCGACCTGGTACAGCAGCGGCGTGAACAGGTGGTAGTTGTGCCGGTCCAGCAGCGTCACGTTGACCGGCGCACCATCGAGCTTGCGAGCGCAGGCCAGGCCGCCGAAGCCGGCGCCCACGATGATGACCTTCTGGTCAGGCATCCGTCAGCACGCGAAGGTGCGCATGCGCTTCGCGAAGCGCCGATTCGACCGCCTCGGGTGTTTCCGCGTGCGCGAACATGAAGCCCAGGTACCGATCGCCTTCGGGCAACGGCACGAGCGCCTCGCCCGGAGGGATGGTGATCACGAGCCCGTCGATGCCGGTTACCTGCCTCGCGTCGGTCTGGCCATCGACCTCGCGAAGGACGCCGGCGGTTGGGATGGGCAGCATCATCACGCCGGCAGCCCGGGGCTCTCGGGCATGCGTCGGCGTTGGCAGGCCGGCGGCATGGCGCAGGATCAGTTCCTCGAGGGTGATGCCGGAGCCGAAGCGGAGCGTCCGCGAGCACAGACCACCGATCGAGCGCGCCGCGACCTCGAGCACCCAGACGCCTTGCGCGTTCAGTCGCAGCTCCGCATGAATCGGCCCCTCGGTCAAGCCGAGCGCGAGGGCCGCTCGGGAGGTCGCGTCAATGATTCTCGCCTGGGTGTCCGCTGCGAAGCGGGAGGGAGTGACATAGATGGTCTCTTCAAAAAAGGGCCCGTCCAGTGGATCGGGCTTGTCGAAGATCGCCAGGACTTCCAGCTGACCGCGCCGCAAGAGCGCCTCGACCGCAACTTCCTCGCCCGCGATGAAGTCCTCGATAAGCAGCCATGGCGTTGCGCCGTTTTTCGAACAGCCGGCAACGATCTGGCCGACTCGTCGAAAGACGTCCGCGAAGGCTTCGGCGTGGTCGACCTTGACCACCCCCTGGCTTGCCGAGAGGTCGAGGGGCTTGACAACGCTTGGATAGCGCACGGTTGGCGCCAGCTGTTGAGGTTCGTCATTGACGCTGGCCGTGATGAACCGTGGCGTCGGCAGCCCGGCGGCCTGAAACCGTTCGCGCATGAGCGCCTTGTCGCGGGTAGCGCGCACCGAGTCGAGCGAGTTGTGCGGAAGCGCGAGAGCCTGTGACGCCGCGGCGGCAAGCAGGGTTCCCCCATCGTCCACCGCGACGACCGCATCGAGCGGCTGCGTTGTCGCGAAGGCAACAATCCGGGCTGTCGATTCGCTGACGTCGGTGAAATCGAGCCGGAGATGGCGACCTTCCATCAGCGCCGCAAGCGCCGGACGATGCTCCGATCCGACCACCACCTCGATGCCCAAACGCGTCGCCGCCGCCATGAAGTCATGGGTGCGATACGTCCGGCTGGGGATGAGTAAGAGGACGCGTGTCATGGTTTTAGTTGACCACGAATAGAATCAGCCAATGACGCCCACGATCACGGTGACATCCGCCGCGGTCGCGAAGATCGACGCCGTGCGCTCGAAAACGGGCCGTCCGGACGCATGCCTGCGGATCGCGATCGCCGGTCGCCGGAGTGGCAGCTTTCTCTATGAGCTCGATCTCGTGGCGCCTGAGGACGCGCCCCCCGACGACCTGGTCGTTGACAACGAGGGACTCCGGCTGCTGATCGATCCAGCCTCGAGCCCAAACCTGGATGGCGCGGTCATCGGCCTTGACCCTTCGGTCATGGGTGGCGCGCTCCATGTCGAGAACCCGAACGACGGCTGGCGCGACCCGGTGGCCGCACGGATCCAGGAAATCCTCGACCGGCAGATCAATCCGTCGATTGCGGCCCATGGCGGCTACGTCGACCTGCTCGAGGTGCGCGACGGCGCCGCCTATGTCCAACTGGGCGGCGGCTGCCAGGGCTGCGCCCAGGTCGATGTCACGCTTCGCCAGGGCATCGAGGTCGCGATCGTCAACGCCATTCCGCAAATCGACCGCGTCGTCGACACGACCGACCACGCCGCCGGGACCAACCCCTACTTCCAGCCGGCGAAGAAAGCCTCCTAAATCCGGGCGATCCGGCGGAGCCGCATCCGCGGGCCAAAACGGGGGGCCTGAATGCCGCCCAGAGTCAACAGCCGGATGACGCGCGCCCGGTGGCCGCGGTAGGGCTCGAGCAGCTGGAGCATGCGGGCATCCGTGCCGCGCGGTTCGTGGGCGAGCGCCCACGCCACCTGGTGTGGCAGGTGGTAGTCGCCAACCGAGACGGCGTCCCGATCGCCCAGCGCAACGACCGAGACCTCGGCGGCCGACCAGGGGCCGATCCCCGGCAAACGCATCAACAGGTCGCGCGCCTGGTTTGGCGGCAGCGTCGCGGCCCCATTCAGCCGGCTGGCGACGGCGGCGGCGTTCTGCACCACGGCAAATCGCCGTCGCTCGATTCCCAGGCGGTGCACGGCCCAGTACGGCGTGCTTAGCAGGCGGCTCGGCGAGGGCTGGAGAAAGAGTCCGTAGCCGCCCGGGGCGACCTCGCCAAAGTCGCGGACCAGCCGGGCATACGAGGACCATGCCTCGACTCCAGGCACCTTTTGCTCGAGGATCGTCGGCAGCAGCGCCTCGAAGACGAGCCCCGTTCGACCGAGCCGCAGTCCGCGGTGGTGGCGATGGAGTTCGGCGAGCAAGCCTTGCCCCGGTCTGAACCGATCCGGCTGATCATCGAAGCCGAGCAGCTGCGGCACGCTATTCAGAAGCCAGCTGGCGCCGTCACCCCAGGCTTCGGCGGCGACGTCATCGTTGGCGACTTCCAGATGTAGGGCCCCGACGCCCTCAGGGGTCCGGGCCGCACGCCAGACCTGATCGCCGTCGAAGTGGATTGTGGGGTCGCCGGCTCCCCGCTGGAGCGGGCCGAGGGTCAGGCCCAGGTCGATCGGAAAGGGGACGGCAAACCTGGCCGAAGCGTCGGCTGGCACCCGCCAACCTTAGCCGACGAGCTCGAGCACGTGAAGGCTCCTGCCGTGCGTATTATCAAGACAGCTGATAGGAGGGATTGCAGCTTGAGGAGCGCGGAGGAATGATCCGCTGCGCCTGGTGCGGCGCGCGAAACTACGCGATCGACATGTGGTGCACCCGGTGCCACCGCCACCTCGACTGGCAACCAATGAAGCGCCGCCGCGGGGCCCTGGCCACCGTGCTTCCCCCGGCCGCCGCGGCGGTTGGCGTCGCGATCGCACTGGCGCTCCCGGCGGCGGGCTGGTTCAACGGCTCCTTTCAGCTGCGACTTGCGATGCCGGATCTGCCGAACACCGGATCCACGCATGCCGCGGCCAGCCCCCAGGCCCAGCCGGCCGCCAAGCCCGCCGCGACCACTGAGCCGACGGCGACAGCGGACAGCGCCGCGGCGGTCGGTTCGGCGCCGCCCGCCGCTGCGACAGGATCGCCACTGCTGATGGCACCGCCGGTCCTATCGCTCCCTTCGCCGGCGCCCCCAAAGCAAACGGATGATCCAACCACGGCGATCAATCGGTTTTACGCGGCGGTGTCCGGCCACGAGTTTGCCCTGGCGGCCGCCCTGTGGAGCCCGCAATTGAAGGCCGCTGACCCCCCAGCCGTCTTCATTGATCAACGGTTCTCGGCCACGCAGCAAATTGGGGTTCGGGGTGAGCGGATCATGGCCCACGAGGCGGGGAGCGCCGTCGTTTATGTTGATCTCCTGGAACTCATCGGTGGGCAAACACGCGAGTGGGTTGGGACCTGGCAGCTGATCCAGAGCCCCTCTGGTTGGCTCTTGAACAGCCCGGATCTGCGGGGCGCCTGAGCATGCTGAAAATGGGAGCCTCAAAGACGATCGGGACACCGGTTCGCTGTCCGTCCTGCCGGCATCCGAACCTGGCGATCGATATCTGGTGCGAGCGCTGCGGGACGCCGCTTGACTGGAAGCCGATCCAGACAAGGGCGGTCACTCCCAGGCGTGCGCCGGTGATTTCAGCGCCGAAGCCGCAACCGATGGCGACGCCACGTGAGGTGACCGGTCCTCAGTACTGCTGGAGCTGCGGCGCCCCAAACCGGGCCGGCGACTACTTTTGCGGCAGCTGTGGACGTGAACTCGGAGTTCCGTCGCCAGCGGCGGGTAGCCCCAGGAATCGCCGGCGGCGGCAGGGGTTCCGCTGGAGGTTCCCAGAACTCGCGTTGCCCGCGACCGCATTGCCGCAGCTGCGCATGCCGCGATGGCAGGCGCCTCAATGGCGCTTGCCGGCCGTGTCGATGCCTCGGCTGCAGGCTCCTCGCGTCCCGCCGACGGTCGCCGTGGCCGGCCTGGTCCTCGCCGTCCTCGTGCTCGTTCCGCTCGTGCATCTGGTTTCCGGGGCCGGCAGGCCGGCCGCCGCCCAGCGGCCCCCCGCCGCACACCTGCCGACGACCAACGGCACCCAGGCCAAGGCGGGGTCGCCGCAGGCGATCGCGATCGCCGCCGTCCAGGGCAAGACCGGACTCAAGTACTCAAATGCCTGCAGCGGAACCGCCGCCTGTCTCTCGATTACCGCCCAAACCGTGGGGCAGGCGGCGGAGGCCATCGTCTTCTCGACCGCCCGCTCGGGTGGCCGCCAGTGCGTGAGCTACCTCGTTCAGAAGAATGGTGCCTGGCAGCTGCTGGGGACGGTTCTGTGCGCGCTGCCTAACCAGGTGTCACCGCTGGTCGGGCACGATGCCACGGTGCACGTTCCTGGAAATTGCGCCAACGTCCATGCCAGCGCGAGCCTGCAGGGAGGTGTCGTCGCCTGTCTGTACGACGGCACCACGATCCATGTCGACGGGGGCCCGGTGTACGCAGATGGGTTTCTGTGGTGGCACACCAGCAAAGGCTGGATGGCCCACGATTTCCTGGTCGCGCCCTAGAGCACCGAGCCTCCTGGAGGGGGAACGAGTCTTAGTCCTGGTGTAGCGGCGCGGTGTTCCGCAGCCGCTTGACCATCTCGAGCAGCATCTTGTAGGTCATGCCGGCGTTCTCCATCAGCAGGGGCTTGACTTCCCAGGAGATCAGGGCCAGGCAGACCGTGGGCGCCTCGGCACGGACGTCAGCCGTTCTTGGCCCACCGTCGAGCACCGAGATCTCGCCGAAGAATTGACCCGGCCCCATCGAGGCCACCGTTTTCCCGTTCTGGACGACGGAGACCGCGCCCTCCTTGATGATGTACAGCCCGTGGCCGCCCGCCCCGGAACGGACGATGGTCGTCCCCTGGTCGTATCTCTGCTCCTTGACCAGCTTGGCCAGCATGGTCAGCTCCTTCTTGTCGAGCGAGCTGAAAAGCGGCACCTGGCGAAGCGTTTCGGCTGGATCGGTCTTGACGGCCATCAGTTCCTCCTCGAGGCGATCGACGCGTCCATACCATACCGCAGCCGGCCCAAATGAAAAAGGCCTGGCTCAAGCCAGGCCCTCGATTACGGTTGGGCTAACGACCTTTGACGGCAGCCAGCTGCTGCGTCTTCATCGCTTCCATCCGCTCGCCCGCCCGGCCAGCCAGTGCTCGGTGTTCTTGTCGGCCTTCTCCAGGTCCATCAGCACCATCTTGACCTGCTTGTGCTCCTCGAAGGACTCGAGGACGATCTCGTGGGTCTGCTTCGCGTCGCGGACCGCGGGATAAAAGAGCTGCTCCTCGATCTGGGCGTGAACGTCCAGTTCGTCCTTGAGCTCTTTGAACAGCTTTTCGCGGTTGCCGTCGCCCTTTTCGATCTCCTTGAAGAGTTTTTCCACCTGTCGATGATCGTTCTTCAGCAGCGTGATTGCGTCCATCAACCCCTCCTTTAGTGGTGGAAGAACAGCAGCCAGACGATCAATAGGACGATGATGAT
>VBHQ01000207.1 GCA_005880395.1 Chloroflexota bacterium
GCATCTGCGGCTCCCGGACAGGAGGAGGAACAGTCGACGATCTTTAGTGCGTCGACTGGACTGTCGTTAGGAAAGGGGCACTTCGTGAACCTCATAGGCGCCCTCTGTGATGGGTATCGTGCCCGAGACGCTCTTGCAGTCCGGCTGCGTGGTTGAATACTGGGCACCAGTATTGTCGAAGCCATCGATACCGGTTGGATCGTTGTCGCTGAACGTGACAATCGTCCACTGGTATGGCACACCGAGCGGAGCGTAGTAACCGCTCGCCTCGGTGATCCGGCCACTGACGGTCGCTGTATTGCCGACGACGAAGAGGCATGTGATCGTCGCTTCGTAGCTGCCATTGATGGTCCCAGTGACGCTTTGGCGAAGATGACCCTTTGCCAACGTTGGCGAACCATTCGGCATTGAGTGAGCACTCACGGAAATCGAGTTGTCGTAAGCGCCATTCGAAATCGTTCCTGACCCGTGGACAAAGCTGTGGTTCCCGCCGGCTGGATCATTGAGGAGGAGGGTCGGATCAGCGATTGCGAGAGCGGCAGATAGGGGTGGGAGCCCGACTGAACGCGTATTGAGCGCCGTATTCGCTTCCTGGAGGCCGGCAAGCGTGTCCGGATCCAGTGCGAGCGGGACGGTGTCGACGTCGCTGCCAACGGATACAGAAAGCGAGACGGCTTGCAGGTCAAGCGCGAACGCTTGACTGCTTCCGAACGCGGGAATAAGCAAAACCGCCGCAAGCATGCTCAGCAATCTCTTGCTCATCTGTTGACCTCCTGCCACCTTGAAGCGAAAACGGTTAACCCCAGCCACATATATAACAAGCTATAACGCTGCTGTCAATTTTGCGGAGCCCCGCCGCGTCCTTTTGATGGTGGTACCTATGTCGTTTCCTGTAGGGCCGGCCAGGGCTGCCAAATTCGAGGGTTTCCGGCAGGTATGGCAGATAGACGGGTAGCTAGTTGTAGGTGATCCACGTTGACCGTTCCGTGAATTGACATAACCCTTGATGGGCGGTCGGGGTCGTTTGGTGGGCGTTTGAACTCGAAAACTCCTTTGACCCATGTTTCGTTCTGGAACGGAAAAAATTCTTGGACTCCTCTGCCCAAGGAAACGAACAATGTCCGGTTTAGCCTTCTGAGTTCAAACCCTCCACCAAGAAGCGGTCACCCCCGACCAAGGCCCCTAGTAAAACTTCAGCCAATAGCCGCAGTGCGGACGGGTCACGACGATGGAGCCGATGCGGAGCGCTGTCGAACGCATCTCACCTCCTGCCAAGTTGCCATCGCATCTGCGGCATTGCTCGCCCCACTTGTTGAACCACCGCGTCATCATTCGAGCCAGCATCTTGGTGTCGGCGTCTGCTTGCGCTAGTACTACGGTTTCGCCGTGCAACATGGTCACCACCCTGGGGTTAGTAGAGATTGCTGGAAAAGATGTCCGCCTTCAGCCGCATGCCGTGGTAGTGGGCGATCCCTTGGTAGGGCCTCTCGGGATGGCGCATCTTCATCTCGGTTGCAAACGCTGGTCGCCGATGATGAAGCGCAACGGCAATCCTTGGGCAATGCACCATGCCCGGAACGCGGAATAGACCTCGCTCGTCTTGGTTCGCGCCTGTGAATCCTGGATGACGCACTCGCCGGCGAGCGTGCCTACGATGTCGTTCTCATCACGGTATTCGGTGATGAAACGAGCAAACACGCTGGGAATGGTTTCCCCACGGCGAAAGTATTCGCCTGCACCGGTGCTCGGCCGTCGGACCCCGCAAAGGATAATCCTGGGAGAATGCTGCGGGGACGGAGGCGCTACAACGAGCTCGCCGGGAGCAGCATCGACCGGCTCGCCGGGATTTCGGACGGCATCTTCGCGGTCGGGATGACCCTGCTCGTGCTCGGCCTCGCCCTGCCGGTCGTGGCCATCCACACCGAAAGCGATCTGTGGGAGGCGCTCAAGCTCCTCGGACCAAACCTGGTTGTCTACACGATGAGTTTTATGACGTTGGGAATCTTCTGGGTTGGTCAGGGAACCCAAATGAGTCAGCTGACAAAAAGCAATCGCAACTACGCCTGGCTCCAGCTCACGTTCCTGTTCGCGGTTACGCTGGTGCCGTTTTCGACCGGCCTGCTGGCGCGCTTTCCGAGCTTCAAGCTGGCGCTGGTCGAGTACTGGCTGAACATCGCGCTGCTCGGCGTGACGCTGCTCGCCAGCCTCGAGTACGCGCTCCGGGCCGATTTATTCGAGGAGACCATCAAGCGCGAGGGCGCTCGACTCTTTCGCGGTCGGATCCTGATCGCGCAGGCGCTCTATGGCATCGCAACGGCGCTGTCTCTCGTGTTTCCGACCTGGGTGAGCATCCTCCTGATCGTGGCCATTCAGCTCAATTACGTGCTGGCGCCACGGATTCCGATCCTTCACCGGTTCTGATCAATCATCGGTCTGGGCAGCTCGCAGCCGGACCGGCGGCACATAATCGCCAACCAACTGACGCATCCACCACTGCTTCGTCGTTCGTCGTTCGTCGGTTGTGCTGAAACGATACCGGTA
>VBHQ01000107.1 GCA_005880395.1 Chloroflexota bacterium
TTTTCAGTGCTTGCGACCGTGCCGGTACGCGACGGGGTTGAGACCGGTATCGCCGTCGCGCTTGGCATCCTGCTCGACACCTTCGTCGTTCGTTCGCTCCTGGTTCCCGGCCTTATGGGGCTCATCGGCCGCAAGGCCTGGTGGCCCATCAAGCTGGCCACCGGCGCTGCTCACGAGCTATGCGCTGATGGTCAAGATCGGCGAAAGCGCCCAACACCCGACTTGGAGCCGAGGGCCGTGACTTGAGGTAGCACTCTCCGGCCAACATGATGGCACGGGTCGATCAGACTATGACTGTGCGGTCATTGCCTCCGCGCACGCGAGATCTCCTGATGGGGCTCGGGGCCTTCGGTGCTCCCGTGGCCCTTACGGCCGTCCTCCTTCCCCTCGGCGGCCAGCAGCAGCGCTACTACGTGTTCCTCTACCTGGGTCTGGTGGCCGTCCTGGCTACCGTCTGGGGCCTCTGGCCGGCGCTGGTGGGGGCGGCCGTCAGCTTCGTGTCGGTCGACTATTTCTTCGTCGTGCCGTATGGGACGCTGACGATCGCCAGTCCGACAGATCTTGTGAACCTGGTCGTCTTCTTCGGAGCCGCCGGACTGGTCGGCGCTGTGGCCTCACGGCGCCGCCGTGAGCAGCTGCGCGCCCAGGCTCTCGCCCATGAGCTGGCCGAGGCTAACCAGGAGCTGATCCGGCTCAACCGAGAACAGGCAGCGGCTGCGCAGGCCGAGCTTCGGCTGGCCCGGACCGAGGAGCAAGTCCGTTCTCTGCAGGAGAGCGAGCGCATCCGTCGCGAGCTCCTCGCCAACATCTCTCACGACCTGCGAACACCTATTGGGACCATCTTGACCGAGACCACGAATTTGAGTGCCGACCAGGCTATCCGCGACGGCCTGCGCGCGCGGCTGCAGATCGTGGCTGGAGAGGCTCGGCGGCTGGCGGCCATGGTTTCCGACATGCTCGACCTGTCGCGGATCGACGTGGCGGCCCTCGAGCTGGACATGGAACCGATTGCTCTGAGCGACGCGATCGCAGCCGCGGTCGAGCGGCTGCAGGTGATGTCCCCCGCCCGCCGCGTGGACTGGAATGCCGAGGCGGCTGCCGTGGAAATATCTGCGGATTGGCGCCGCCTCGGACAGATTCTCGACAACCTGCTGGCGAACGCCGATGGGTTCGCTCCAGCCGACACCGCCATTGAACTTGAGGTCATGGCAGATGACGGGCGCGCGATCGTGCGGGTCATTGACCATGGGCCTGGCGTCCCTCGAGAGTGGCGGGAGCGCGTGTTTGACCGGTTCGTGAGGGCAACGGGACCCGCAGATCCGGGGGGCGGGCGCGGCAGCGGGCTTGGGCTCTCCATCGTCCGGGGCCTGGTCGAAGCCCAGGGCGGCACCGTCAGCCTCGAGCCCCAGCAAGCTGGTGTTGGGGCCGTCTTTCGATTCACCCTGAAGCGGGCAGAGGAGGCGGCCCGGCCGGTTTCGGGTTAATCCGGAACGGGTGGCTCGCCGAACCGGTATCCGCGCCCGCCTACCGTCACGATGGCACGGGGCACCTCCGGATTGGCTTCCAGCTTGGCCCGCAAACGCTGCACGAACGTTCGCAGGTAGTTGCGCTCGTCGAGATAGGCGGGACCCCATACCCGGCGCAGTAGCTTGCGATGCTCCATCACCGTGCCCGCGTTCTTGGCCAGCTCGGCCAAGAGCACGTACTCCGTGGGGGAGAGCCGGATCTCCCTGCCACCCCGGAACACGGCGTGATGGGCAAGGTCGATCGTCACATCCTCGGCCCGAACCACGAGGCTTGGGCCGGCGTCGGGTTCGGAACGGCGAAGGACCGCCCGCACTCGGGCCAGAAGCTCCTCGGCGCCAAACGGCTTCGCCAGGTAGTCGTCAGCGCCCATGTCCAACGCACGAATCTTGTCGCGTTCGTCGCCCCTGGCACTGATGATGATCACAGCGGGGACCTGCTGGGCATCGAGCTGACTGAGGACCTGCCAGCCGTTCACAAAAGGAAGCCCGATGTCGAGCAGGACGACGTCGATACTTACGTCCTCGAGGATCTTCACGGCCGCGGCTCCGTCGGGTGCGGCGAGGGCTTGAAAGCCGCCTTGTTTGACTGCCTCGAGGAGGGCGCTGCGAAGTGGGACGTCATCCTCCACGATCAGAACCCGTCGCTGAGGGACGCCAATGCTGGTCACGCAGTCAGCCTATCGACCAGCCGCGTTGCGTTCGGCAATGGCAGCTTCGAACTCCTCCAGTGATTTCCACTCCTCGGCCGACATCAGAACCTGCCGCGTAACCGAATCCCAGTCTCGCGGGATGGTTCGGAGCACCGGGAGCCGCCGCCGGCGGCGGTAGAGCATATAGAAGAGAAACGCGCCGACCACCCAGAGCGGCCCTGCGACCCGGGCATAGGCGTGGGTAGCGACCAGCATGATCAAGAAGAAGAGCATGGCGATAATGCCCACCACCGCCAGAATGGGGAACCAGATTTGGCGGCCTCGAAAACGAATCCGAACGTTGAGCGGCATCCGATAGGGCCGCGGTGTGTAGGGATCGCGAAAGCGGAGCACCAGGAGAGAGATCAGCACCAGCAGGTAGCCGTAGGTCGCTCCGAAAGCATAGAGGTCGGCCAGGATGTCGATGGCCGCATTGCCGCCTGCCTTCCCGGGAAAGACAAAGGCAAAGATCGTAACCGCCATGGCAGCCAGACTGAAGACGACGATCGTTCGCGCGGGGGTCTGGTACCGAGGGTGTACCCGGTTGAACCAGGCCGGCAGTATTTGGAACTGGCTCATCGAATACGTGAGACGGGAGACGCTCACGACTCCCGAGTTAGCCGAGAGGTAAACCACGATGCCGCCGACTAAGGCCGTCAGAGGCGCCGCGACGGCACCGATCAAGGGAATTCGGGCGGCGACAAGTGCCACCGGGTCACCCTCGTGGCCCTTGAATGCCGACGGGTCGATCATGCCGGTCGCAAGAACCGAGAAGGACAGCGCGAAGATCAGGACGCTGAGGACCAACCCGATGGTCGTGCGGGGAATGATGGTCGCCGGGCGCCGGGTTTCCTGGGCGACCTGCGAGATGGACTCCAGACCAACGAACGAGATGATCGCCAGCGACGTGCCAAACGCGAATTGCCCGAGGGTGGGCGGATTGAAAACGAGCTGATGGACGAGCATCTCGGGTCTCCACACGAGGACGAATCCCGCGACCACGATGATGGACTGGACCGCCATCGTCACCACTCCCAGAATCTCGTTGAGCAGGGATGAGATGTGAATGCCGAGGTAGTTGAGCCAGATGAGGAGGGCGATGCCGGCGAGCGTCTCGACCATCCACAGCCACTGGACATGGAGCGGACCCAGATAGAAAACGAAGTCCTGAATGCCGTGGCCAAACGTCAGGAAGGGAAGAAAGTAGTTCAGGTAGCCGAACGCGATCAGCGTAAACAGCGAGATGTCGATGATGTAGTCGAGCAAGAGGGCTGAGCCACCGAGCAGGCTGAATGCGTCACCGAGCCCTCTGAGGGTGAAATACTGGCCGCCTCCGGCCACCGGGTATGCAGCGGCGAGCTCCGCATAGCACAGGCCGACCAGCGCGTACACCGAGCCCGCCAGCAAGAAGGCAAGCGGTGTCAGGCCCAGGGCCGCCAGGGCAACGATGCCCAAGGCGGTATAGATGTCAGCGCCGATATCGGCGTAGCCCCACATGTAGGAGCCCCACACGCTGATGTCGCGGCGCAGCTCGCTGGGGGCGAACGCAGCCGCCGTGTCTTTGCCCATTGGCCTAACCGCAGCCCATAGACCGAGGCTATGTGCCCAGGCATCAACGAACCATCAACGATCGCTCTGAGGCGTCCACCCGTGGGAGCAAGCGGCGGCGATACCTTCTAGCAAGCGGCCAGTAGCTGGATGCCGTGAAGCAAGCAGGTCACGATTGCTTTCCCCGCTGGTTCGAGTCCCGTCTCTCGCTCGCTCAGGTGACAGCCCTCTTCACCAGCTTGGCGATCTTCGCCTCGTCGGCCGCGGTTAACGTCTTGATCGCGTAGGACGTCGGCCACATCTCACCATCGTCGATCTTGGCCTTATCGGTGAACCCGAGGGTGGCGTAGCGCGCCTTGAATTTTCCGGCGCTCTGGAAGAAACAGACCATGTTGCCGTCTTCGGCGTATGCGGGCATCCCGTACCACGTCTTGGGCGCAAGCTGGGGTGCAGCCGAGGCGATGAGCTTATGGAGCCGTTCGGCGATCTTGCGATCGGACGGCGGCATCTCGGCGATCTTGGCCAGGCACTCAGCTTCGGCCTCGGCCTTGTTGCCGCTCGCCTTTCGTTCTTTGATCAACTCCTTCATCGCCGCCTTCTCTTCGGCGGTGAACACCTTGGAGGCGGCGGCAGGGGTGGGCTTCTTCGTTGCTGGCATCTCAGTGCTCCTTCGAAATCCTTATGGGTGCGCGGCTGGGCCACTCGTTACCGAAGACAAAAGCAAATTTGACGACCCGCAGCGCCAGTTGGCTACATTGTGCCGCATGTTTCCAATCGACGACGTTGGGCAGATGCGAGGGGAGGGGTGCTGGGTGTGATCCTTCCGAAAGAGCGAGACCCTCGTTTCGTGACGATCCGCCGCGGTGGGACCCTTACCGATTCGGATCACCAGCTCCTCGCGTTGTGGGCGGCATCGTGCGCGGAGCACGTCCTTGACCTGTTCGAGTCGGCTCAGCCTGAGGACCCGCGACCGCGTCGCGCGATCGAACTCGGGCGGGCCTGGGTGCGCCGCGAGATCACTATGACCGAGGCGCGCTCGGCAGGAGGCCATGCAATGGCCGCGGCCAGAAATCTGCATGGGGCGCCACGCCATGCCGCATACGCCGCCGGCCAGGCGGCGGTCGTCGCACACGTCGCGGCGCACGAGCTCGGTGCGGCCGCTTATGCGATCAAGGCCGCACGTGCCGCCGCGCCGGAAGGAGAGGGCGAGAGCGCCGGGCGACTCGAGTGCCAGTGGCAGCGCGACCAGCTCCCGAAGGCGATCCGCGAGCTCGTCCTTGACGACCAGCGGTTGCGGAACGACATCTGCTGGTCGGTGTTCGACTGCTGAGATCGGTGGGTGAGGGCTAAGGCAGGAGCGCCGCGATCATCCCCTCGGCGACGAATCGGCCGTACCGATCGAGCGGCCAGCCTCGGCGAAGCACCAGGGTCTCATAGAGCTCGGGTGAGCTGTACGCCCACATGATGTCTCGCGCCTCTTCGATGGTAAGGCCATCGCGCAGGCCTGCGCGGCCAAAGAGCCGCCGAGCATTCTGCTCCATCCGCACCAAGCGTTCTTGGTCCGTCTCTTTGAGGAGCGCCGCCATTTCGGGGTCCGTGGCTGCGGCCGCCCGGACCAGAAGCAGGATGGGAGCGGCTCGGGGCGCCACTTCCGTGGTGAGAACGCCCCAGTTCCGGATGACGTTGCGCGGATCTTCTTCCTCTGAGGCCATTTCGTCCGAGCGCTGCCATGCCGGGACTGGTCCCAAGCCCGCCAGCCCCTTGTCCCAGATGGCGCGAACGAGCCCGGGCTTGCCGCTGAACCCTTTGTAGATCGTCTCGACCGACACTTTCGCGGCACGTGCGACCGAGGCGATCGTCGTCCTGCCGTACCCTCGGGTTAGGAACAGGCGCTCAGCGGCATTGAGCACCGCATCGCGGGTGCGAAGGGCTTCCTCCCTCCGCCTCCGCGAATCGTAGCGGCGCCTGGACTTGACGGCTTCACCATTTCGATCCATAATGCCGTATCGGTTACAGATAACTGTAACAGAATTGCCCAGAGGAGGGAATCCGTGAGGACGCATGAGAAAGAAGGGGGGCCGGGCGCGATGGTGGAGCGGCTCCAGAAGGCCACCAATGACCACGACCTGGAGGCGCTCGCGAACTGTTTCGCGGTCGGCTACCGCAATGAAACGCCGGCTCATCCAGCGCGGGGATTCGTGGGTCGGGCGCAGGTGCGCAAAAACTGGGAGCAGATTTTCCAGGCGGTTCCGGACATTACCGCTCAGATCCGGTGGATCGCGGACGAGGCGACGGTCTGGTCGGAGTGGGAGATGCGGGGGACCCGACGGGACGGCTCGCGACATCTTATGCGTGGGGTGGTGATCTTCGGGGTAGAGCGCGGCGAGGCGGCGTGGGCTCGGTTTTACCTGGAGCCAGTCGAAGAGAAGGGCGGAGGCGTCGACGAGGCCATTCGCCAAGCGGTTGTCGTCGGTTCGGATCCGGAAGGGGAGCGGTCGCAGACGCCCACCGAGAGCAAGCCATAATCCTGATTGCCGGCGGCACGGGCATCCTCGGAACCAAGCTGGTTCAACGTCTTTCGGCTCGTGGTCTCCCGGTCCGAGTCCTCGCCCGAAATCCAGCCGGCCCCAACTATCCGGTCGGTCGGCAGGTCGAAATTGTTCAGGGCGATGTGCGTGACCCAGCCAGCCTGGTGCGCGCGATGGCTGGAGTGGAAACCGTGGTTTCTGCTGTCCAGGGCTTGACGGGCTCGGGCGGCAACTCACCAGAGTCGGTGGACAACAACGGCAACGCGAGCCTGTTCGACGCGGCGGCGGCCCACGGCGCGGCGGTCGTCCTGATGTCGGTGGTGGGTGCGTCGGCCGACAGCCCCATGGAGCTGTTTCGGATGAAACACGCGGCGGAACAGCGCCTCCGTGCCAGCCGGATCCCCTGGACCATCGTGCGGGCAACCGCGTTCCTCGAGACGTGGATCACCCTCCTGGAGCAAACGGCGAGCCGCTCGGGCCGACCGCTCGTATTCGGCCGTGGCGACAATCCGATCAATTTCGTCTCCGCCACAGACGTCGCAGCGCTCCTCGAACGTGCCGCCACCGATGCGTCTACCCGGGGCGCGACGCTTGAGATTGGAGGTCCGGAGAATCTGTCGCTTAATCAGCTTGCGGCTGCCATCCAGAACCGTTATGGATACCTACGATCTGGCCTTGGACGCAGCGGCGATCCATGTGGCGTATCCGGACATCCCATCGACGAGGCTGGTCGACCTACTCGGGAGCTCCGCACGTGTTGCGTTTGCCTAGCGGTATAGGCCGTAGTACCCACCGGGCGAAAGCAGTGTCCGCATCCTCTTACGGTCGGCGCGCGGCCAGCTTCGGTTCCATCGGCTCGCCGGAAAATGCGCGCTGCAACTCGGGGAGGTCCAGCTTCTTCATCCCCAACATCGCCTTCATGGCCCGTTGCGCCTTCTGCTGATCAGGGTTGTTCAGCATTTCCTCCAGTTCCTTGGGGACGACCTGCCACGACAAGCCAAAGCGGTCTTTGAGCCACCCGCATGGCCCTTCCTCGCCGCCCCGAGAAAGCGCGGCCCAGAAGTAATCCACCTCCTCCTGGTTTTCGCAGGTGATGACAAATGAGATCGCTTCCGAGAACGCGAACGGCTGCGCTCCGCCGTTCAGCGCGGTGAACTCCTGTCCTTCAAGTTGGAAGCGGACGACCATGACGCTGCCCATGGGCCCAGGTCCGGCCTCTCCGTAACGGGAAATGTCCAAAATCTTTGAGTCACCTCGGTTCTGGCCGGGTCGCTTCGAGAACACTGAGATGTAGTGATCCGCGGCTGCTTCCGCCTGGTCGTCGAACCAAAGCATCGGGCTGATCTTCTGCATTGCGTTCCTCCTTCATATCCGCCTGTTATCGGCCTCGTTCGGACGCAACGCCGACGCTCGAAGTTGGCTGGCGCCCGATTAGTACGCCTGGGTCCCAACCCGCCAGCCGCGAACCGGCAGCGTAGACGGCTTCGCAGAACTCGAGGATCTCCTCTTTCGGGGAGCTTGCCCGCCTGACATCGTCGTAGGGAAGGAGAAATTCACCCGCGGCTGCATCCCACCTTGCGGCGCGCGGCTGAACCGGTTCCTCCTCAATGGCAGGCGGCTTGGGATAGGCGTAGCCGAAGAAGGAGGGTGCGGGGACGCCCGCATTTCCCGGCCAGAAACCGACACAGATGAGCTCCGCGTCACCACCAAGCCGGAAGATGCTTCCGGCGTTCGCCGGCGGTTCCACTTGGCGGCCAGAATAACGGGCCAGCGCGAGGTCGAACGTTCCCCAGAAAAAGTGCACCGGTGACGTCCGTCCGCGGAAGTGGGCTCGATGCTCTTTTAGAACCAGGTCGATCCTGGAGAGCACCTGAAAAAACCGCGTGGCCCACTTTGGATCGTACGTTGAGTGTTGAAAATCCTCGTTGAACGGAATCGGATTGTCGACTTCATTAGGTCGCGGCGTGATCGAAACGTGAATTTGCAGTCGGGCAAGGGCAGCCAGAACTTCTCGATAAAAGATTGCAACTGGCCGAGCGGTCAGGGCCACCTGCTCCCTCGTCCCTTCGCTGGTGATGATCAGAACCTGATGATCCAGAAGATCAACTTCAACTTCGAACCTGACACCTGCGCTCGACATCGGCGAGGTGGTAAGTCCTCGAGCCGTGAGATAGAGAGGCACGTTTGCCCACTGCGGCTCGAAGGGGGAAAGGGCGAGGCGGAGCTTGCCCACCACCTGGAGCTCCATATGCAAGGTGTCCATGGTGTCGCGCCACGCGGCATAGGGCAGCTCCGGCCAGGCTTCAGCCAACGTTGCCGCCCAAGACCTTCTGGTAGAAATCCATCGCCACCCGCCAACTTTAATCCGCAACACGGAGGAGACAATGTCGAAGCTGATCTATTCGGCGATCACCTCGCTCGACGGCTATGTTGCGGACGCCGCTGGAAAATTCGACTGGGCAGAGCCCGACGAGGAGGTCCACCGCTTCGTCAATGAGCTCGAACGGCCGGTCGGTACCTACCTGTACGGCCGCCGCATGTACGAGGTAATGGTTGCCTGGTCAGCGGTGCATGCGGACGACGATTTACCGAGCTACGTAAGGGACTTTGCGGCAATCTGGCAGGCGGCGGAAAAAATCGTCTTTTCCAGGACGCTCGAGTCGCCTTCCAGCACAAGGACTCGGATCGAGCGGGACTTCACTCCTGAGCGAATCCGCGAAATCAAGACGAAGGCCGCTCGCGACCTGACTGTGGGCGGCCCAACGCTTGCAAGCGAGGCGATCAAGAACGGATTGGTCGACGAATGGCACCTGTTTATCGCGCCGGTTGTGGTGGGCGGCGGGACCCCCTTTCTTCCCGACCGCGTACGAGTCCGGCTCGAACTCCTCGACCACCACCGGTTCGGCAATGGCATGGTGCACCTCCGCTACCGGACATGCGCCACGGGCACGCCCCAGTCCCGTGAAACCGCCGCCCTGCCCCTGGTCTAGTGTCCGCCGAGGGCTACGCGCAACAGCGCGGCCAGAGTGTAGAAGGCGATGAGCAGGATGCCGGCAATGATGGCGCGTCGCCAGTTGAAGGCAAACCGGCGCCGGGGCAATACCGCATTTGCCGGCGCCGTTCCGCTCAGGCTTTCCGGATCTGGATTCGGTCGTGGTCCCATCGGGACGCCGAGGTCTTTTGACAGGTGCGCGTCCAGCGCTTGCGTAATTTTGTCGCCGCCCGCCCAGTCCGCCGGCCGCACGTGGAGCCGAAAGCTGTCAGCGGAGAAGAGCGTGCGACTGCCATCATCCCACGCCAGAACGGCCTGGCAATCCCGGTAAGGAACCGTGACAAACTGACCCGGCCCATGAGCCAGGCTGACGGCCGACTCACCCACGAGAAGGCGATACATTTGTCCCTGGACCGCGGTGCGCGGCGTTCGCAATCGGTACTCGCGGCCCGCCGTTGCGTCGGTTGACCAGATCGGGACGGCGGTGAAACGGCTATCGAGGACGGCAACGCCGTCGGGAACGAGCGCAATCGCACTCGCGAACATCTCCTCGAGCAGCGCCTGGTACTCGGGGGCCTTTGTTTGCTCGAGCGTCGCAAGCAACTCATCGGTGGACTCGGTAGGGACCGCCAACAATTCGTTGCTGATGAAACGGTCAAGCACCGCCAGCGGCCATGCTGGATTATCGATGTCCTTGCGGAGCATTTCAACGTCTTCACGCAGTTCCGCTTCGCTGGGGCCCTCCGAGCGAAGCTGATCGATCACGGCAAGGAGGCCGGTCCATACTCGGCTCATGCTTTCGGGCAACCCATCGGCCCATAGGCTGCCGTGGGAAAGGCCGTCCGTCAGCCGGACCGTATGGTGCGACACCTCGTAGGAGAGGCTCTCTTCAAAACGCAAGCGAGTCCTGCCATGACGGACCAGCGTGCGCAGCAAGGCGGCAAACTGAATGGATCGCGGTCCAATGAATCCGATCGCGATCCCCGGCTGTCGCTGGTGCATCCACGCCGGTGTCCGGATCGGCACCGGGTTTAAGTCTGGCGGGGGCATTCGATTACCGGGCCGCAGTTCAAGGCTGATTCCGTCGGCCGGCCCCGACACGCCAAGCGCCGCATTGCCGGCGGTGAACCAGCGCTCCGCCCATTGCCGCACTCGATCCGGATCCGGACGCATCAACCCGTATTCGGGGAAGACCATGCTGCCCCAGCCTCTGCTGCCGTATCGGATATTGAGCAGCGATTCGACGGCGCTGTGCTTGCGAGAGCGGGCCTCGGTTTCAAGGATCCGCGCCTGGTCAGCCAGCCGGTCGAGCGGAAGGTTCGCGAGATTGGCACACAGCTTGCCGAAAAACTCGCCAATTTCGGCCTCGGAACCCTGGACCCAGAAAATCGTTCGATCGCCCTCGACAACGCCGCCGTACTGGTAGGGCTGTTCCTGGAATGGCAGGAGCGCGAGATGCTCAACCAGGTGGGTGATGCCGCCGATTGGCAAGGTCTCATCCGCCCGGCCCACGCGAAAGGCGAGGACGGCACGTCGCGGTGCTGGCGCCTCGACCGTGATAACTGGCACGCCGCCAATCCGCGACCGGCTGCCGCTCACGGCCATGGGGTCAGTTGCCTTTCAGGATGCGCTCGCGAGCCGTCTTGAAGACTTCGACCGGATTGCCGCCGTAGCTCCACGGAAACCGATTCAGAATTCCGTTCATTGTCTCCAGGCCGCGGCGGGCATGCTCCCAGTCGTGCATCCGGAAGAAACAGTAGGTGAAGAAATTTTGATCGAATGGAGCCAGCCGTGGCCGCTCGTAGTGATCCGACCAGATGCACCGTTCGGCCGCTTGCCGGATCTCGTCGGGGACGGGCTGGGTCCGGAAATAGCTGAGAGCACTCGCTTCGTCCTTGTCCCAGCTGGCCATGTAGAGCCAGCGTTCGACATGAGCTTCGGCAACGACGGTATGCGCGCTGGCTCCATCAGGTGCTCCGCTCTGCACTTGGCGCGCCAGGTCGAACATCAACTCGTGGGTCCCGCCCCATTTCTTGGCGAAGCCCTGAAGCGCCTGCGAGAAGGCGAAGTGATGCCACGGCCGGCGAGCGTGGGCTTGCTTCAGCCGTTCGCCGATCTCGGGGACGCCACGCTCCAGCCCACGGGCGGAAATCACGAGATAAGTCCACGGCACCGGATCCGCCGGGTCGAGTTCCGCCGCCTTTCGCAGATCCTGCTCCGCCTGCTCCAGTCGCTGCCAGAAAAGCTGCCAGCTCTGATCCTGAACGCTCTCCGCCTTTCCGCCGCCGCGCGCCTCCCAGCCCCACTTGATGCCGTGCGCCCCGCGCACCGTCCAGGCGACGGACGACGAGGGATGCGCCTGCGTCCACTCGTCGATCCATTTCGGCCGGCCCGGCACGTCGTCGGTCAGGACTTCGACAAGAAATTGCCGATCGTCCCAGCTGCCACTTGTCGCCTCCAGCGCGCTGTGCGCCTCCTGCCACTTGCCGCGCCCGAGCTGGTCGCGCAGTTTGCGAGCCTCTTCGTCGCCCCAGCTGGGATCGATCTCGCTTGCCGCACTCGGCTTTCGAGCGAATAGCTTCACCTTTCCAGTCTGGCGGAAACGCTGGCGAGGAGTCCAGCGGTCACGGTCGAGTGAGCCGGCCAAGCCGCCGGCCGTTCGCCGAGTCCTCGATGAGCGTCTTGAGCCGGCGTTGTCTCGTGTCTTCGCGCTTCGCACTCAATACCCAATAGCTGGCCGTCCGGCGGTACCATGGCGCCTGCTTTTGGAAGAACGCCCAGGCACGTCGATCGGATTGGAAGCGCCGCTCTAGGTCTTCAGGCAGACTCTGCTCGGCTTGCTCGTAGGCGTAGATTCGCGATCGGGACTCCTGGCGGCGGGCGAATGCCGCCCGCCCGCCGTCCTCGACGCGGCCCATAACGTCGAGCTGGCCGAACCGACGGATGTTAACGGCGCTCCAAACACTGCGCGCCCGTCGAGGGGTGAATCGGATGGTGTACGCGTCGGCATCCAGCGGCTTCCGGATGCCATCTATCCAGCCGAAGCACAGCGCCTCGTCCACCGACTCGGCCCAGGTCAGGCTTGGCCGGCCGGTTGCTCTCCGATAGAAGCCGACGAGCAGCTCGGACGCCGTCTGGTGGTTGCGCTCGAGCCAGCGGCGCATTTCCGCGCCTGACCTGAAAAACCGCGGTTCCACGTCTCTCACCGATGATTTTCGCGGTCCAGGACCGTCTATGCAGGCAGGTACCATCGTGGAACGAGCGCGAGTTCAAGGATGAGGAGGACCGGATGAGCGGAGTGCGAGTGCTGGTCGGGACGCACAAGGGGGCGTTCGTCCTGACGTCGGATGCCAAACGCCAAAACTGGGAAGTATCTGGGCCGCATTTCGGCGGCTGGGAGGTTTACCACCTCAAAGGCTCACCCGTCGACCCCAACCGCATCTACCTGTCGCAGTCGACCGGATGGTTCGGCCAGCTCATCCAGCGGTCGAACGATGGAGGCAAGACCTGGGAGCCGGTCGGCAACAAGTTCGTGTACGAGGGAGAGCCCGGTACCCACCTGTTTTACGACGGTACGCCGCGGCCGTGGGCATTCAAGCGTGTCTGGCATCTCGAACCGTCGCCCGACGATCCGGACACGGTCTACGCCGGGGTAGAAGACGCCGCCCTGTTCAAGTCGACCGACGGCGGGCAAACCTGGAACGAGCTTCCCGGGTTGCGTCAGCATCCGACCGGTCCCTCCTGGGCGCCCGGCGCTGGAGGCCTGTGCCTGCACACCATCCTGTTCGATCCGTCGGACGCCAATCGGATTTACGCCGCAATCTCATCGGCGGGCGTGATGCGCAGCGACGATGGCGGCACGAGCTGGAAGCCGGCCAACAAGGGGCTGCACTCGGAGTACATTCCGGATCCGACGGCCGAAGTCGGGCACTGCGTGCACCGGATTGCGATGCATCCCTCGCGGCCGAAAACGCTGTATATGCAGAAGCACTGGGATGTGATGCGTACCGACGACGGCGCGGAGTCGTGGCGGGAGATCAGCGGCAACCTGCCCAGCGATTTCGGCTTCATTGTCGAGGTCAACCCGCTCGAGCCGGAAACGGTCTTCGTCATTCCGATCAAGAGCGACGGGGAGCATTTCCCGCCCGACGGCAAGCTTCGCGTCTACCGCAGCAAGAAGGGCGGGGACGAATGGGAGGCGCTGACCAACGGCCTCCCGCAGAGCGACTGCTACGTCAATATCCTCCGGGACGCCAGTTCCGTCGATGCCATGGACCCCTGTGGCCTGTACTTCGGAACGACCGGCGGCCAGGTCTACGGCTCGGCCGATGGTGGCGACAGCTGGAAGCCGATCGTCCGCGATCTTCCGGCCGTCTTTTCCGTGGAGGCACAAACGCTGGCGTGATTCGGGTTGTCCTGCCGGCGCATCTGCGGCGGCTAGCCGGCGTCTCCGGTGAGGTGCGCCTGGAGGTGCCGGGGCCGGCAACCCAGCGGTCGGTGCTCGATGCGCTCGAAAGCGGCTACCCCGTATTGCGCGGCACGATTCGCGACCACATGACCCAGCAGCGCCGGCCGTTCATCCGGTTCTTCGCCTGCCAGGAAGACCTGTCGAACGAGGCTCCGGACACTCCTCTGCCCAACGAGGTCGTCATCGGGGTTGAGCCGCTCATGGTGGTCGGGGCCATCGCCGGGGGATAGCCCCCAGATCCGTCGCTAAGCGGCGTCTCGGAGCGCCTGGATTTCCCGGTTCAGCGATAGTCGCTCCAGGCCCCTGGTTTCGAGGGTTTGGACCCGCCGGGCCGTGAGGCCCAGCCGCCGTGCGATCTCTCTGACGCTCAATGGCTGCGCCTCCCCGTCGACGCCGAAGCGCAGCTCGATGACATGACGCTCGTCATCGGGCAGTGTCTGGACGGCGGCGCGAAGCTTCTCCTCGGTGAGGGATAGGGTGACGCGCTCCTCCGGGCCGGGGTCCGTCTGGGGAACAAACTGGGCCAGCGTGGTCGTCTCATCGTCACGAGATACGGGACGATCGAGGCTGGTGACGGTCCGGGCGGCCCCGCGCACCGCGGCTACCTGGCTGCTCTTGACCCCGATGGCGTCCGCCAACTCTTTGTTCGTCGGCGCCCGGCGTAGCTGGTCGGTGAGCTCCGGCTCAACCCGGGCCATCTTGCGTTCCACGTCCAGGACATTGGCGGGCATTCGAATCTCCCGACCGCGCGTTTCCAGACCCCGCTGAACCGCCTGGCGAATCCACCAGGTCGCATAGGTTGAAAACTTGTAGCCGCGTCGCCAGTCGAACTTGTCTACGGCTCGGATCAGTCCGAGGACGCCTTCCTGGATGAGATCGATCAGTGTCAACCCCCGGTTTTGATAACGGCGGGCTACCGAGACGACCAGCCGGAGATTGGAGTTGATCATCCGGTCCCGCGCCGCCTGGTCGCCGCCCTCGATGCGCTTCGCGAGGTCGACCTCCTCGGCAGCGCTCAAAAGCGGAAACCGGCGGAGCTCGTTGAGAAAGATGCCGACGGCATCGATGGTCGCCAGCGCGAGCTCGCCGTTGGCGTAATGCGAGGAGGCCGCGCTTTCCGAACCACAGTCGTCGCGCACGTCGATGCCATGTGACTGAAGCTCTGCGAGGAAGTCCTCGCCATCCTCGTCGTCGAGGCCCAATCGCCGGATCACGTCGCCAACCTCGGAGAGGTCGACGCACCTGGCCTCGCCTCCCCGAGTGATCAATCCCTGGAGTGCCGCGTCCCGCTCGGCGGCCGGCGTGCTGCCCGCATCACTGGTTGCCATCAGAAAACCTCATTCCTATTATTCGCCGCCCGCGATAAGGCTGACTCTACCGAGTCTTGTTGGCGGTCTGGGCGCGGGCCTCGAGACGGGTCCCGAAGTCCGCGGCAAACGTGTGGAGGTTCTTCGCCATGCCGGCCAGGGCGTCCAGCCCCGGCTCGCGGGCCAGCCCATCGGCATCGGTGGCGAGCGTCTCGAGTCGCTCGCGAAGCACGATCCAGGCGGCGTGGCGATGCGGCAGGACGAAGAATGCGGGGCGCAGGATCTCA
>VBHQ01000108.1 GCA_005880395.1 Chloroflexota bacterium
CTCCTTGGTGCTGACCGCCTTGAAGCCGACGATGACCTTGGGCGTGATGGTGAAGGCGCGTTGCACCGAATCCGGCTTCATGTCCTGGTTGAAGCGAAGGTCGATGGCGGCGGTTCGCGGCACCGCCTGGTCGCCATCACTGACGTTGGCGTTGACCTCCAGCGGAGTGGTGATGATGCGGATGACGATCGCGGCCAGCACAACGAGCACCGCGATCGGCGCCAGCCACCAACGTTCGCGAAGGGTCTGCGTCCAGGTCATTGATCACTCCCTATTACATGAACCCAGGTCAGCCCGGTGTTCAGATCGATCGGATTGCCGTTGGCATCGTAATAGACGACCGGTAGATCGCGGTTGGGATGCTTCCAGGTCGCATGGATCATCCCGCCATCGGTATAGATGTCGGCGCTGCCCTCGCCCGCGAGTTCGTAGTACTCGGTGTTGTAGGTGTGATGGACGCCGGTATTTGCCGGATTCACGTCGAGGTAGGAGGTGACGTGCTCGATGATCAGGTTCTTGGCATGGACCTGGCCGGTGCCGACGTTGCTGAAGGGCACGCCGTCCTGCCATTTGAGGTATTCGTGCATATTCGCGTCATAACGCCAAACGGCGTTGTGCTGGGGAATGGTTACGGTGGCGGCCGGCGTTGCCCCGGCCAACGGTGTATCCGCATGGGCCGGCGCGATGTCGTAATTGAGCGCCGGCAGGTTTGCCGCGGCGGTGTGGGCGGCGATCTGATCCGGGCGCGCCTGCACGTTGTGGGGGGCGATCCGGTCACCCGTGCGGTACATCCAGGAATACATGTAGGCGTAGTCGTAGACCACATTCGGCCACTTCCAGACCTGGCCGAGGACATAATCGTTCGCGCCTGAGCAGTAGATCATGCCCCGATACATCTGCTCCAGCTGGACCGTGATCAGGCGGCAGCTGCGCACCGGCGCGATCATGCTCGTCGGCGGATGCCAGTAGATCGCGGTCAGGCGCGGGATCCCGAACTCGCTGATGTACTCGTAAATCATGTCGGCCTGCTGCATCCCGGTCTGCGGCCGCACCGTGGGTTGGGTGCTGTTCTCGATCTGGATGATGATCGGTGCTCCAGAAGCCCCAATCCTGGCGGTCGACCCGGATGAGGGGACCTGCACCATGGTGGTAAACGCCAGCTTCCAGTCCGCCAAGGGCGTGTCGTGCTTGCGGTTGGCCGCGGTCTTGGGAACCAGCAGCGTGTGGCTGCGGCTGTGGCTAAGCACCATGGAAGACGTGACGGACTGCCCCGTCTTGTCCCAGGTGACGGCCTTCTCATCCAGCGCCGTTCCGTCCAGCAGCAGCGGCGTGCGGGCGGGATCCATTGGCTGGGAAAACGTGACCTTCAGCTTGCCACGGAGCGGCACGGCCTGTTGGCCGTCGACCAGCGCCGCATCGTTGAACGTGACGGCCGTGATCTTTGGAGCGGGCTCGGTCCGGAAGGCGATGCTGTAGTTCTCGCTGCCGAAGCCGACGCTCTTGCGGGCGCCGACGATGTCGACGTGATACGTCGTGTCGGCCTGCAGCCAGGGACGGAACTCGACGCTGCGGGCATTGTGGACGATCACGTCGGCGGGCGTCAGCGGGCTGATCCGAAACGCCTTTTTGACCGAGTCGATGTCCATGTCCTGGTTGAAGCTGAGCAGGATGGCCGAGTTGCGCACGACCAGGCTGCTGCCGTCGCCGACGCTGGCGTTGACCGCCAGCGGTTCGGTCAGGGCACGAAGGGCCACGGCGGCAAGCACCAGAATCAGGACAATGGGAATCACCCACCAGCGTCGCCGTAGCATCGCGCCGATTCCGGTGGGCTGAGCAGCTGTCTGTCGCATCACGTGAACCTCATGAGGGTCATTCCGACCGGCCGCACAGGCTATTTGAGGCACACTCCGGATTCAATGGCAACGGCTATCCGGCTTATTGAGCGCGCCTGCTGTGGGTTTTCTTGGCCGGATCCCCCTTGAGCCCGGGCTAAGCGACCATCAACCGGGGCAGGAGCAGTTGCTGAACATCGAAAAGGACGTCCAGCACCCGCACCGGGTCGCGCGCGACATTACGGTTCAGCGCCCGCAGCAGCTTGCGGCTGATCGGCCGGACGAACCGCACAATCTCGTCCATCATGGGGGCTGGGACCGAGCCGCGCCGGTTCTCGATGATGTCCTCGATCACCAGGAGGAACTCGTCGACCCGCCGGACGTCGGCCCGGCGGCGAAGCTCCTGGTCACGGCGGGTGGCCGCTGCCTCGAACTCGCGGTGAATCTCTTCGATAGCGTCGCTCAGCATTTCGTCGCTCCCTTCACTACCATTAGTCCAGCTTGCCACGCATGAAACGTGATAAGCATCATGTTACATAGTCAGCAAGCGTTGTCAAGGGTTTAGCCTCTCTGTGCAGAAAATCAGGCCGAGATGCCGTTGCCGGACACTTCTTGTAGCATGTCCAACTCTCGGACCTGGCTCAAGTCGAGGCCCTGCTCCCCCAGCGACTGGATCAGCCGGAGGACGTACTTGACCCCGGCGAGGTTGACGCCCTTTTGCCGGGTCAGGAATTGAATGACGCGAACCTGCCGAATATCGTCCTCGGAATACCGCCGCCGGTTGGTCGCGGTCCGTTGTGGCTTGATCAAGTTTTCACTCTCGTAGATCATGAGGGTGCGTGGATGGAGGTTGAGGATCTCGCTGGCGATACTCGGCGTAAACACCGCTCGTCCCGGGGCAATGGCCGAGACTCGCTTCCGCTTTCCCAAGCTGAAACCCCTATGGCGCAAAACGGGCCCGTCCCCGTATGCGCCTAACTTTATAATCACAATATCACCTAATTGGCGGGCGCGCAACCGATAGCCTTGCTCGAGGGAGTTTGGCAAGCGCCGCGTACAGTTAGAGCCATGTTGGCAATCGAGCAGTACACCCGCCGGCTGCTCAAAGACTTTTACCCCATCATCGCCGCCAACCGACCCCCGGTCGATCCGGCGCCGGAGGGCGGCGAGCGGGATCGCTACGTTCGCGGCGCCGGCGGCCTCGTCACCGGCCTTTCCGGCCTGGCCCAGGCTACCGGCGCGGTCTGGGTCGCCTCCATTCGTGACGGGTTCGAAGAGCTGGGCGTTGGGGGCGGCGGCGAGCCCATGATGGTGGCGACTGGCGACGGGTCTCGGTACCAGGTGAGCTGGGTCAACCCGCCCCGGCTGGCCTACGACCTCTACTACAACACGATCGCGAATCCCCTGTTCTGGTTCGTCCAGCATTACCTTTGGAACCTCGCCGAAGCGCCCATTCTCGACGACAGCACCCACCGGGCCTGGGACGAGGGTTATCGACGCGTCAACCAGCTCTTCGGCCAGCACGTGATCCGGGAAGCGCGGCGCGGCCGGAAGCGGCCCCTGCTGCTATCCCAGGACTACCACTTATATCTGGTGCCCCGAATCGTGCGGCGTGAGCTGGCGGATGCCGTCATCCAGCACTTCATCCACATCCCATGGCCCACGCCCCAGTACTGGAAGGTCTTACCGCGCTACATGCGGGACGAGATCATGGATGGCCTGCTCGCGTGTGACATCGTCGGGATGCAGACCTCCTCGGATGTGCGCAATTTTCTCCTCACCTGCGAAGAGAACATGGGCCTGCCGGTGGATTTCCGTCTGCAGACGGCGTTCTATCGCGGCCGCACCGTCTGGGTACGTCGCTATCCGATTTCCATTGACGTCCGCGAGTTCGAGCGGGTCGCTGCGAGCCCGGCAGTCGAGCGCGCCGAGCGCGAGATCCTTCGCTGGCGGCCGGAGCAGCTGATCTTCCGCGTCGACCGCATGGATCTCTCAAAGAACATCGTCCGCGGATTCTTCGCGTATGAGCGGCTGCTCCAGGCCCATCCCGAATGGCGCGGCCGAGTCGTCTTCTGGGCGATGCTGCAGAAGACTCGCCAGACCGTGCCGGAGTACCGCGAGTACGCCAGGCAGGTCATTCAGGTGGCTCGCGTCATCAACAGCCGCTTCGGCAGCCAGGCCTGGCAGCCAATCCGGCTCGAATTACGCGAAGACATCAACCGTGCCGTTGCTGGCTACAAGCAATTCGACGTGCTGCTCGTCAATCCGATCTACGACGGAATGAACCTGGTGGCAAAGGAAGGCGTAACCGTCAACCGGCGTGGTGGCGCGCTCGTGCTCTCGGAAAACGCCGGGACGCACGAGGAGCTGGGCGAGTGGGCGCTGACCATCAACCCGTTCGATGTCGATTCCACCGCGCAAGCGCTCCACCAGGCGCTGTTGATGGACCCGGTCGAGCGGCACGCGCGCGCCGAAAAGATGCGGGAAGTGGTGCAGCAGAACGATGTCGCCCGCTGGATTTCGGCGCAGCTGCAGGACATCCGCGACCTGATCGAGCCGATGGCCGCTCGCCAGCCCGAGCTGGCGCAGGAATCGTTCTAAACCAGCTAGCGCGCTATAGCTGAGCTCGCTGGGCGCTTCGGCAGTCGCTTACGCCCAGAGGTGACGGGCGCTGGAGAGCTCGGGAAAGTCGCCTTCGGGGATCTGGAGCCGGTGCTGGACGGCCGCCTCCATCAGCGAAAAGATCACCTTGACGCCCGCGAGGTTGATGCCGTGCACCGTGGTCAGCTCTCGAATCAGCCGAATCCGCTCGATGTCGCGGCGCGAGTAACGCCGCCGCTGCGTTGGCGTGCGCTCGGGCGCGATCAGGTTCTCGCTCTCGTAGACGAAGAGCGTGCGCGGCTCGATGTCGAACATGTCGGAGACTTCGCTGGACTTATGCGGCATCGCCAAATGCTGCCCTCCAGGATGCAAGGTTGTAAAGACTTATACCCATCATATCAACATTTGTGATAAACCGCGAATCGAGGCGCCGTTTGCATTCTTTGTGGCGCCTCTGCGCGCATCGTGACGGATCGGAAAAGGTGCCCCATTGGCTGGGCGGGCCCGTATCACCTTAGCCGTGGGAACTCGCGCTTGAACGAGGTTCGAGTTGGGGATATGGTCACGCCCGAACGGCAAGCACGCCGTTCCCCGAAGCATGTCGCGCATCTTACGGCAAGTCACCGCATTTGGAGGAAGGGTGGTGCTGGGAGTGACGTTGTTCGCATTCCTGACGCCGCCCTTTGGCATCCGAGCCTACCTCGAGGCGCGCGCCCAGGATCAGGCGGAGGCCTCGCACGTCGTCGCCAGCTTCTTCCGCCCCGCGGCGGCCGTCGTCAAGATCCCGGTGACTGCCCGCCCGTTTGCCCAGGCGGCACGCTCTCCGCTCGATGGTGTGCGGGGCAAAGGCTCGTGGCTGATGCTGTTCGACGGCGATTGGACGACTCCCGATCCCGATCGCGCCGCGGCGATCGTCGACTCGGCAATCCATGCCGATCTCAGTCACCTGTACGTCCGAGTGGCTGACTCGGGGCATCATTTCTATGCGGCGGCGGCGCTCCAGGATCTACTTCCGATCGCCCATGCCCATGGGTTGAGCGTCATCGGGTGGATGGAGCCGATGCTCGATGACCCGATCGGTGATGCCGCCGACGCCATAGCCGCCGCCCAGTTCGAGGAAGAAGGTCAGCGCCTCGACGGCCTCGCGCTGACCATTGAGGGTGACAGCACCTCCGAGCCGAATGTCGGGCAATATCTGGCGGGGATCCGGACCGGAGTCCCGGGCATGAACGGCGTTGGCGATCGCTACTTGCTGATCGCCAGCACGCTGCCGACGCCATATGACCACCCGGGCTATGCCTACGCGACGCTCTCCCGCTACTGCCAGGTCTTTGCCCCGATGGTCTACTGGCGTGCGACCGGCTTGCCGCAGTACAGCGGTGCCGACGGCGCCCGCGCCTATCTCGATCAGGTCTTCGGCCAATTCCGCGATCCGGCAGTCAATCCGTTCAAGCGACCACTGACCATCACCGCGCAGGCCTATGATGCCGCGCCGGAGTACGGCACTCCCGGAGCGCCGCCCGCCGATGAGATCAAGGTCTCGATGGACGAAACGCGGGCGCAGGGCGGCATCAGCTGGTCCTATTACCGGCTGGCGGATGCCAACAACGGCGTCACCAGCGACGAACAAGCGGCGATCAGCACCTATCCGTTCTGGCAGCGAGCGGGCGGGAATGGGATCGCCGCCAAAGCTCTGATCGCGCTACCCGACCAGCCAGTCGTCTATTAACCAGAGGGGTTGAGGAACCTATGAAAATGCCGTTTCGCCGTCTCTCGGTCCCGTCCGGCCTGCGTCAGAAACGGGTCACGGTCCCGGCGCTCGTGCTGGTGGCCGGTGCCCTGATCGCCGGACTCTGGTTCCTTGGCCATAGCGGCGGCAACTCGGTCTGGAGCCAACCAAGCACGCCAATCAGCGACGTCCTCAACCGCGTTGATCAGGGCCAGATCGCCAGCGCGAGCATCAACGGGCAGCGGATCCTCGTAACGGACACGAGCGGGCACCAATCCTGGACGATCGAAAAAGACGCGACCATGGGGACGACCGAGCAATACCTGCGCGCGCACGCGGTCAAGGTGTCGGTCGTATCAACCGATGAGGCGTCCTTCACCGCGATGCTGCCTAACCTCCTCGCTCTGCTCGTGTTGATGGCACTGCTCGTCATCATGCTGCGGCGCTCGAATCTGCTGGGCAATCCGATGGGAGCGATGACCAAGCACCTCGCCGAGGCGCGCACCGGCGACAGTGAGGCGGTGACGTTTTCCCAGGTCGTGGGCGTCGACGAGGCGAAACGCGAGCTGGAGGAAGTCGTCGAGTTTCTCAAAGCGCCCGAGAGTTTTGGGCAGCTCGGGGCCCGGATGCCTCGCGGGATCCTCCTGGTTGGCCCACCCGGCACCGGGAAGACCCTGCTCTCGAGGGCAGTCGCCGGCGAAGCGCGCGTTCCCTATTTCTCGCTGAGCGGCTCGGACTTCGTCGAGATGTTCGTTGGCGTCGGCGCCGCGCGCGTTCGAGATCTGTTTCGTCACGCCAAGAAGCACGCGCCCTGCATCGTCTTTCTCGATGAGATCGATGCCCTGGGGCGCAAGCGCGGTGGCGCCCAGATCCGCACCAACGAGGAGCGGGAGCAAACGCTCAACCAGTTGCTGGTGGAGATGGACGGCTTCAATACCGATTGCGCCGTGGTCGTGATCGCCGCGACCAACCGCCCCGATGTCCTGGACCCGGCGCTGTTGCGCTCCGGTCGATTCGATCGCCGGGTGGCCATCGATGCACCCGACTTGAATGGGCGCCGCGCGATCCTCAGCCTCTACGCGGCGCAGAAGCCGCTCGCCGACGACATCGACCTTGACGTCGTCGCCAGGCAAACGCCGGGCTTCACTGGTGCCGACCTTGCCAATCTGTTAAACGAGGCAGCCATCCTCGCCGGCCGCCGCAAGAAGCTGGCGATCGGGACCGAAGAACTGGACGAAGCCAGCCTGCGGGTGATGGCAGGACCGGAAAAGCGCAGCCGGATGATCACGCCGGAAGAGAAGGCAATCATCGCCTACCACGAGGTCGGCCATGCGCTGGTGATGAAGTCGATCGCGAAGAGCGATCCGGTGCATAAGGTTTCGGTCATCTCCCGCGGGCAGGCGCTGGGCGTTACCATCCAGCTGCCGGTGAAGGATCGCTACCTCACCTCCAAATCTGAGCTGCGGGCGCGGATGGCGGCGGCGATGGGCGGACGGGCGGCGGAGGAGATCATCTTCGGTGACGTGACGACGGGCGCCAAGCAGGACATCGAGTACGCCACCAACATCGCGCGCCAGATGGTGTGCGAGCTAGGCATGAGCGAGCGGCTCGGCCTCGTGACGTTGCACCGCAAGGGCGAAGGCGATGGCACCTTCTTTTCCGAGCTGACGGGCGCCGACGTGGATGCCGAGGTCAAAGCTCTGACCGATGCGGCCTACAAGCAGGCCTATGACATCTGCCACAGCCGGCGCGCCACACTGGTGCGAATCGCGGAGCACCTTCAGGTGGTCGAAACGATTGATGGCGATGCGCTCGACCGTCTGCTCGAGGGAAAGTCGACGGCGCCCAAGCCCGCGGCGGTGAAGCAAAAAGGGGCGGGGGCGGCGCAGATCGCCGCGGCGGAAGGGCCGGACTGGGGGATTGGCAGCGACCAGGCCACGCCAGTCATCGAGGAGGTCCCCCCGGCGGCGGCGGGCTGAAAGGCCTGGCGGCCTTTCCCACGCTCGCGTGACACGACCAGCGATTAACGCGAACTAGATGATCTCTTCGTAGAGGTCGTAGACCTGCTTGAGGTCGTCGGGCGGCTTGACCCCGCCCTGCTTCAGTGACTCGAGCAGCATCAGAATGTACTTGACGCCGGCGAGATTGACGCCCTTCTCGCGGGTTAACTGCTGGATCACCTGCAACTTCCGCACATTGCGCTGGGAGTATCGCCGCCGGTTGGTGGCGGTCCGGTAGGGCTCGATCAGGCCCAAGTCCTCGTACATCATCAGCGTTCTCCACCGCGGCTGAGGCTGGCCGGCGTCGTCTCTGACTTGATCAGGTAATCGAGCGCTCCGAGCTTGAGTCCACGGTCGACCAGTTCCTTTTCACCGTAGTTGGAGAGGATGATGACCGGGATGTTGCGGGTCACGCCGTCGGAACGCAGGTTCTCCAGGACCGCAAAGCCGTCCATCTTGGGAAGGCGGATGTCGAGGAAGACGATGTCGGGGACCATCTTCTTCGCATTGTCGAGACCCTCTTCACCCGACTTGGCCACGGTCACCCGATAGCCGTCGAGCTCAAGCTTCAGCTTGTACATCTCGGCGACCGCCGGGTCGTCTTCGATGAAGAGGACGTTTACGTCCTCATCGACCACTTCACTCATGTCCGCTCCTTTCGGCGTCGAGCAAATGGCACACTGTGTCTGTCACCTTTCCGCCCCTTCCGCAGGTGGCTAGTATAACCCAAGCTCGGGCAAATTCCCCAGCATGGCACGGGTACATTCCTGAAGTGCGCGCGGTTTGCACAGTGGTACGATGGCTGTACGCTTTGGCGGAACGCCGGTTGGGGAAACTGGAGGAGCGCAGCGCGAAATGGGATACATTCGGGGTCTAACCCATGGGGCGATCATCGGCGCGGTGCTGGGCGTCCTGTATGCACCGGAGTCCGGGCTCGACATGCGCCGGCGGGTTTCACGCCTGTTGGGCCAGGCGGAGCAGATGATGGCCGCAGAGAGCGGCGCCACGCCGCCAGCCCCGGGGACGCCGCGGCGGCGAGCGGTTGGCGGCACCGAAAGCAGGGCGCGGCGCCCATAGGAGGAGAGGATGGATCAGACAGTCGATAAGACGGTGGACCGGTTGAGCGAGTTGCTCGACCGCGCCACCAAGGTCGCCCAGGACCTGGAGGTCAAGGACCGGCTTTCGGACGCGGTCTCGGCATTGCGCCGGACGCGGGTCACTCAGGAGGAAGATGCCGGCATCGAACGCTTTGTCACCGGGCTGCTGGTTGGCGTCGCGGTCGGCTTTGGGCTTGCGTTGCTCCTCGCTCCCAAGTCGGGAGAGGAACTGCGCGACGACTTGATGCAGCGCGGCATCGAGTTGCGCGATCGCGCTGGCGAACTCGCTTCCCGGATGCCTTTCGGCGACGGGGACCAAGGGCGGGTCGAAAAGCCATCGAGCGACCAGCCGGGGATCGCCTAAGCCGACCCGCAGTCAGTCAGCCGCCTGGTTAGTCCTGCGGCTTGCACTGGCCGTTCGGCAAAATGCCGTTCGGACAGCTCGTCGGTGACGGAGCAGGAGTCGGAGCCGGCGAGGCGGCTGCGGGAGGCGCCGCCGGCTTGGGCGCATTCAGAACGCAGTAGACGCCGTCGACGGTGATCTGGGCGTAGGTCAGCGAGTACGGGTTGTAGTGAGCGGGCAGCTTGCACTGGGGCCATGGCTGGCCGAGCGTCGGCGGCAGGCTTTGTGTGCCGGGGAGGAAGTAGTTCCCGCCCGAGGCGATCAGGCCGGCCGGCTGCGAATACCACTGATCGGCTGTGCTGCCGAGCGCCTGGGTCATGAACTTATGCCAGATGGGGGCGGCCCCGACGATTCCCGTCGAGTTGTGGCTGAGCGGCTTGTTGTCGGGGTTGCCGACCCAGACGGCAGTCACCAGGCTGGGCGTGAAGCCGATCGTCCAGTTGTCTTTGAAGTCGTTGGTGGTCCCGGTCTTGGCGGCGACGTGACGGCCTTTGAGGGTGAGGTCCCCGCCGCAGCCGAACTCGAGGCAGCGGCGCTTCCCGATGCCGCATCCCGAGGGTGGCAAGGGTGGACGCCGCTGTCGCCATGTCGGCCAGCCGGACCGGATAGGCCCCCAGCGTGAGGCTTGGGCCATAGGTGTCGACCGGATGATCGACGTTGCACGGTTCCCCAAGGCAGGTGAGTCCCATGCGATGGGCCATGTCGACCACCGCCGGGATTCCGGTGCGGAGCTCCGTTTTGAGCGCGGGGATATTGAGCGAGTTGCCCATCGCCATCTTCAGCGGCAGCGTGCCGTGGAAGCGGTGGTCGTAGTTCTGCGGGATGTACTTACCGAAGCCGAGCGGATCGCCGCCGATGGGAAACACCATGGCGTCATCGAGGATCGGGCTGACCATGTTGACTTTCTTGCTTTCGATCGCCGCTGTGTAGGTGAAGATCTTGAAGCTTGATCCCGGCGGGCGAGCGACATCATAGGCAAAGTTGTACTGGCCGCCCGGCTTGTTGTAGTCATCCCCGCCCACCATGGCCAGCACCTCACCGTTCGTCGGGTCCATGCTCACCAGCGCGCCATCGTGGAAGTTGTAGAAGTTGCCCTTCTGCGCGATCTGCTCGTGGACGATTTGCTCCGCCATGTGTTGCAGGTTCAGGTCCAGGCTGGTGTAGACGCGATAGCCATTGCGATCGCCGGCCTTGATGTTGTAGCTGCCGGCCAGCGTCTCGAGGACATAGTCGACGAAGTAGGGAGCCTGGAACTTGGTCGTGGGGGGGAAGACCTGGAGCTTTTCGGCGTAGGCGACCTGGGCCTGCGCCGGGCTGATGGCCTTTTCGCTCACCATCCCGGCCAGGACCTGCGCCTGTCGCTGCTTGGCCGAGATGAAGTTCGTCAGCGGGTTGTACTTGCTGGGCGCCTGCGGCAGGCCGGCCAGCATGGCGGCCTGCCCGAGCGTCAGGTCGTGGGCATTGGTCTGGAAATAACTGCGAGCCGCCGCCTCGATCCCGTACGTCTGGCTGCCGTAATAGATGGTGTCGAGGTACATCTCGAGAATCTGATTCTTGGTGAACTCACGGTTGAGCTCGATGGCGAGGATGGCTTCCTTGAGCTTGCGTTGCAAGGTAGGCGCGGGATTCGCCCCGATATAGAGCTGCTTCACCAGTTGCTGACTGATCGTGCTGCCACCCTGCGTCACGTGTTGATGGTTGAGGTCGGCGACGGCGGCGCGGAAGATGCCGCCCACGTCGATGCCGCTGTTCTTATAGAAGGTGCGGTCCTCGGTTGCCAGTGTGGCCTTCATGACCCAGGGCGAGACGTAGCTGAGCGGGACGACGATTCGATGGTCGCCCTGCTTGCCGATATCGGCGAGCAGCGTCCCATGGCGATCGTAAATCAGGGTGTCTTGCTGGAGATTTCCGTAGACGATGTTGCTGACCGAGGGCAACGGTCCAACGGCCTGAGCCGTGACCGCCGGCACGGCCAGGACCGGGATCACCAGGAGGACCATCAGACCGAGGATCAGGGCGCGCCGGACATCGGCGCGCGCGCGCTTGCGCCAGCGATGAACCTGGCGATGCGTCCGGCGCCTGGCGGCTAGGCGGTCAGAAACCCGAAGATCCCGGAAAGCAGAAGCCACAGCGTGAGCAGAATAACCGCTCCCCAGCCCGCTCCGCTGGCTAGGGCTCGCAACGGCGAGCGACGCTGACGCCGGAAGTGGCGCCGGCGATCGGCCAGGGACGAGAGGCCGTTGGCGGTGATGGGCTGCGACGCGTGTCCAAAACTGATCATGACTTAGCCTCTAAACCGAACGTCCCGCTTTCAGGAAAGCTGACGTCAGCATTATAACCTAAGCGGAGCTCGTTCATGGTATTGCCGTTCAAATTGCCCCTGGCTTGCCTGTCGAACGGTGTGGAGGTGCGTTTGGTTACGACCCTGGCGGGCTACCGGTCCGTAAGATTCGCCACCCTATAATTGGGCCGCTTTGGCAAGCCAGGGGCCGTCGGAGTCGGGCGGCATCACCTTCTGCCGCCACTGCGGGAAGGCGATCGAAGCCGACGCGCGTTTCTGCCGGTTTTGCGGTAAGGCACAGGGCGAGCCGTCGAGCTCGCCTGCCGCGCCGTCTGCTCACAACGCTCGGGGCGGACGCGTGCCCTCGGGGACGGCCCGATCCACCAGGAGCGCCGACGGCCTGGAGCACTGGCTGCGCCAGCTTTTTCCGCGCGACTCCCAGCAGGACGAGTTCATGCACATCGGAAGCATTGTCGCCTTCTTCCTGGGACTGATCGGATTCGTCCTCGGCTTCTTCCCCGCCTACAGCTGGCTGGCGACGAATTTCCTTCTCACGGGGATTGCGCTTCTGCTCTTCCTGATCTTGCGCGAGTCGACGCTGGCGCAAATTCGCGCCCGGGGTGGAGTGGATCGCCTGACGACCCCGACCGGAGGACGGTCCGCCAGCGCGCGCCAGCCGTCTACTGCTGCTCTTCCCCCGGAGGCCGCCACCACCCAGTCATCGCCGGTGCCGCCGGCACCCCCTGAGCCGGGGTCGTTCAGGCCAACCACCCCGAGGCAATAAAAAGAGCCGGCCACAATGGCCGGCTTTCGTGCCCTCGCGTTTAGACGTTCTTGTCGTTCTCGATCGGCTTGTCGCTGGTCATCGGATCGTTGTCGGTCATCTCGCGGCCCGCGCCTTCGAGGTCGCCCTTCGCCTTCTGCGCCTTGCCTTCCCACTCCGTCTTCTTGTCGCCGGTCACCTTCCCGCCCGTGTCCTTGACGTTGCCTTCGAGCTTGTCGCCTAACTCGCCCACTGTGCACCTCCGTTAAGGTTCGGCGCGATATCGCGCCTGTTACAAAAGATTATAGCAGCAGACTCGCATTCCGTCTACATGGGAAGGGCCTACTTCGAGGTTCAGATGCATTCACATCTATTTACGGTTCCTGCGTTGAGGTAGCTGATCTTCTCGCCATATACTCGCCAGGAATTCGCCGGTCGGGAATGTCACACGGCGCGCGAGTTTGAGGCCGGGAAGCAGGAACTGCAGGAGGGAAACAATGGTAACCGCGGTCAAGCGTGAGACGCGACGCGACACGAACATCTCACTCGATAAGCCGATTTACACCATCAGCGTGGCGTCGGAGATCCTGGAAACGCATCCCCGCACCTTGATGATGTACGAGCACCTTGGGCTGGTGGTGCCCAAGCGGACCTCGACGAACCGGCGCCGCTTTTCGCAACGCGACATCATGAAGTTGCAGACGATTCAAAAGCTGACGCGCCAGCATTCGGTCAACCTGGCCGGCGTCCGCTACATCCTGAAGCTCCTCAAGTTGCTCCAGGAGCACGAGCTGCAACGGCCGGCCGAGCTGCGCGATATCGACGTCACCCTGCTCGAGGTTTAGCCCGGTCGGGTCACGCCCGAAAATTTTGCGTGTCCTGATGCAGTTTTCAGGACAGTCTGCGCGACACCATTTGTGATGACACTCGTGTTGACAAGAGGAGGGCGCGTTCCTATAATCGAAAACAGTTCTCTTGCCCCCCTCTTCGGGCCCTCCCTTCGGAGGGCCTTAACTTTTCCGGAGGGTTTTCTGACAGCCCCGCGTATGGTGGCATCGCGCCAGAGCGTATTCCAATCGATAGACGCGAAACCCAGCAGGTTCATCTATACTGCTTCGCGCCAAAGGGGCTGTTATGGAAAGTAAGACGCGCCGCAGCGCGGGCGTGAGCGAAGAAGGCGGGCGACCTGGCCCCGGACATCATCTTCCTCGACATCCGGCTGCCCAAGATGGATGGGCTCGAGGTCCTGCGCAAATTGCGGGCGCAGGAGAAGACTCGCAACATTCCGGTTATCATCCTCTCTAACTATGACGAGGAAGACCTGGTCGCTCGAGGGCTGCGCCTGGGGGCGCACGAATATCTCATCAAGGCGCGGACCACGCCGAGCAGCCTTTCAGAGGGGATCGAAGATTGGCTAAAGGAGTAACCCGCCGGGCGCCGACCGATACCAGCCTCTCGCTCGACAAGCCCATCTACACCATCAGCGTTGCCTCGGAAATCCTGCAGACCCATCCGCGCACATTGATGATGTACGAGCATCTCGCGCTCGTCGTTCCAAAGCGGACCTCGACGAACCGCCGCCGATTTTCTCAGCGCGATATCCGAAAACTGCAAGCGATTCAGACGCTGACCCGGCAGCACGGGGTCAACTTGAACGGGGCTCGCTACGTGCTGCGTCTGCTTCGTATGCTGGCGGACAACGGCGTTCAGCCGCCTGCTGAGCTGCGCGAGCTCGACGTCAAAGAACTGGACGTCTAAACCACCCGCGCGCGAATCGCGCGTCGTGTCACGTGGTGCGGGGGTGAAGGCGATCAGGCCAGTGACGCCAGCGCAACAGTCCAGCCGCGAAGCGATCGCCGAAATGTTGTGCTCGATCTGCCTCGATAGCTTATGAGCACCCCATGAGCTTTCGGCCAGACAGCCCGCTGAACCGGCTCGTGATCCTCTGGCCCGGCGTTCCGATCGCCGCCTGTGCGCTTGGCTTCGTGCTCGCGGTGGTTGAGATCTCGGAGACCCACAGTGCCGGCTTCGCCGCCCTGGCGATCGCAATGGGCTGCGGCCTCGCCTTCAGTCTCGGCCTTCTCTTCCACAGCTTGTTCATCGAGTGGACCGAGGTCATCATCAGCCGGGAAGGCATCGCCTTGCGGCCGGTCGGCCATGCCTGGCTGAACCGCCAGCCGCGCATTGTCCCCTGGGATCGGGTCAAGGGCATGAACCAGGTGATCACGCGGGAGGGCGGCCACCTCGAGATCGCTGCCGAGAGCCGCGTGCTCCGCCTGGACCGGGCGCTGTTCCGCGCCGACACGTTCGCCAATCTTTGCGCCGCGCTGGCCCAGCGGACTCGGCAGTCGAGCGTGGCCGGCTACGACGAAGAGCTCGCCGCCGCCGCATAAGCGAGCCAGCCAGCCGCCCGTAATCAGGTCCGGGAATACACCTGCGCTGAGTGCACCGCCCGGTCATAGGGGCCGTAGCGTGCCTGCAAGGTGGTGCGATCGCCGAACCAGGGATCGTTGATGAACAGCATATGGCCGCTGTGCCCGGTGATCACAACAAAATGCATACCTCCGTAGAGCCGCACCTCGGCCACGACGAGGTGGCCCGCATCCAGCTCGCCTTCGACTACCGATTGCGGCGGAAGGTCCTCGATATCCTGGTCATCGGTCTTTAGCTGCGAGACCATGCCCGGCACGTGCAGCCACCGCCAGCGTACGGTGCCCTGCGAACCCGCGGCAGCCTGCCGCCAGAGCAACAGGTCATTCTGGATGTAGCCTCCGTGGGCCGTCAACCACCGGTTCAGCGTCCCCGGATTGGTGGCGAAACCGTAGGCGTTGCTGACCATCGCCACGGCGGTCAGGGCGCAGCCGGAGGACCCGATGGTGTCGACCGGATCACTGCCGAGCGCCTGCCTCGACCATTGCGGTGATCGCTGGCTGAGGGTGGGCACCGACGAACCGGCCATCGCAATGCTGCCGCCCGCGAGCCAGGTGACGCCCGCCAGCAGGCAGGCCGTCAGGGGACGGCGCCAACCCCTCTTCACGTCGCCATCTTACGGACGAGGTTGGGCCAAGTCCAGCGCTGGCGTTATCCGATTCGGATCGTTACCGTCTGGTCACATCCGCCTGGCGGCCGCGCGCTTACCGAAGCAGACTGTTCAGGTCGCCCTGGAAGGTCGTGAGCGCCAGCCGGGCGTCGAGCACCTCGTCAGCCGAGATTGCCGCGCCCAGGTCGTCGGACGGCTGATCCCGGTGATCCACCAGCGGCGTCTGGGGCTCAACCTCGGTCGCGATCGCGACCGCAATCATGCGGGTGTCCTTGCAGTGCGCGCAGGTGACTCGTACCAGCGATTGGTCGTCATGCTGCCCGATCATCTCGAGCTCACAATTGGCCAGGCTTTCCCCGCACTTGGGGCACTGAAACCGGCCGGCCTGGCGTCGAAGAATGTCTAGAACGTCCACAATTTCCTCCTACCCACCGCAAGCAATCGCAAACCGGCCAAACTGATAGCCACGCCGTGGGGTAAGGCACCAACGGTTGAGGTCGAGTTGGTGCCAGGCAAACCGTTTGCCCGGGCTGCCGGGGCTGCGGATACTCGCCCGGCATGCGGCTACCCCTCGTTGTCGGCGTTGGTGCCATGACGAGCGGGATGCTCTTGATGGCTGGCTTTCTCGGCCCCGGGCTCCGACCGATGCCGCTGGTCAACGTCGACGCGATCGAGCTCGACGGCGCCCCACTGCTCTCCGCCCCACTCGCCCAGGTGTCGCCGCGTCCAACGCTCGTGGTCAGGCTGAGTCAACCGTTGGACCCGAGGCAATGGCAGCTGTCCCTGGACGGTCACACGCTGGCCGCCTTGCGCCCCTCGAGCCCGACGCGAGACCTGCGGCTCACGTTGCCGGGACCGATGCCCATGGGCAGCCATCACACGGTCCATGTGCTAGCCGGAGCGATGCAGCTCAATGCCGCCTTTCAGGTCGCGCCTCCGCTGATCGCCGACGTCGGCATGCATCTCTATCACTTGACTACCGATTCGAAGGCGACCGTCGCTGCCACCGTGCATTTCGCCCGCGCGGTCGCCGACCGCTCGCAAGCGAGAGCTCACGTCAGGGTGAATGGCAATCCAACCTTTAGCTGGCACGATTCGCAAACGCTCGACGTCGTCTCGAGCGGCTTCACGCTTTCTGACCGCGCCATCGTCACGGTCAACGCCGGCATTCGCGCGGCGGACGGCACCTGGAGCGTGAAGGATCAGCAATTCACGCTCGTGATCCCGTCGACCCTGACCCAGGTCGTTCGCGGACGGATGGTGCAGATGTATTACGTCAACACGGATGACGGCCACGCCTCCCTGTTTGCCCATCTCAACCAGATCGATGTGCTGAGCCCCGCGTGGTACGACGCCAACGCTGATGGAAGCATCACGGGCTATGCGCGGCGCGATGTGATCGACGCGGCGCACGCCAGCGGAATCGCGATCATTCCGCTGGTCGTCAATAAGGATGTCGATCCGGGCGTTGGGCATGCCATCCTGGCGGATCCGGCCAAACGCGCCGCGCTGGCGCAAAACCTGGTCAATGAAGCAAAGACCTACGGCTATGCCGGCTTCCAGCTTGACTTCGAGCAGATTGCCTGGACCGACCGCGATCTGTTGACCGCGCTCGTCCGGGACTGCGCCAGCGCCTTCCACCCCGCCGGTCTCAACCTCTCGATTGCCGTCATTCCGCGGTTGCCCGGTGATGACTCCGCGGCGGGTGCCTTCCTCGACTACTTCCATCAGTGGTCAGGGGCCTATGACTTTGCCGCCCTGGCGAAGTCCGCCGACTTCCTTTCCTTCATGACCTATGACGAGCACAACGGGGTGACGCCGCCGGGATCGGTTTCGGGAACACCATGGATGCGCCAGGCGCTCGAGTTCTCTCTCCAGGGGGTGCCACCGGAGAAGGCAACCGTGGGCCTGCCGACGTACTACCACGACTGGACGGGCGTCGGGGCGCTGACCTCGAGCTCATACGCCGATGCGATCACCCTGGCCCAGCAGCATGGAGCGACACCGGTGTTCGATCCGACGGAAGAGGAGATGCATTTTGGTTACGACGCCTATGGCGTGCATCACGAGCTGTGGATCGAGAGCACCGATACGCTGCGACGCAAGCTACCGCTGATGTACGAGTATGGCCTCAAGGGGATCAGTGTTTGGCGGCTGGGGTTCGAAGATCCCTCGTTCTGGAGCCTGATCCCGCCGCGGCGATAGGCGTCGCGTGCTCCGGTTCCCCGGCCGAGGGAAACAGCAGGTCGTACAGTCGTTGTTGCCGTTCACGAGCTCGCTCGTAGATCACGTGTGCGACCTTGCTTGGGCGGTGGCGACGGCCGCGCCCTGGTGACATCGACCAGAGTCGCGGCAAACGCCCTTGCGCGTGGAGCGCCAGCAGGGCGGCTCCTCGACTCGAAGCTTCCTGCTCCGGCGACGTCATGACTGGCAGGTTAAGGGCGTCGGCAAGGATCTGGCACCAGGCCGGCGAGTGTACGAGCTGTCCGCCGGTCGCGATCAGCGCCTTGGGCCTTGCCGCGACGCGCTCGACCGACCCGGCGACGGAAGCCAGCTGGTAGGTGATCGCTTCCATCACCGCCCGAAGCAGATGGGCCGGCAGGGTCCCGAGCGACAAGCCGGCAATAACGGCGCGCGCATCGGCACGCCAGTTCGGGCTCCGTTCACCGGCCCAGAACGGCAGGATGGTGAGTCCGTGGCTATCCGGCGGGACCCCCGCCGCCGCTCGTTCGAGCTTCGTTTTGTCTTTGATGCCCATGCCCTCTGTTAGCCAGCGCACCACGTTGCCGCCTTCACTGAGCGCTCCGCCGACGACGAATCGCCGGCGGTCGAGGCGGTAGACAAATGTGCCCCAGGGAATGTCCAGCCGTTCGGCGGCCATGATGATCCGCAGGGCACTCGAGGTTCCGATGGTGGCGCACGCCCAGGCGGGATCGACCGCACTCGCGCCAACGTTGGCGAGGCCGCCATCACCGAGCGGCAGGTACCAGGGAATCCTCGCGAGTTGCGGCCAGCGCCTGGCGAGGGCTGGATGCAGGCCATGACGGGAGTGGTCCCAATCGTCGAGGGTGGCGAGCTGCTGGCTATGGATCCCGGCGAGGCGCAAGGCCGCCGGGTCCCAGTCGCACCGGTTGACATCGAGCAATCCAGTGCCCGATGCAATGGAGACGCTGACAGCGGGCATATCGCCGAAGAAGTCCCGGTAGAGGTATTCGCCGAGCGACACCCAACGAACCGTCTTTCGAAAGGCCGCCGCAC
>VBHQ01000109.1 GCA_005880395.1 Chloroflexota bacterium
CAGGCTCGGTTTCTCGGCCGCCAGGACATGAGACCACTGCTCGAGCGCGGCTTTTGACGAGCCATAGCCGCCCCAACCTTCATAACCTTCAACGGCGGCATCCGACGTGATATTCAGGAGGCGGCCACGCGCCGACGCCGCGAGATAGGGGAGAGCCAGCTGCGTGAGGCGAAGTGGCGCGAACACGTTGACCTGGTAGACGCGCTCGAGAACATCGAGTGGATAGTCCGCGAGGGCCGGCTGCGGACTCGGGCCGAGCAGGCTGGCATTGTTGACTAGCAGGTCGAGTCCGCCGATCGCACGCACCTCCTCGAGCAGGCGCGTCCGATGCGATTCGTCAGCAACATCGCCGGCCAGCGCGTGGACGTCCGTGTGAGGTTCGAGCTCGGCGCGTGCCTCGGCAAGGGCATCCGCCCCCCGGGCGTCGATCAGGAGCCTCCAGCTTCGGGCGGCGAGCGCGCGAGCGAGTGCCAGGCCAAGGCCGCGAGAGGCCCCGGTGATCAGCGCGACGGGGTGCTCGCTCACGGTGTCGTCGCCCCGAAGGCCCTCGCCGCGGCGCGGGCGACCTCTTCCTTTGGAACGTCGCGGAGATGCTGCGAGATGTTCCAGCGATGGCCGAAGGGATCCTGAATCTGCCCCTGGCGGTTGCCCCAAAACGTGTCCTCCAGTGGATGCAGGACTTGCGCGCCAGCACGGATCGCCTGCGTCCAGAGGGCGTCGGCATCGGTGGTGTTGAGATGGAACACGACCGACGTACCACCGGTGGTCTGCGGCGATCGAACGTCCATTTCGGGGAACTCATCCGCGAGCCGCACGACCGAGTCGCCGAACCGAAGCTCGACAGACATCAGCTTGCCGCCCGGGAGTGGGACGCGGCTCAGCTCTTCGCCGCCCAGCGCCTTCGTGTACCACCCGACGGCCCGGGCGGCATCGCGGACCACAAGGTGCGACGTAATTGTGTCTCGCTTAGCCATCATGCCGTACTATAGAAGTTGAAGTTAACTTCAAGTCAAGTGGCGAATAGCACAGTCGTTCCGGAAACGCTCACGGTCGGAGAGGTCGCTCGACGCAGCGGCTTTGCTCCCTCGGCCTTGCGCTTTTATGAGCGCGCGGGGCTGATTCGCGCGGAGCGCAGTGAGGGAGGCCAGCGGCGGTACCGGCGGGTTGTGCTTCGCCGGCTGGCCTTTGTCCGCGCCGCTCGGCATGTGGGATTGAGCCTGGACGAGGTGCGCGAGGCCTTGGCGCGGCTGCCGGAGTCGCGCACCCCCACGCGCGAGGACTGGGCTCGCCTGTCGAGTTCGTGGCGCCAGCGGCTGGATGCGGAGATCGAGGGTCTGCTGGCGTTGCGCGATCGGCTCACTTCATGCATCGGCTGTGGTTGTCTGTCATTGAAGAAATGCCGCATCTCGAATCCCAACGACATGGCGGCCCGCAGCGGCCCGGGTGCGGTCTTCCTGCCCAGCCGTTTGCGCGAGCCACTGCCCGACGTCAAAGCCTCGATGCGATAAACCACCGCCGAGAATGGTGGCTATCGCGTCGAGTGCGGCGTTTACCCTGGAGGACGCGGGGTTAGAGTAACTCGCGGCAGCTCGCCAGTGGCGGCCTATGATCACAGCACCAATGAATCTTCGGCGGGTTATTGAATTCCCGGTAGTCCGGATCGTCATCGGCATAGTTGCGGTCGTCGTTCTCCTCGTGCCGGCCCAGGTGGTCGCGGCTGGAGCAACTACGACCAGCATCCGTGGTGTCGCTGTGGAGCTCTACTCGGGCATCGCGGCAACCGCTGCGCTGTGGCTCGTCGCACACTTCATTGAGAAGGGCTCACTTGCCGACGTCGGCCTACCCCTGGACCGCCGGCTGTCGTATCTCATCGCGGGGTTGGTCCTCGGAGTCGTCGTGGCTGGCCTGGCGGTCGGAATTTTGGCAATCCTCGGCGCCTATGCCGTTGTTGGCAAAGGAGATTTGGCGAGCTCACCTCAAAATACTGTGCTGCTACTTGCGTTTGAGCTTGGCTCGGCTGCTCTGCAGGCCGTGTTGTTCTTCGGAATCATCTTCCGAGTCCTTGTCGAATGGCTTGGTCGGTGGCCCGCGATCACACTGACCGTCGTGCTCTTCGGCGCCATTCATCTCAGTGCCCCTAATGCCACGATCGTCAGCGCCATCATTGTTGGGCTTTCGGGCGGCGTCTTGCTTAGTGCGAGCTACCTGGCGACTAATAACCTCTGGCTGCCCGCAGGTATTCTTTGGGGCGTCAATTTCACCTTCGTCGAAGTCTTCGGCGCGATTCCCAGCGCAGCCCATCGGATCCTTCAAGCCCGCATCACTGGAAACAACCTTCTTACTGGAGGATCAGCGGGAGTTGAGGGTGGAATCGCGACATTGGTCGCCGCTTGGCTCGCCGTCCTCTTGATAATTTGGTGGGCTTCGACGCGGACCCGCGTCTCGCCAGCCAGCACCCCCGCGATGCCGCTTCCGAACCTTCGCTAAGGAAATAGGTCCCGTCCTGGTCAAGATTCACGCGGGCACAGTGAATCGCACCGACGGCCACGCGCGCGACGGCGAGCGCGGCTACCCGCTGGCGGCACGGATGGCAGGGCGGCTTGCCTTCGGCCTGCGGGCTCCGCGCCGCCGGATCCTCGGCAGCGAGTTCGCCGGGGAGGTGGCGGCCGCAGGCGCAGGAGCGACCCGGTTTGCGATTGGCGATCGCGTCTTCGGAACTACCGGCCTGGCCTTCGGCTGCCACGCGGAATTCGTTTGCATTCGGGAGACCGGGCGCGTCGCACACATTCCCGAGGGCCTGACCTACGAGGAGGCCGCGCCGATTTGTGACGGAGCCCTCAGCGCGATTTCGTGCCTACAGCCTGCCGGCCTTGGCGGCGGGAAGACGATTCTGATCTACGGAGCGTCCGGCGCCATCGGCTCCGCCGCGGTGCAGCTGGCGGCGAGGCACTTCGGCGCGGAGGTCACCGCGGTGTGCGCCACCAAGAGCCTCGAGCTGATGAAGAAGCTCGGCGCCCACAACGTCCTCGACTACACCAAGGAGGATTTCACCCAGAACGGTGAGCAGTACAGCGTCGTCTTCGACGCCGTGGGCAAGCACTCGTTCAGCAAGAGCCGGGATTCGATCAAGCCGGGCGGCTGCTTCCTTTTCGTCGACGGCTTCGGCAATGTCCCCCGGTCGGTGTGGACACGGTGGGTGGGCGACAAACGGGTGGTCGCGCCGGCTTTCACCATGTACAACCAGAAGGGGGTCTATTTCCTCGCGCAGTTGGTCAAAGCGGGCGAGTACAAACCGGTGATCGACCGCGTTTACCCGATGACCGAGGTCGTCGAGGCGGCACGGTACGTGGACACGCAGCAGAAGACAGGCAACGTCGTCCTGGCCGTGGCCTAACCTGCGCCGGGCTACGCTCTCGAGGACGCCATCCCGCCCGCATCGAAGCCCGACCGCAGCGTAAATCGAATGGCGGCTGGGTGGCTGGTCAGCGTAGCATCCTGGTTTTGGAGGTGTCGCAAGATGTCAAATACCGCGATCGGCGATGCGCTCGATGCTGCCATCACTTACCTCAGCGAACATCCGAAGGAGGCGCGCTATACCGACAGCGAAGCCAGGGCCATCCTTGAGGCGGGCCTAGCGGTAACAGTCACCGGACCGGATGGGGCCCTGCTTCGAACGGACATGCCAAAGTCGGTGGGCGGAGCAGGCTCGGCGCCGTCACCCGGCTGGCTCCTGCGCGCCGCCCAGGCCAGTTGCCTCGCGACCCTGATCGCGATGCGTGCCGCCCAGGAGGGCCTGACTCCTCGGCGAATCGAAGTAATAGTTGACAGCGAGTCGGATGACCGCGGAATCCTCGGGATTGACGATTCGGTCCCGGCTGGACCGCTAAGCTCGCATGCCGTGGTCCGGGTCGAGCACGCGGGTGCGGCCCCGGATAAGGTTGACGCCGTGGTCCGCTGGGCCGAGATCCATTGTCCGGTGCAGGATGCCGTGCGACGAGCGGTCCCCTGCAGCGTGGAAGTGGGGAGGATATAGCGGCGGAGTTTAAATCTAAGTAAGCTCGGGAAACCTCATCCGCGGAAAACAGCGCCGCGTGGGCTGGGACGTTTGGCGAAGGCCCAAGCGAAGGCGGCCAGGGCGAGAATCGCATAGAACGGAATGGCCCAGAACCCGAAGACAAAGGCGAGTGGCCCGCCGGTCAGGACGAGTGGCGTAAATAGCCAGGAGAAGGCGACATAGGTCAGGGCAGCGGCAAGCACACCGCTCAATGCAGCGGCCGGCCCGCGACCGATCGTAACGACGTAGCCAATCACCAGCACGGGAATGATTGCTGTTAAACGACCCACGGAAAAGCCGCCCACAAACGAGAAGCCAAGGGTGCCGAGAACTGAGATCAGAAGCAGCGTCAGCGCCAGGTTGCGCCGTCCTCGATGCTGCGCGAGTAAGCCAGCAATCAAGGCAATGAGCGACAATTGGAGGCCACCCCAAAGGATCGCGGCAATTAGCTGATACTGGTCCATGTCGTTTGCAACAGAACTGACTGGCCGGGCGGGAATCCTGCCACCAGGACCCTTATGAACTTCCGCGAAGCATCGCAGAGATCGCGCAAATCTACTGCAAGCTAATGACTATTATGATTCAGCGCACAAGGGTGCCAACAATTCGTTTTGACGCCAGGCTGCACAGGATCGACAAATGGATTATTTTGCGCCTGCCTGAGCAAGCGAGCAGGAAACTACCGTCGCGCGGGCAGGTGGCCGTTCAAGGAACGATCAATGGCCATGGGTTCCAGACGGTGTTGGAACCAGACGGCTTTTTGGGCCACTGGATGAGGATTGATCCAAAGCTAAAACAAGCCGCACCTTTGAGCGCGGGTGACAACGCGACGGTCGAAATTGAGCCACTCAAAGACTGGCCGGAGCCGAACCTTCCCCAGGATTTTGAGACAGCGCTGGCAACCGCCCCAGGGAAAATCCAAGGCCTTTGGAAGGACATTACTCCGATGGCGCGCTGGGAATGGGTTCGCTGGGTCAATGCAACTCAAAACGGTAATACGCGCAAACGACGGGTCGATGTAAGTATCTCGAAAATGAAAAGCGGGAAGCGACGGCCCTGCTGTTTCAACCTTGCCGCATGCACTGACCCGAACCTGTCCAAAAACGGCAGGCTTCGTGAGCTCTCCTGAGAGACACGTCCAGCTCTCGGCTGATCGATGCCAAGATTAAGGCGCTGGGTGGTGATTGGCGCGGCAAGACCCTGTCCCGACTACGCGCCTTGATCAAGAAGGCCGACCCGGGCGTAGTCGAAGAAGTGAAGTGGAAGAAGCCCAGCAACCCGACGGGAGTACCCGTCTGGTCTCACGACGGAATCCTCTGTATTGGCGAGGCGCTCAAGAACGCCGTGAGGCTGACCTTTCCCAAAGGCGCTTTAATAAAGGATTCGAAAAAGCTCTTCAACGCGAGATTAGACAGCAAGTCTGTCCGCGCCGTCGACTTCGAGGACGGTGACGCTATCGATGAGGCTGCGTTGAGGGCTCTTATTCTCGAAGCTGTGCGGCTGAACACGTTGAAGGTGCGCAAGCGATAGGCGACTCAGATCCGTAGGCCTCTCCCTCGCCCCCATGTCATCGTCATCTGCTCGAGAGCAAAAGGGCGGCGGCGATAGAGTCGATGCGTTGAGCGCAACGCCGCAGCTGAGCTATGCCCGCAGCCGCGATGGAGTAACCCTGGCCTTCGCCGTCACCGGTCAGGGACCGACGCTTGTACTGGTTCCGTCGGTACCGTTCAGCAACCTGCAGATGGAGTACGGCAATCCCGTCATGCGTCAGGTCTACGGCGAGCTGGCAAGCCGCGTCACGTTACTCCAGTACGACGGCCGGGGAACGGGCCATTCACAACGTGATGTCGTCGACCTTTCGCTCGAGGCCATGCTCGCCGATCTCGAGGCCGTGGTCGATCAGGCGGGCTTTGACCAGTTCAGTCTGCTCGGTCAGTACAGCTCTTGTGCGCATGCCCTCGCTTACACCGCGCGGCACCCCGAACGTGTCAGACGGCTGGTGCTGTTTGGAGGATCCGCCCGAACCTGGGATGTAATGAGCGCCAATCAGACTCAAGCACTTTTGAGCCTGATCGAGAAGGATTGGAACCTCTTCGCCGATACCGCTGCCCACTACTGGATGGGGTGGGCCGCAGGCGAGGCCGGGAGAGCGACTGCCGAGGCGTTTCGGCAGGCGGTGACCCCGCAGGTGGCTCGCGCAACCTTACAGGCGGCCAGCGCTACTGACGTGACGGCTGAATTGGCCCGTGTGCAGGCGCCCACACTGGTGCTGCACCGCCGAGACGCGCCGCAGGTCGCAATCGAGGTCTCCCGCTCGCTAGCGGATAGCCTGCCTCATGGCCGCTTGGTGATTCTCGACGGTGAACATCCGCACCTGTTTCTCGAGGACCCCGATCGTGTGGTACAGATCCTGCTCGACTTCTTTACTGACGGGCTGGAACCAGCGGGCGCATCCCACACGAGGGCCGGACCGACGCGTCTAGACCCGGCGCGGCGGTCCGGCAGCGAGCTCAGCGGTCGCGAGCGTGAAGTCCTGCGCCTGCTTGCCGGTGGGGAATCAAATGCCCAGATCGCCCGGCGTCTGCGGCTCAGCCCGCACACAGTCGAACGGCACGTCACCAACATCTATCGCAAGATCAACGCGCGCGGCCGAGCCGACGCGACTGCCTATGCGCTGCGTCATGGGCTCCTCTAGTGGTTTTCCGCTACTCCTTTAAATAGTTTTCAGGAAGTCGCTCGCCCCCTTTCGGCCATACGCTGGCCTCAGTTCAATCTCGTGAGGTGAGGTCAATGAAAACATCAAGAGTCCTGGGCACAGATCGCATAGCGCTCGTCACTGGTGCCTCTCGGGGGATCGGTCCGCTGATCGCCCGAGAGATTGCGCGAGAGGGCAATCACGTCGTGCTGACGGGTCGATCGCCCGAAGAACTGCAAGCCGTCGCGTACGACCTTCGAGACAAAGGCGCGGACGTGTCCTTCCTACCGACCAACCTCGTTCAGCCCTGGGCCGCGGAGGCCCTAGTGCAAACCGTTGAGCGCGAGCGCGGAGGCATCGACCTTCTAGTCAACAACGCTGGCGGCGACCCGCAGCGCGAATTCGACCGCATGACGCTTAACGAGAACCTTGACATTCTTCAGCTCAACCTGATCGCGCCGCTGACCCTGTCGCATTCGGTGCTCGGGGAAATGCTGCAGCGGCGTCGCGGTCACATCGTCAACATCTCGGCATTAGCGGGGCGCGTCGCATTCCCCTTTACCGAGGCCTACGCGGCCGCGAAGGATGGCCTGATCGGTTTCACGCGGGTGCTGCGAAACGACTATCGAGGGCGTGGAGTGAGCGCCTCTGTCCTCATTTTGGGTCCGATTCGCGGCGCCGGCCAGGGGCAACGAACCGCTGCCCAGCTCGGCTTGAAGCTGCCTCCGTTCGCCACCGAGTCTGCCGACACTGTCGCGAGGGCGGTTATCGACGCGATCAAACGTGATCGCGCCGAAGTGGTGATGATGCCCGGTCCTGGCCGGCTGGTGAAAGCCGCGATGGACTATTTCCCCGGCTTGGGACCGGCGATCACTCGAATCAGCGGCTCGACCGCAACGATGCAGAGAGTCATCGAATACCGCAGGGGGCAGGAACATGCCGCAGTCAGCTAACGACTTGCAGACGCTAGCGCAGGAACAACAGGCGCTTCTGATGGAAGCGCGGCGGCGGCTTGGCGCCCGCACCCGCATCGACGGAGAGCGCCGTGCCGTCCAGCGAGAGGCCCAGCGCGAGCGGCTGGAAACGCTCACCGGCTATGAGTCTGGCCACAAAGGAGAAATCAGCATGAGCGCAGTCAACCGACCGTCGATCTTTGCAACCCGGCTGCCGCGCAGCGGCAACGCGGCCCTGGGGGCGAGTGCCGTCATTCAAGCTGTCCTCGGTATCGAATTCGTGCTATCCAGCCTCAACAAGCTGGCCGACGCTCACTATCTCAGCGACTTCGCTGCCTTTGTTCGCTCGACGCCTGGAGCGATGAGTGGGGTGTTGTCATCGCTGATCCAGGCGTTGGTCCTTCCAAATATTGCCATCGTCGCCCGGCTGGTCGAGATCAGCGAACTGCTGATCGGTGTCGTTCTCCTGATCGGCGCTGTCGATGTTGGCCGGCGGCGCTTCGCAGGACGCGTCGGCGCTCAGCACGGCTACGAGCGACCGCTCGCATTGGGTTCGGCACTCGCAGGTCTCGCGGCTGCCGGTCTGACGTTATCCATCGGCATCCTCATGGGTGAAGGGTTGCCCACCATTGCCGTCGGGCGAGCCTTCAGCAGCGCGATTCCGATTGAGTTGTTCATCGTTCCGCTCGGCGTGGCGATCGCCTGGCTGGAGCTCGGACGCTTCCTCGCCTTGCGCCGGGCATTACCGCCAGTGGCGGCGGTTCGCGCTCGGTTCGCCCAGCCAGTCCGACATAGCGCATGAAGAGAGCTCATTGTTCCGCTGCCGCCGCACGACCGTTCGGTAGCATGTCGATTTCCGCAGGGGATGTTCGACGACTGAGTAGAACGGGTTGCAACCGCTCACAAGCTCAACCATAAAGGAGGAATGACGATGCGCGTGTTGGTCATCGTGAAGGCGAACAAGGAATCGGAGGCCGGGGCGCTCCCCGATAAGCAACTAGTCGACGAGATGCAGAAGTTCAATGACGAGCTTTCCAGGAACGGCGTCATGCTGGCTGCGGATGGGCTCCATCCCAGCTCCAAGGGCAAGCGAGTCCGCTTCGCCGGTTCGAAGCCCACGGTCATCGACGGTCCGTTCGCCGAGACCAAGGAGCTGATCGCCGGCTACTGGATCTGGCAGGTGAAATCGGTCGAAGAGGCGGTGGAATGGATCAAGCGGGCGCCCTTCGCCAAAGCGCTTGGCCAGCCGGTGCCTGACGATAAGGTCCCCGAGATTGAGATCCGCCCGATTTTCGAGCAGGACGAGTTCGATCGCGCGCTCGCTGCCCAGCAGGCCAAGGTCGCCTCGAAGCGCTAATCTCACGCCGCCCGTGACCGATTCCGAAGCGCGCCGCGCCGTCGAGGCGGTCTGGCGAATCGAAGGAGCCAGGCTCACCGCGAGCCTGGCTCGCCTCGTTGGCGACGTCAGCGTGGCCGACGACCTGGCCCAGGACGCGCTGGTGGCGGCGCTGGAGCAATGGCCCGGATCAGGTATTCCGGAAAAGCCCGGAGCCTGGCTGATGGGGACCGCGAAGCACCACGCGATCGATCTCCTTCGCCGCCGGCAGCGGCTCGAACGCAAGCAGGCGCAGCTGGGCCGCCAGCTCGAGATCGAGCAGGAAAACGTTCCAGATCTGGAAGCGGCTATGGATGACCAGGTTGGCGATAGCCTTCTGCGTTTGATGTTTGTCGCGTGCCACCCGGTCCTCTCCCGCGAGGCTCGGGTTGCTCTAACGCTAAGGCTGCTGGGTGGCCTGACTACTGACGAGATCGCTCGCGCGCACCTGGTTCCAGAGCCGACCGTCGCCCAGCGGATCGTCCGCGCCAAGCGGACCCTGGGCGAGGCGCACGTGCCCTTCGAAGTCCCCGCGGGCGCAGACCTCGGCGCGCGTCTTTCGTCGGTGCTCGAGGTGATCTACCTGATCTTCAACGAGGGATACGCGGCCACTGCGGGGGAACATTGGATCCGTCTCGACCTCTGCCAGGAGGCGCTCCGCCTGGGGCGCATTCTCGCGGAGCTGGCACCACACGAGCCCGAAGTTCACGGGCTGGTCGCCCTGATGGAGCTGCAGGCCTCACGACTTCGGGCACGTACCACCGCATCTGGCGATCCCGTTCTGCTACTGGACCAAGACCGTGGACGCTGGGACCACCTGCTGATTCAGCGCGGACTGCATGGCCTCGCTCGGGCCGAAACGCTCGGTCAGACGCTCGGTCCCTATGCACTGCAGGCTTCCATCGCCGCCTGTCATGCGCGGGCGCGCACGGCACAGGAGACCGACTGGAAACAGATCACCGCCTTGTACGACGCGCTCGTGGAGGTTGCGCCTTCGCCCGTCGTGGAGCTGAACCGGGCAGTGGCCCTGTCGATGGCGTACGGGCCAGACGCCGGACTCGAGGTCGTCGAGAGCCTGCTGGGCGAGCCGTCCCTTCGCGGCTACCACCTCTTGCCCAGCGTGCGCGGTGACCTGCTGTTCCGACTTGGTCGGATCGACGAGGCGCGCGCCGAGTTCGGGCGCGCCGCCAGCCTGACAAAGAACGTCCGCGAGCGTGAGGTGCTGCGGGAGCGGGCACGCTCGACTCGGACGGGATCCTAGCGATGTCTTTAGTAAGTAACGCGGATCCAGAATGGGTCCGCGGCCATTGTTTGGAGAGGTGACCATGAAATGAGGCTGACGACCACGACCAACGTCTCGGTGGACGGCGTGATGCAGGGATTGGGCGGATCTGACGAAGATCGCCGCGGCGGCTTCGACCGCGGCGGATGGGCCCTACCCCTTGTCGATACCGAAACCGGGAACTATCTGGACCAGGTCTATGGCGGCGCGGCCGCGTTCCTCTTTGGCCGGCGGACGTACGAGATCTTCGCCCGCTCCTGGGGAGCGATGGCCGATATGGTCAAGATGCCGATCGGCGTCGCACTCAACAGCCGGCCGAAGTACGTGGTATCGACCAGTCTCAGGGATCCGCGGTGGGCGGGCACGAATGTCCTGACCGGGGACGTCGCCGCGGCCGTCCGTGATCTAAAGGCGCGGCAAGACGGCACACTACTGGTGCCCGGCAGCGGTGTTCTCGTCCGATAGCTGCTCGCCAACGAGCTTATCGACCTGTCGGGCGTCCGAAGTACGCAGCGTCCACCGTCGACCCCGAACGCGTCATGCGCGACGCGAGTTCGGGTCGGCGCAGCTAGAGCACGTTCCCTAGCGCGCGAGCCGGAAGGTGAGGTGCGTCACCCCGTCCGCGTCGATGAGCCCGATCCGCTCCAGCGTTACGTCGGCAGGGTCGAGCCCCGCGAACAGCGCCGTTCCACCGCCGAGGAGGATGTGGACGACGTCGAGCCGCAGCTCGTCGAGCAGGCCGCCGCGGATGCACTGCCGGATGATCTCCGCCCCGCCCAGCACCGCGACGTTCCGGTCGCCGGCGGCGTGGTGCGCCCGCGCCAGCGCGGCCTCGAGGCCGTCGGTCACGAACGTATACGTCGTGCCGCCCTGCTTGGCGATCGGCGGGTGTGGCCGATGGCTGACGACGAAGACCGGGTTGTTGTGGAACGGGGGAGGGTCACCCCAAGGCTCCTCGCCGAGATCGAACATGCGCCGCCCCACTACAACGGAGCCGGAGGTCGCTAACAACTCCTGAGGACCTTCAACGGCCACGCCGCCCCGCCCCATCCGCCCGCCCTCGGAAAAGACCCAGGTGTGCAGCCCCTCGCCGCCGTCGCCCATCCCGTTCCCGATCCCCACGTTTGGCCCGGCGCTGAAGCCGTCGAGCGAGACCGACTGATCGGCGATCACTTTGCCCACGGTTTACTCCTCAGAGGGGAAGCCCGGTTACGGCTCCGTCGGGCGGCGCTGGACGATCTGGATGAGATTGCCGCAGGTGTCATCGAACACCGCGGTCATAACCGGCCCCATACCCGCGGGCTCCTGGGTAAATCGGACGCCGGCCTGACGCAACCGATCGAATTCCGTGCCTAGGTCCTCCACCGCAAACGAGGCGAAGGGAATTCCGTCTCCGACGAGCGCGCGCTTGAAGGGCCCGGCTGCTGGGTGGCTGTCGGGCTCGAGCACGAGCTCGGGTCCGCGTGGATCCTCAGCCGAGGTAACGGTGAGCCAGCGATGCTCACCGAGCGGCATGTCTCGCTTCTTTTTGAATCCGAGCACGTCCGTATAAAACCGAAGCGCCTTTTCCTGATCGTCGACCAGCACGCTTGTGAGGTTTATCCGCATGTTCATTCCCTCCCTGATAACCACCGATTCGCGATACCGCGCAACGGCCTGGTATTGATGTGGTGAAACTTGTACCGACCCCTACGCCTGGTGCGAACGAGGCCTGCCTGCTCAAGGATCTCTAGATGTTGCGAGATCGCCTGGCGCGTGGAAGCCATTTGATGCTTCGTCGCCAACCGCGAGCAGAGCTCAAACAAAGTCTGTCCGTCCCTTTCGGTCAGTTCGTCGAGTATCGTGCGACGCGTCGGATCTGCCAGGGCTTTAAAGACATCCCCCAACCGCGGTGATTATAGGCAAGTATTTACTTGCATGTCAAGGATCTAAGTTGCTCGTCTACGCATCGGCGCTACTCTTGCGTAATGCGACCCCTTCGGTATTCCATCAACGTGACGTTGGACGGGTGCTGCGATCACCGTGAGGGTTTGGTTGACGAGGATTTGCATCGTCACGCGGCCGAGAACCTCAGCCAGGCCGATGCCCTCCTCTTCGGCCGGGTGACCTACGAAATGATGGAGGCAGCCTGGCGGCCGCCGGCGCGTACGGGGGCGAGGCCTGATTGGATGGAACCCTTCGCCCGGACGATCGACGCGGCAAAGAAGTACGTCGTGTCGAGCACGCTGGATCGGGTCGATTGGAACGCGGAGCTCGTACGCGGGGATCTGGGAAACGCCGTTCAACAGCTCAAGCGTGAGCCGGGCAAGGGGCTGTTTGTGGGAGGCGTGAAGCTCCCGCTGGCGTTGGCGGAGCTGGGATTGATCGATGAGTACGAGTTCGTGGTGCACCCGAGGATCGCGGGCCACGGGCCGACGTTGTTCGCGGGACTATCGAAGCGTGTCGACCTGACGTTCGTCAGCCGGCTGGAGTTCCGCTCGGGGGCGGTGGCGATGCGGTATGTGCCGCGAAGGTAGCCGCTGAGCTTAGCCCCGGTCGGGCACATCGGGAAGGGCAACCCGCACCCGAGGAAAGGAATTCTGCAGCCGGGCGTATGGCTCTATAGAGGTCCGACCAAGGAGGGCTGTGCAGGATCCCGATTCGGCGCTCAAACGGGCCGCTGTGGCCGGCGATCGCATGGCGGTCGAGCGTCTCTTTCGGGAGCTGTATCCGGCTGTGTACGGATTTTGTTTCACCATGACCCGCAATAGCGCCGACGCCGAGGACATCGCCCAACAGACATTCCTGAAGGCGTTCGCGAGCCTGAGTCAGTTCCGAATCGCCCAGCCAATCGGTCCGTGGATACTTCGCATCGCGCACAACGTGTTCATCAGTCAGCTCCGGTCCAGGCGGTCTCAGACCGACTTGGACGACCCGGAGATCGAACACCTGCGGAGCAGCGATCCCCAGCCCGAGGCGGTTGCCCTATCGCACGAGACACGTGAGGAAGTCCGGAGGGCGCTGCGATCGCTCGCACTGCCCGCGCAGGTGATCTTGGTCCTGCGTTACCAGCAGGAGCTGTCGTACGAAGAGATCGGTGCTGTGATCGATGCGCCGGTGACCACGGTTACGAATCGTCTGTTTGAAGCGCGCCGCCAAATGGGCTACGCCCTATGCCAAGCCGGAGAAGGAGGAAGCGATGCGCAACTGGTCGGATCCTGAGATCGAGTCAGCGCTGATCACCGTCCTGCGCCCGTCTGAAGCCCCTCGCGGCGCAATGGATCGGATGCTCGCACAGCTTCCGACTCGGCTGCCGGCGCCGCCGTGGTGGCGGCAGCGACGTGTGCGCTACGCGGTCGCGCTGGCCCTGGCGGCGATCGGCTTGGTTCTGGGCGCGAGCCCTCAAGCCCGAGACGCGGTCGCCAACAGTGTTCGTCAGCTCTTCTTTTTCGTACCCGGCCAGGGGATTCGTAGCGCGCCGGCCACGTCTTTGGTCCTGGATCATCCAGTTGTTGTTTCGCGGGCGGGGATCACGCTGCACGTGGTCGGGGTGCTGGCCACCGAGCAACACACCACGGTATCCGTGAGCGTGGCCGGCCTTCCCGACGTCAAGACGGGATACCCATCCGGACCGCTACCGATGCCATATCTCTTGGATCGATCGGGGCATCGCTACGGTGGGAACAGCGCCGCTGGCGGGGCCAGCTACTGGACCTATGGTTTCGACGCACTTCCGCGGGACACCAGACACGTCACCCTTGTGGTGGATTCTGTTTTATTGGGGATGCCCAGCGCACTGGCGGCACAGCTTGGCGTCTGGCGCATCGACCTTCCGCTCACGCCAGTCACGTCCTCGGCGCTTTCTCAGGCGTCACCGGTGGGCTCATCCATCACCGTCCACGGCGTCACCGTCGTGCTCGCCCAGGTCGCCCGGAGCAGCGATGGTGTGCAGGCCCACCTCGTCGCCGGCGGGGCCCGATCTTCGCAGGTGGACTTCCTCGAGCTCGCGCCGCCGTTGACTGACCAGAACTACCTTCCTGGTAGCGGTCAATCGGGTCAATGGGATCTCACCCTCCCGGCCAACGTCACGACGATCGGCATCGCAAGGGTCGACGACGTCGAGGCAGGGCAGGCATCCGTCTCGTTCAATATGCCGGCGACGGGAAGCCTGCGGCTACAGCGCTCCGTGCAGCTTGGTCGGTACGTGGTCGTCCTGGAACGAGCTGAATGGTTCGATGGTCCAAACGGGCACGAGCTGCGGGTTTACTTCCACCCCGGGCCGGCGCTCGACGGCGGCCATGTCACGAACTGGGAACTGGACGGTGTCAACTCGTATGGATTCGCTTGGGCGGACCCATCGATGGCCTCGGGGTACCTCGAACTACTCAACAAGCCAGGTCCTGGCCACATCACCCTCCGGATGAAGAATCCGCACGTCGTGATCGAAGGGCCGTGGGAACTCCCGGTGCCGGCGAGTTAGGCAGTCGAGCCCGAGGTCATGCGTCAACCAGGTGGCGGAGGGCCCGCATGGACTTCAAACGCGATGACCTCACTCAACGCTGTACCGTCCACGTGAATTGCAAAGCAGCCAGGGCCATCAGTGCTTAGCCGGCCCTCCCATGCTCTCCAAGAGGGAGACCCTACGTTTGCCGGCAGTTTCAGCCCGCCCTCAGGCGTGCGGACAGCCGAAACCACCGCCACCGAGTGTTGACGTTCTTTAGCGGCGACATTCGCCTGATCAGTCGGAGGGAGATCGGCCAGTGTGATCCTCAATCGGCCGTCACCACCCAATTGGGAGCCTCGTACCACCAGCGGTCCGGTGTACTTGGAGTCCACCATGAGGATTGCCGCCTGGCCCTCCGAATACCAGCTCAATTGTCCAGACAGATACACAGGTCCAGATCCAAACCCTAATGTGCCGCTCGAGGAGGCTGGACAGCTTGCGATTAAGGCGGCGAAAGGATTTGCGCCAGATTGGCCGGGGCTCGAAGAGGAACATCCACCCATAAGCAAGGCCGCAAGCGTGCCCGCGATCGCCAGACTCATAATCCGGCGCATTCCATGACGAATATAGACCACCACTAACCGCTCGCTAGATTTCGGGCATGTACGGTCAAGGGTGATGGCTGATCTCGATCCGGCCACGGCCATGCGCCGCATCGCCTTCCTGCTGGAGCGCCAGCGCGCCGACACCTACCGCGTGCGGGCATTCCGCCGGGCGGCCGAAGCGGTGGCCGAGCAGCAGCCGGAGCGGCTGCGCGCGCTACACCAGGCGGGGCGGCTCGAGGACCTGCCTGGTGTGGGCAAGACCACGGCCGCAATCATCGGCGAAGTCCTTGGCGGGAGGGCTCCGGTCTACCTGGCAGAGCTGGAAGCGGCCCCTCTGCCGGCTCGCAGTGCGGCCGCCGACGCGTACCGCCGAGCGCTGCAAGGCGACTGCCACAGCCACAGCGACTGGTCCGACGGCGGCAGCGACATCCGCACGATGGCCGAAGCTGCCATCGCGCTCGGCCACAGCTACCTGGTCCTGACCGACCACAGCCCGCGCCTCACCGTCGCCCACGGCCTCGACGCGGCTCAGCTCTCCGCCCAGCTGAAGATGGTGGCCCGCCTCAACGAGGAACTGGCGCCGTTCCGGATCCTCACCGGCATCGAAGTGGACATCCTGGAGGACGGCTCCCTCGACCAGGAGGAGGGGTTGCTGGCAGATCTTGACGTGGTGGTGGCCAGCGTGCACTCCAAGCTGCGCATGGAGGCGCCGGCCATGACGGACCGAATGCTGGCGGCTATCGAGAGCCCGCACTCCGACATCCTCGGGCACTGCACCGGGCGAATCATCGTGGGTCGCGGTCGCAAACCGTCCACTTTCGACGCGGCCAGGGTCTTCGAGGCGTGCGCCCGTACCCGCACCGCGGTGGAGATCAACTCCCGGCCCGAGCGGCGAGACCCACCGTCTGACCTGCTGAAGCAGGCGGTGGACGCCGGGTGCCTGTTCAGCATCGACACCGACGCTCATGCCCCCGGCCAGCTGGAGAGGCAGTGGTACGGCTGCGAGCAGGCGGCCGACGCGGCCGTGCCAGTGGAGCGCGTGGTCAACACCTGGCCTGTCGATCAGCTGCTGGACTGGGCTGGCAGGAAGCGCTAGCCGGCTCTACCGATCGCGGCGTCTACCAACGAGCTCTTCAACAGCAATCGGCAAGGTCGTCTCGAAGTCAATGAGCTTTGCCCATTCGGCTGTAATGCTGATGCGTGCCATGCGGTCGTATAGACCTCGAACCTGAGTTTCGAAGTCGCTCCATTGTTGCTCCGGGATGTACCGGCGCGAAGCCTCGAGGTATTCGTCGGGCACGCCGTCGACCACTTCCACCGCAGCGATGCCACGGACGAGCAAGATATGTGGCGGCTGAGTTTGTGTGTCAATGGTCAACGCGACCCTCGGGTTGGACTGTAACGCGTTGACCTTAGGTGCGTTCGATGCCGTGCAGACAACGAACCTTTCGTCTTTCCAGAGGTAGCCCACGGGTACGACTCGGGGATAGCCGTCGGGGCCGACATAGGCCAGTCGAGACACGAACTCTGAGTGCAACAACTTCTGGGCCAAGGGAGTTGCCAAGACTCGCAGAACAGCTCGCCTATCCATTAATAGATATCAAAGCAGGTTACCGCGGACCGCAACGAGTCGCCAAGCTACGGGCTACGTGGCTCCTCCGTGATTTCATTAACACACTCAAAGGCTCGGATGCGCCAGTGCTCAGGATTGGCGAATGGGCGGACATCCGCCTCGAGCACGGCAAACACCTGGTTCACCCAGCGGTAACGATCGTCCCCGGCTGCGAGTGTCAGCGCCATTACGGCCGCCCGTTGCTGAAACGGCTGGAGTGGATGGGGCTTCGCCGATTCCCTGACACCTACGTTGTAGCCGTGGGATGAAAAAAGGATGTCCGCCCCATCCTCGGTCGAGATCACTCCGTGAAAGTCGGGCAAGCCGACGCCGTCGGCCCGGCGGCGAGGATGATTCGTCCACCGCAGCCGGCCTCGCAGTCGCTCGCCTGTGATAAGTCCATCGCCCTGGGCATAGGACGCTATGTCACCGGACTTGCCAAAGGCCGCGACTCCAGCCTCGGTGCTCTCGTCGTACCGAAGCTCCCCTTCGAACAGCGGGCGTAATTTCATCGGATGCCTCCCTGAGGATGAGGAGCGCTGCTATTTCCTAGGCCCGTACTTGAGGTAGCTTAGAAGCTCCTCACGGCGGCGCCTAAGATGACCGCGATGGCGGCACCCGGATAGTCGGCATGAGATTCGTCATGTTGTATGGCAGCGCGAAAGTCACGGCGCGGCCGACTTATCGCACGAACGGCGTCAACCTCGAGCCGGTCTGGTTACTGGCCTTCGTTTACCTCGTAGAGCTCATTCGCTGGGTGGCCGGCCTTTTGATGAACGGCGGCGACGGCCTCCTTGTTCGGACCCTTCGCCAGGCAGAACACTTTTCCAGCCTTCTCCATAAATGTTGGCATCAACCCACCTCCTGCTTTGATCAGTCGACTGCGACCATGGTAACGCTCCGGCGCTTTCCACCCTTCTTGGGCATCGGCCTCATGTACCGTTCTGCCCATTCGCCGAGCTTCACCAAGCCTGGCTCCAGCGCGCGGCCTTTGTCCGTGAGGCGGTAGACGACCCGGATCGGAGGCCCTGAGAGGACCTGGCGTTCGACGATGCCGGCATCAGCGAGTTCGGCGAGCCGGTCCGAGAGCATTCGCTCGCTGATTCCGGGAATCGCCCTTGCCAGGACGGCGAAATGCGCCGGTCCCTGTAAGAGAAGCCCAAGAATAACGCCCGACCATCGCTTGCCCAGGAGCGCGAACGCCTGTGTCAGCCGTTGGTCGCAGTGTGGTGCCGGCTTGGCCCCTGGCTCGGTCATGACAGCAGTCTACTGTCAACCAGTGTTTAATGCAGGAACTTGCAAAAAGTAAGTTCTGCGTGGTAGCGTCGACTCCAGAGCCTTAGGCGAGGAGGAATGGCAATGGGAACCTGGAAATTTGATCCTTATCACACCCAAGTCGAGTTTTCGGCCAAGCATCTCGGCATGATGACGGTGCGCGGCCACTTTGCGGAGGTCGCGGTGACCGGCGACGTGTATCCCGACCATCCGGAGCGGTCCAAAATCGAAGTCACGATCAACACGGCGAGCATTCGCACGCACAATGAGCAGCGCGACAACGACCTTCGCTCCTCCAATTTCCTGGAGATCGATAAGTATCCGACGATCACCTTCAAAAGCACGAAGATCGAGCCCAAGGGTCCGGACAAAGGCACCATGACAGGTGACCTGACCATCAAGGGCATGACCAACCCGGTCACGCTAAACGTCGTCAAGTACGGAGAGTTCAACGACCCGCAGATGGGCCACCGGATCGGTTACGCCGCCGAAACCAAGATCAACCGCAAAGACTTCGGTATGCGGTTCGAGATGATGCTCGACGGCAAATTCGTTGTCGCCAACGACATCCAGATCAACATCGAGGGCGAGCTTGTCGAGGCGAAGGAGCCGGCAAAAACGACGGCCTAGCGCTCGGCCGAGGGTACAGCGGCCGGCCAATAATCAGCGTCTTATGATTTGCGGAGAGAACAGAGTTGGCACCCCTCGATGGCAGGTCCCGCGCTTCGTTACCCGATACGGCGTTCGCCTATGTCGACTCGAAAGGACGCCGGCGCCTGCCCATCAATGACCCGGCGCATATCCGCAATGCGCTGGCTCGCTTCGAGCAGACGGCGTTTGAAGGTGACGTGGCGCGGGAGCGAGCACGCCAGCGGCTGCTGCGGGCGGCCAAGAAATACGGCATCGCGCCGCTCGGCTTTTTTGACGGGCAACTGAAGAAAGAGCGGCGGCAAGGCCAGATCGACGCCGGTACGGCTCGGATCGCCAGGCTGCCGGCTGGCGTCGTCACATTTCTGCTCGCCGACGTCGAGGGGTCAACCAAGATGGCGCGCCTGCTTGGCGATGACTGGCCGGGCCTGCTGCGCCAGCTCTGGCAGGTGATTCGAAAAACCGTTCGCAGCGTGGGCGGCGAAGAAATCGACATTCGCGGCGACGAGTATTTCGCCGTTTTCCGTCGGCCGGTTGACGGCATCCGCGCCGCTACAGCGATCCAGCTGGCCATCGCCCGGTATTCCTGGCCGGGGCCGCATCTGGTAAGGGTTCGGATCGGCCTCCACACCGGAAAGCCGACGATCGCGGACGCCGCGTATGTCGGGATCACCGTTCACACCGTCGCGCGCGTCTGCTCCGCCGGCCACGGCGGCCAGATATTGCTTTCCAGCGCGGCGCACGCCGCCTTGCAGGCATCGACGCCCACCGGGATCGCCTTCCGAGGGATGGGTCGATACCGGCTCGCGGGCCTGGCTGTGCCGGAGGCGCTTTATCAGCTGGAGGCGTCTGGCCTGGCGACGGACTTTCCCAGGTTGCGGGCAAAGCTTGTGGCCAAACGGTCATCCGCCGCTCGGCTGGCCGTCAGCTAGCGGCTGCGCCTCCGCCCGCCGGATAGGCGAACCTATAATCGGCGTGAAGAGGGCGTGGCTTTGTGCCGAGGAGGCTTCTCAAAATGAGCGTGATACAGCGAATGTCCGACGTGATTCAACAGAAAGTGAACTCGGTCCTCGACAAGGCCGAGGATCCCAACGAGGCGCTGGACCTCTCCTATCAAAAGCAGCTGGAGGCGCTGCAGCAAGTTCGTCGCGGCGTGGCGGACGTCCTGACTTCTGAGAAGCGGCTGGAACTTCAGCAGAACGAGCTCAGCCAAAGCCAGGCCAAGCTCCAGGCCCAGGCCCGCGAGGCAGTCGCCCAGGGCCGCGATGACCTGGCTCGGCTGGCGCTGACGCGAGCGCAGTCTGCCCAGGAACAGCTTGATGGGCTGCAGGGCCAGATCGCGCAACTGAAGGCGCAGGAGCAGAAACTCGAAGACACGGCGATGAAACTCCAGGCCAAGGTGGAAGCGTTCCGCACGCAGCGAGAAACGATGAAAGCCCAGTACACGGCGGCCAAGGCCTCGACGCAGGTCGGCGAGTCGGTCACCGGACTTTCGGAGCACATGGCGGACGTAAACCTGATGCTGGATCGCGCCCGCGAGAAAACCACGCAGATGCAGGCTCGCTCGGCGGCCGTCGATCAGCTGATGGACAGCGGCGCGCTCGACACCATCGGCCCCGGCGGGCGCATTCATGGTGAGGACCAGTACCGGCTTCCCGAGGCAGATCGCCGCAAGCTCGATCAGTTTGACGCGGACCTGATGTCCGCGATCCGGGCGGGCGATGAACCACGATTCAAGGGCACGCTGACCACGCTGCTTACGTGGGTGCGGTCGGAAGGGCAGAAGCTGCCGGGCGACGACCTGTCCGGCTCCGACGTCGTGTTGCCGTCCTCCGATATGACGCTCAAGGAGGCGCAGGATCTGGTTGCCGGCGAACCGGCGTTGTCGAAGAGTTGACGCGCTAGACGGGAAGGTCCCAGAGCGGATACCAGCAACCCTGGTCCTGCTCGACCGGTAGCTCTTTCTCGGCGATCGCAGCCTGGCGGAATTCTTCCGCGTTGTCCCGCGCGTGCGCCGCGGTGGGCACGAACGGATAGAAGGCGCCGCGCTTATATTCGTAGACCCAGTAGACCGGCCGATCCTTTTGCTGGAAGCGGAAGGCCGCGGCGAGCAGCAGATCACCATAGCCGTCGTCGATCAGGGACTGCGCCACGGCGTGCAGCGCGGCGACCATCATCTGAAAGTCCTCGCCGCTAACCACCAGCCACTGAAACCCGTACTGGTCGGTGCTGTCCTCGATAGTAAAGGCCCCTGCCTTGCCCTCGACGTCGAGCAGCTTGTGCAGCTCGTCGTTGGACTGTGTGAAGCGACCCGGCTGCAAGCGCCGAAACACGGCCCCGACGCGGCGGCACGGTTCCAATCCCCCGGCCGCCTCCAGGGTGATGGCCGCGGTTGTGATGGCGAAGATTTTGTCTTCCTGAGTCTTCGGCAGCTGGGTGCGGCCGATCAGGCTGTCGAGGAACCCCATGAATCGAGCTTAATCGAGGCCCGCTCTGGGGGAGGACAAAACCTCCCTCCCCCTCAGGGGGGCAGGGTGGGGGTTTAGCGGGACAGCTCGGCTTCCATCTCTTTCAGCCGTGCGAGCCGGTGCTCGAGGGATGGGTGCGTCGAGAAGATCTCGGAGATCGAACCCTCGTGCGCGACCGAGGCCAGCATCAGGGAGTTGGCGGCTTCGACCTGGCGCAGGTCGCGGTCTGGAATTCGCTGGATCGTGCCGCTGATCTTGATCAGCGCTGAAGCGAGGTTCGACGGCTGCTGGGTGATGATCGCCGAACCGCGGTCCGCCGCGTATTCGCGATAGCGCGACAAGGTGCGGATCAGCACGAAGCTGATCGCCCAGACGGCGGCGGATACCAGGAAGATCAGGATGAAGGCATTGCCGCTGTCGCGCGAGTCGCGCCGGCCATAGCCGCCACCGTAAAACCCACCCCACAGGCCGGACTGCACGATGAACGAGGCGATGGTAGCGAAGAAGCTCGCCATCGCCATCACCCGCATGTCGCGATGGATGACGTGGCTGAGCTCATGGGCTATGACCGCTTCCAGCTCCGGCTCGTTCAGCTGGCTCATGATCCCGCTGGTGACCGCTACCAGCGCGTGGTTGGGATCGCGACCGGTCGCCATCGCATTCGGCACCGGGGTATCGATGATCGCGACTTTGGGCTTGGGGATGCCCGTCATCTGGGCCAGCCGGGCGACGATCTGGTGCACCTGGGGAGCCTCCTGTTCGGAGACCTCCCGGGCGCCGATCGAGAGCAGGATCAGCTTGTCGCTGTAGTAGTACTGCAGGCCGAGCAGCAGGATCGCGACCGGGATCACGAGCCCCAACGGCACGTGGAGCGCGTAGAGCACGCCCATGAAAATCAGGTAGACGATGGCGAGGAGGAACATGGTCAGGAACATCCGGCTGGTCAGTCCGAAATCGCCCGGGAGCTTGCGCTGCATACCGCCTATATACCCCTTTTGGATGCCATTTAGCATGAGACCCCCATGAGACGGGAGGCAGGACCCTGACGGCCGTCATTGGTCAATACGGTTACCTTGCCGTCCTCGCACTGATCGGCCTCGAGGCGCTGGGCGTGCCCTTGCCAGGCGAGGCGAGCCTGATTAGCGCCGCTCTCTACGCAGGGGCGACGCACCGGCTGGGCATTCTCGGCGTGATCGTCGCCGGCGTCGCCGGCGGGACCATTGGTTACAGCCTCGGGTTCCTCATCGGCCACTGGGGCGGGTACCGCCTGATCGTCCGATATGGCCCCTACATTCGCTTCGACCAGGCAAAAGCCAAGCTGGCGCGGTACCTGTTCCGGCGGCACGGCGGCAAAATCATCTTCTTCGGCCGTTTCGTTCCGATCCTGCGGGCGTACGGGGCGCTTCTCGCCGGCACGTCACGGATGTCGTGGCGACCATTCCTGTTCTTCAACGCCGCCGGGGCGATCGTCTTCGTCGTTGTCCTCATCGGCGTCGTGCTGGTCCGCCGGCAGGAGCGGCGCCTGGAAGCGATTGCCGAAGACGCGTTTCCCGGGCCGCTCGAGGGATACCCGGGTGGACCGCCCCTTTAGCGCGCTGTGGTGCGCCGGTAGCGGAAAACGGAGATGGGGATGAATACCACAAGGATCCCCACGATCCAGAGCAGCGACTGAATCAGCGCCCCGCGAGTATCGGCGGTCGTCAGGGCGGGGTTGACATGAAAGAGCCCGCGCAACGAGTCCGCCAGCACCGAGACCGGATTGTGACGCGCAAACGTCTGCAGCCAGCTTGGCATGGTGGCGACCGGGACGAAGGCGCTCGAGGCGAAGGTCAGGGGAAAGAGCCAGATGAATCCGCCGGACTGTGCCGCCTCCGCGCTGCGAACCATGAGCCCGATGAAGGCGGAGATCCAGGAGAAGGCGAAGCTGACGCCCATCAGCACGAGGATCCCAAGCAAAAATTCGAACACCGTTCCCCCTGGGCGAAAGCCGACGATGAATCCCACGATCAGCATGATCACGACGGTGAACAGGTTGCGAGCCAGGTCGGCAATCGTTCGGCCTGTCAGAACCGCCGAGGAGGACATGGGGAGCGAGTGGAAGCGGTCGATGATCCCACGCTGCAAGTCCTGCGTCAGGCCGATGGCGGTGGTGACGCCCCCGAAGGCCACCGTCTGGACGAAGATGCCGGGCATCAGGTAGTTGACGTAATTGCCGCCCGGCACCTGGATGGCACCGCCGAACACGTAGCGGAAGAGCAGCACGAACATGATCGGCTGGATCGCCACGAAAACGATCAGCTCCGGAATTCGCGTCGTTTCCAGAATGCTGCGCCGCGCAAGGACCATGGCATCGAGCAGCGCCCAAACGATGGGCGAGCGGCGAGCCGGCTGGTACCGGGTCCCCGCGACGGGACGAATTTCTGCGACGGCCATCAACGTGCGCGCCCGGCCCGTTTCGCCGGCACCTCCGGCTCCTGTTCCGCTTGATGGCCCGTGAGCGTGAGAAAAACGTCGTCCAGGCTCGGGCGGTGCAGCTCGATCTCGACAATGGTCACGCCTGCGGCGTCGAGATCGCGCACCAGGGCCGGCAGCTCGCTTGTCCCCTTGCGAGCCGGACCGGAGACCCGGCGCTGGGCGCTGTCGACGACCGCCTCGGCCGCGAGATGGCGGCGGACGATCTCAGCGGCACGCTGCAAATCGGCGTCCCTGGCGAGCGCGATCTCGAGGCGGTTGCCGCCGAGCCGGTCCTTCAGCTCGTCGGACGTGCCTTCGGCGATGACCTTCCCGGAGTCGACCACCGCGATCCGATCAGCGAGCTCATCAGCTTCTTCCAGGTACTGGGTCGTCAGGAGGATTGTCGATCCTTCGCCGACGAGCGAGTCGATCATGTTCCAGACCTGGCGCCGGCTACGCGGGTCGAGGCCCGTCGTCGGCTCGTCGAGAAAGAGCACGGGCGGTAGGGCGACGAGCGAGGCGGCCAGGTCGAGGCGTCGACGCATACCGCCGGAGTAGGCCTTCAGAATCCGGTCGCCCGCATCGGCCAGATCAAACTGTTCGAGAAGCTCGCCGGCGCGAAGCCGCGGCATCGTGCCGGCGCAGGTGATACAGCTGGCCGATCATCGCGAGATTTTCTCGCCCGGTCAGGTACTCGTCGACCGCCACGTTCTGTCCCGCCAGGCCGATCAGCGGCTTGATGCGATTGGATTCCTTGACGACGTCGAAGCCGGCGACCGTGGCCTGACCGGTATCCGGCCTGAGCAGGGTCGTCAAGATTCGGACGGCCGTGGTCTTTCCGGCGCCATTTGGCCCCAGCAGTGCAACCAGGCTGCCGCCACTGATGTGGAGGTCGAGCCCGTCGAGCGCGCGGGTCTTGCCGAAGTTCTTGGTCAACCCTTCGGCGTGGATCGTCCTGTCGGCCATCCGACAAAGGTTAGCGGCTGAAGGCGCCGCCCGATGGAATCGTGTACAAAGAATCTGTGGATGAGGAGCTCAAGCCACAGGCGCCTCCACCGGAGGTACCGACTGATGCGGCGGCCTCGGCCGTGGCGGATCGGGCACGGGCCGCAGCGGCGCCCGAACGCATGCCGGCAATCTACATCGGTCACGGGGCGCCGCCGCTGGTCGACGACGAGCTGTGGGTGGCACAGCTCGCTGCCTGGGCACAGGCTCTCCCTCAGCCGCGCTCCGTCCTGATCGTGTCAGCGCACTGGGAGAACGCGCCGCTCACGATCGGCTCGACCAGAACCGGTACCCCACTGACCTATGACTTCGGGGGATTCCCCGAGCGCTACTACCGTGCGCAGTACCGATCGCCAGGCGCGCCCGAGCTGGCGGCGCAAGTCCGCAAGCTCATCTCCGACCAGCCGGTCGTCGATCAGCCCGATCGGGGACTGGACCACGGGGCCTATGTCCCTCTTTCCGTCATGTACCCGGATGCACAGGTTCCCGTGCTGCAGGTATCGATGCCGAGCCTCGATCCGCAACGGCTCTACGACATCGGGCGCCGGCTCCGGCCATTGCGCGACGAGGGCGTGCTGATCATCGGCAGCGGCTTCCTGACCCATGGTCTGCCCTTTCTTCGCGATTTCCGTGTCGATGCGGCCCCGCCGGCCTGGTCGACCGAGTTCGACGCGTGGGCGCACGAGGCGTTCGAGCGCGGCGACATCGACCAGCTCGAGGATTTCGCGCACCGCGCGCCTGCCGTGCGCTTCGCGCACCCACGCACCGAGCACCTGGCGCCCCGATCCAGGTTGCCTGACCGGCGCGACCGCCGCAACCATGCTGCAGGTGCGCCGCGACCGGGAGATTCACCGGGAGGAGGGAGGCTGGTTCACGGCCCGCTGGCATTTCTCCTTCGATCGCTATCGCGACCCGGACCAAATGGGCGTTGGGCCTTTGCGCGTCTTCAATCACGACCGGCTGGTGCCCGGGGCCACCTGGCCGATGCATCCGCACGCCGACGTCGAGGGAATCACCTACGTGTGGCGGGGCAGCTTTCGTCATGCTGACAGCCTCGGCAACGACGGCCTGCTCGAGCCCGGAGCGGTGCAACTGATGTCACTCGGATCCGGCGCGCTTCACTCCGAGCAGAACGGCTCCGCCAGCGAGCCGATGGAATTCTTGCAGCTGTGGATCCTCCCCGATACGCCCTCGCTGCAACCGGCTGTTCAGCAGCGGCAGTTCACGGCGGACGACCGGCGCAATCGCCTGCTGAAAGTGATCGGGCCAAATGAGACAGACCCGGTCAGAGTGCATCAGGATGCCGCGGTCTACGTCGCTTCGATTGCTCCGCAGATCCAGCTCGGCCATTCCTTCGGGGCTGCTCGCGCGGGGTACCTCTATCTGATCGAGGGCGGCCTGCAGGTCAACGGGACGTCGTTGCAGACTGGCGCCGCCGTCAAGATTTTCGAGGAGCCCCAGCTGATGATGACCGGCGAGCGTCCGAGCGAGCTGATCATGGTGGACGTGCCGCTGCACTACGCGCCAGTTGGCGTCTGGGCTCGGGGCTAACGTGCCGCGACAGGTCTTCAGTGCCGACGAGGTCAGGCAGTTGCTGGAGCAGGGGGCGCAACTGGTTGACGTCCTCGGCCGTGAGGAGTACGCGCACAACCACCTTCCGGGCGCAATCAACATCCCCATCAAGGAGCTGACCGAGGCAACGGCCACGCGACTCGATCGGCAGCGGCCGGTCATCGTCTACTGCAACGACTTCGGCTGAGACATGTCGCCGCGGGCCGCGTGGCGGCTCGAGAGCCTGGGCTTCAGCAAGGTCATCGATTACGTTCCCGGAAAACAGGGCTGGTACGAAGAGAACCAGGCGCGCGAGGGGACCGCGGTCGATGAGACCTGGCTCGGTGATGTGGCGGATAACACCGTCCCAACCTGCGGGCTGCAAGAGCGGGTTGGCGACATCCTCGAGCGGGTCAAGGCCGACGGGCGCGAGACCTGCGTGGTCGTCAATGAGCAGCGCGTTGTGCTCGGCCTGCTGCGAAAGAAGGCGCTCGAAAGCCCGGCCAACCGGGTTGCCGCCGAGGTCATGTCTTCGGGGCCGAAGACCTTCCGACCGAACCTGCGGCTCGAAGACCTGCTCGAGTCGATGCGCAAGAGCGACATCCATACGAACAGCCTGGTGACGACCGGCGAAGGGCGGCTGCTCGGGATTATCTCTCGTGCCGATGCCGAGGCGACCCTGGCGCACGAGCCGGCGTCCGGATGACCGCAGCTCCCGGACAATCGATTGCAACTGCGAGTTGCGACGCCTTGTTTCGCATGTTAGGCTCGCGCCTAAGGAGGGATACATGAGCACAACCGTCGACGCGCGACTCGAACGAAACGCGGTGGGCTTGGCGCCAACGCTCTTTCAGTCGATCACCCACATGGCGCCCGCGGCGGCCGTGGCCTTTTCCATCATCGTCGGTGTTCCCTACGCAGGCGGCAGCATTCCACTGGCCGTCCTGCTCGCCCTGGTCGCCTGCCTGCTGGTCGCGATCTCGATCGGGCAATTGGCGCGGCATCTACCGTCGGCCGGTGGCCTCTATACCTTTAGTTCGCGCGGGCTCGGAAAATATGTCGGCTTCCTGGTCGCCTGGGGTTTCATGATGGCCGAACCCATCGTCGCCCCACTGCTCTACCTCATCTTCGGTAACGAGCTGGCCGCTAACCTCAACTCGCACTTTGGCTGGCCGCTCTGGTTGTGGGCGCCCTCCGCCGTCCTGGCCGGGCTTATCGTCTGGTTCTTGACCTACCGCGGTATTCGGTTGTCAACCGAAGCTGGCGTCGCTCTCGGGGCCTTCGAAATCGTGGTCTTTCTCGCGTTGGCGCTTACCCTGATCGCCGCGGCCGGCGGGAATAACACGGCCAGCGTCTTTGCCCCGAATACCGGCAATCAGCATGGGCTCGGCTCGGTCTTCCCAGGGATGATCTTCGCGATTCTCGCCTTCATCGGCTTTGAAGCCTCGGCGCCGCTCGGCGAGGAGGCTCGTGACCCGCGCCGCACCATCCCGCGGGCGGTCATTCTCTCCTGCGTCCTGATCGGCGTGTTCTATCTCATCTGCTACTACGCCGCCAGTGTCTATTTCGGACCGAATAACATGGCTGCCAAATTCACTACCTACAACAGCGGTGATCCCTGGAGCGGGCTGGCGCAGAAGGTCTGGGGGCCGGGAATCATCCTCGTCATCCTCGCCGTGCTGAACAGCGCCATCGCGAATTCCAACGCCGGGGTCAATGCGGCGACGCGCGTCGGCTATTCGCTTGCGCGGATCGGTTTGCTGCCGCGCGCCTTCGCCCGCGTGCACCCAACGTTCAAGACGCCGTATATCGCGATCCATGTCCAGTCGATCGGCGGGATCATCCTTGCCGTCGGCCTGGGAGCAATCGCCGGCGAGCCGCGGCCGCTCAATGCCTTCGCCTTGCTCGGCACGCTGGCGACCATCATTGTCGTCAGCATCTACATCCTGACCAATCTCAGCAACCTGGCCTTCTACTGGCGCGAGCACCGGGGCGAGTTCAACTGGCTACTGAATGGGATCGTGCCGATCGTCGGGAGCCTGATCTTCCTGCCGGCACTGGTTGCGGCCTTCGGCATCAACTTTCTTGGGCTCGGGATCCAGGCGCTGACCGCGCCCTCCAATCTCGCACCGATCATCATTGGGATCTGGATGTTGATCGGCGTGCTTGCCCTGATCTATTTCAGCATGAGGCGGCCGGAGCGGATCGCGGAGACGGGCAAGGTCTTCCTCGATGAGCCCGAAGCCAAAGACCCGCACGGCGGTTGGGGGATCCCGTAGTCAGTCGCGTCGCTTGAGGGAGCGCCGCGCGCTCCCTCTTCGAAACGCGCAGCTGCGCCGCAGCGGGCAGACGTCGCAGAGCGGTGAGCGGGCCCGGCAGATGAGCGCCCCGACGTCCATCAGCCCCTGGTTCATCAGGTAGGCCTTGCCTTTGGGAATCACCGCCGCGGCCAGCTGCCAGAGCCGCGCTTGGCCGGGTCGTTGGTTGCGCCCGTCGAAGTGCCTTGACAGGACCCGTGCGATGTTCGTGTCGAGCATCGGGGCGTCCCGCCGGTAGGCGAAGCTCATCATCGCGCCGGCGGTGTAGCGTCCGACGCCGGCCAGCTCCCGCAAGCCGTCGATCGTTCTCGGGAAGGCGCCGCCGCGATCCGCGACCTGCAGCGCCGCGGCGTGCAGCCATCGGCCGCGGATCTTGTAGCCAAGCGGATCGGTGATCGCGGTCACGGTCTCGAGGGGCGCTCGCGCCATCGACTGGACGGTCGGGTAGCGGCTCAGCAACGTTTCATAGACGGGCACGACGCGTGCGATCTGCGTCTGGTGCGACAGAATTTCGCAGATCAGGATGGCGTAGGGATCACGGGTTTTTCGCCAGGGAAGGTCACGGCCATTGACGGCATACCAGGCCAGCACACGGCGCTGAAACCCGCGCCGCTTTCCTCTCGCCAGCGTGACCACCGGGGCTACCGGGGCCTGACCTAAACCTCGGAGCGAACCTTCTCCGAGAAATGACAGGCGGCAAACCGGCTGGGCGCCTTCTGCTCCAGTGGCGGCTCCTGATCGGCACAAGGGGTGGGGACGCGGGCGATCGGACAGCGCGTATGGAACCGGCAGCCCGACGGCGGATTGATGGGTGAAGGAATTTCACCCTTGAGTGCGATCAGGCGGCGTTCCGACTCGATCCGCGGGTTCGGCAAGGTCATGGGCAATAAAAATGTAGGTGAGGTTGAACTCACGCTGCAGGTCCTCGAGCAGGTTGATGATCTGCGCCTGGATCGAGACGTCGAGCGCCGACACCGGTTCGTCGCAGACGATGAGTTTCGGATTGAGGGCCAGCGCGCGAGCGATGCCGATCCGCTGGCGCTGCCCGCCGCTGAACTCGTGCGGGTAGCGGTTGTTGAAGTAGGGATTCAACCCGACGACGCGGAGCAACTCCTGGACCCGGGCATTCTTCTGGCGGCCGGTGACGAGTCCAAAGTTCTCCAGCGGCTCGGCGATGATGTCGCCGATGGTCATGCGTGGGTCCAGCGAGGCGAACGGATCCTGAAAGATCATCTGCAGCTGCTTTCGCTGCTGGCGCAGCTTTTCGCCGCCCAGGCGGGTGAGGTCGACCCCATCGAAGATGACCTGTCCCGAGGTCGCCGGAAGCAGCTGGGTCAGCAGGCGGCCGAGGGTCGACTTGCCGCACCCCGATTCCCCGACCAATCCCACGGTTTCGCCCGGTTGGATCTCGAAGCTGACGCCGTCGACGGCCTTGACGGTCGCCGCGACGCCGGCGTGAAAGTACTTGACGACGTTGACGACCCGGAGCAGCGGCTCACGAGCGGCGGCGGCCCGGGGATCGGCCACCAGTGCCGGGCTACTCATCGCTGGCCGGCGTCGGCAGCGGCGGCGCATTCAGTTCCCGCCGGTCGGCGACGCGTGCCTCGATGCCCTTGGGTGGCCGAATGCCGCTGGCCGCACCCGGCCTCGTGTCCGTGATATCCGCGGCCCCCATTTCGGCGTACGCCCGTTTCATGGTCACCCAGCACGCTGCGCGCTGGGCTGGGCCTACCGTCTCGAGCTCGGGATCCTGGGTGAAGCACTTCTCGATCCGAAACGGGCAGCGTGGGCTGAACTCGCAACCTGGTGGCAGCGCGATCAGGTCGGGCGGCAGGCCCTCGATGGATTTCAGCCGTTCCCGCCGGTCGGCGTCGATCCGCGGGATGGAGCGGAGCAACGACCAGGTGTACGGATGCTGCGGGGATTCGAAGATCTGGTCGACCGGCCCCTCCTCCACGATCTCGCCGGCGTACATCACGATCACGCGTTTGCATAGACCGGCGACGACGCCGAGATTGTGCGTGATGAGGATGATCGAGGTCCCCATCTCCTGGTTCAGGTCGCGCAGCAACTCGAGGATCTGCGCCTGCACGGTCACGTCGAGCGCGGTGGTGGGCTCGTCGGCGATCAAGATTTCGGGACGGTTCGAGAGACCCATCGCGATCATCGCTCGCTGCCGCATGCCACCGCTAAATTGATGGGGATAATCCTTGATGCGGCGCGCCGCATCGGGCACCCGCACTTCTTTTAAGAGGTCGACGCCTCGCTGCGCGATCTGGTCGGCCGGAACCTTGTCGTGCGCTTTCATGGCCTCATCGATCTGGAAGCCGACGCGGAGCACTGGGTTGAGCGAGCTCAGCGGGTCCTGGAAGATCATGGCGATGTCACGGCCACGGATCTCGCGCAGCTCTTCGGCCGGCATCCGGACCAGGTCCTGGCCTTTGAACACGATCTTGCCGTTGACGATTTTTCCGGGCCGCTGGACCAGGCCCAGGATGGACATGGCGGTGACGCTCTTCCCACAGCCCGACTCGCCGACGAGTCCCAGGGTCTCGCCATTGAAGAGGTTGAAATTGACGTTCCGAACCGCCTTGACTTCGCCGTCGCCGGTGAAGAAGGACGTGCTCAGGTCCTGCACCTGGAGCACTGGGTTGGCCATGATCAGCGCTTCTGCCGGGGGTCGAAGGCGTCGCGCAAGCCGTCACCGAAGAAGTTGAAGGCCAGCAGCGTTATGGAGAGCGCCAGAGCAGGAAAGAGAAGGATGTAGGGATCGAAGCCGCCCTGCAGCGATGGCAGTCCCTCGTTGGCCATCCCTCCCCAGTCCGCCTTGGGCGGCGGGACGCCGAAGCCGAGAAAACTGAGGAACGCCGCCGTGAGGATCGCAACCGGAATCACAAAGGTCGCCTGCACGATGATCGGGCCCAGCGCGTTGGGAAGGATGTGCCCGAACAGGATCTTGCCCCATCGGGCGCCCCCTGCCCGAGCCGCCTCGATGAACTCTCGCTCGCGGATGCTCAGGGCCTGTCCCCGCGCCAGTCTCGCCATGTCCATCCAGACGGTGGCCGAGATGGCGATGATGATGTTGATCAGGCCGGATCCCAGCAACACATAGAGGGCGACGGCGACCAGCAGCGGCGGGACACCGTAAAAGATATTGATCCCCAGACTGACGATGGCGTCGGCGGCGCCGCGGAAGTAGCCGGCGATAAGACCGACCACAACGCCAACCCCCAGCACGATGATGGCGGTCGCGAGGCCGACCGAGAGCGAGACCTGCGATCCGACCATCAGCCGGCTGAGCGAATCGCGCCCCAGATCGTCGCAGCCCAGGGGGTGCGCGGCCGAGGGCAGCTGGTAAGTTTCACAGGTGCCGATCACGTTCGGTTTGTATGGCGTCCAGAAGATGGAAACGAGGCAGACCAGGGCGAGGAAGCCTAAGTAGATGGCTGCTCCAAGCGCGAGTTTGTTGCGCCGCAGCCGCCGAATGCCGTCGCGCCAGAGGCTCACCTGCTCGCGGGCGAGCGTGCCGCCGGCGTAATCGATCGTCGCCGGGGTCGGCATGGCCGTGGCCATCAGTACCGAATCCTCGGGTCGATGACGGTGTAGACCAGGTCGACCGCCAGGTTCGCGAAGCCGATCAGGATGGCATAGATCGTAAACACGCCCACGGTGACGTTGTAATCGTGCTGGAAGATACTTTCCACGAACTCCTTGCCCAGGCCCGGGATGCCGAAGATGTTCTCGATCACGACGCTGCCGGTGATGATGCTAATCACGGTCGGCCCGAGGATGCTGGTCACCGGCACGAGGGCGTTCCGCAGCGCGTGCCGGATGACGACCACCCGATTCTGCAGCCCCTTGGCGCGCGCCGTCCGGATATAGTCCTGTTGGATCACGTCCAGCATCGCGGCGCGGGTGATGCGGGTGATCTGCCCGGAGGTATAAAAGCCGAGCGCGATCGCCGGCAGCGATAGCTCGGCGAGCGAGCCGTAGGTTCCGCTCCAGGGCTCGGGGTAATAGAGTGCCCCCTGCGTCAGGTTGTTCAGCCACTGCCCGAAGATCAGGATCCCGAGCGAGGCGATTACGAAGCTGGGAACGCTGTAACCGACGACCGCGATGCTGGTCAGGAGGTAGTCTACCCAGCTGTTCTGGCGGACGGCGGCGAGCACGCCGAAGGTGATGCCGAGGCCGATCGTGACGATCAGGGCGCTGCCGCCGAGCATGGCGCTCACGCTCAACTCACGAAGCACCAGCGGCGTAATGGGCAGCCCCCGGATATACAGCGAGACGCCGAGACTTCCATGGAGGACGATGCCCTTCACCCAGTTCCAGTACTGGAGGGGGATCGGCAGGTCGAGCCCGTATTCGTGCAGCAGGATCTGCAGCGCCTGCCCGTGCACCCGGTCGCTGACAAAGGCGTTTCCGGGGAGTGAATGGACGACGGCGAACACGCCGAATGACACGACCACCACGGTGAAGACGATCAGCACGAGCCGTTGGCCGATGTAAATCAGGGTTCCTCGGGTCAGCATCCGGTCCTCTCCGTCAGTTCAGTATGAACAAAGGGCGCTCCGTTTGCGGCGGGGCGCCCTTTGTTGCGTTATTGCCTAGCCGGTCAGTGCGACTGGATCGAAATCTCTTTCCAGTAGTAGTCGAATGCCGTGTTGGAGCCCGCTCCCTTCACGTAAGAGTG
>VBHQ01000204.1 GCA_005880395.1 Chloroflexota bacterium
GAGGGCCGGCGCCGGCATGAGGCTGGAGAGCTCAACGACGCCGACTTCAAGCGGCTGGAAGATCGGGCGGTGGACGAGGCGATCGCCCTCCAGGAATCCGCCGGCATCGACGTCATCACCGATGGCGAGCAGCGCCGCTATGCCTTCTATGGGCACTTGATCGACGCGATGGATGGATTCGACAAAGAGGGTGGCTGGGCAATCCCATTCCGGAACGAGCGAGGTGAGGAGTTGGTGCTTCGCCGCCCGGTGGTGGTCGAGCCGCTGCGGTGGCGGCGCAGCATGTGCGCCGAGGAATGGGTTTATCTGCGAGCCAAGACGACGCACCCCGCCAAGGTGACCCTGATCAGCGCCCAGCAGGCGGCGGCATATTACGATCCGGCGAAGTCAGCGAGCGCCTATCCGACCCGCGACGCCTACCTGGACGACATCGTCGAGATCACGCGGCGGGAAATTGCGGAGCTTCGACGGCTGGGCTGTACCTACGTCCAGATCGATGCGCCGCAGTACGCCGCGTTGCTCGATCCGCAGTTGCGTGAGGGTTACCGGCAGCGCGGCAGCGATCCCGACGCGATGATCGACCGCAATATCGAGCTGGACAACGCGATCATCGACGGCCATCCCGGCGTGACGTTCGGCATGCACATCTGCCGGGGAAACAACCAGAGCCGCTGGTACGCGGAGGGCGGCTACGAACCGATCGCCCGAATCTTCGAGCGGTCGCGGTTCAATCGCTTTTTACTGGAATACGATGACCGGCGGTCAGGTGGCTTCGAGCCGCTGCGGCACGTGCCGCACGACCGCGTCGTCGTCCTGGGGCTGGTATCGACGAAGAAACCGGACCTTGAATCGCCCGACGCGCTCGAAGTCAGGATCGAAGAGGCGGCTCGCTTCTTCCCGCGCGATCAGCTGGCGGTGAGTCCCCAATGCGGATTCGCATCGACCATGGCGGGCAATCAGCTTACGATCGACGACGAGCGGAAGAAGCTCGAGCTGGTTGGCAGTGTGGCGCGACGTGCCTGGAGCGTGCCGGCCACCGCGAGCAGGACAGGCTCACCAAGCTAAACGCGCACGAGGCGCCGCGACTTCAGCTCAGCACGCGGGAGCGAACCGTCAGGCGCCACTGGCGGACCTCGATGCAGAACTCGGCGATCGCCGGCTGACGCCGCACCAGGTCTTCGACCTGCGACGGATAGAGGTTGACGCCGCGCACGGTGAACATGTCGTCGACGCGACCCCGAATCCCGCCAAGCATCTTGGGAAATGGGCTGCCGCACGAGCATGGGTCGCGAGTGACCTCAACCCGATCACCGGTGCGGTAACGAATCAAGGGTGATCCCCAGCGGCCCAGGTTGGTGGCGACCAGCTCGCCGCTGATAGTGCCGGCGTTGGGGATGGATAAGACCTGGCCGCGCTCATCGCGGATCTCGAAGATGAACTCCGATTCGATCAGGTGGACACCGTCGCGAGCGGCGCAGGAGACGCCGGTCGGTCCCAGCTCGGTCATGCCGGTGTGATCGAACGCGGTGGCGCCGAATGATCGCTCGATCAGATCCCTGGTCGCGGGCACGCTGGCGCCGGGCTCGCCGGCATGGATCGTGGCGCGGATATCGCTCGCGGCCAGGTCGATGCCAAACGCGTTCGCGCTCTCGGCAAGCCTGATCGCGTAGGTCGGCGTCGAGCAGAGGACGGTCGCCTTGAGCTCGATCATCGTCCGCAGCCGCTGCTCAGTCGTCATCGCCCCGCCCGGAATCACGGTTGCGCCGGCTCGCTCGGCGCCGCCAAACGCGGACCAGAAGCCGATGAATGGGCCAAAGGAAAAGGCGAAGAAAACGCGATCGCCGGCGGCGACGCCCGCCGCGCGATAGACATGGTCGGCCCAGATGCGGACCCACCAGTCCCATGAGTCGCGCGTGTCCAGCCACCGGAGCGGGCGGGTGCCACTGGTCCCCGAGGTCTGATGCATCCGCGTGTACTGGTCCAGTGGAAGGCTCAGGTTGGTTCCGAAGGGCGGGCGGGCTTGCTGATCGGCAGTGATCTCGCCCTTGGTCGTGAGCGGGAGACGCCGAAAGTCCTCCCATGTTCGGAGCGGTTCAAGCCGCTGCTGGTAGAAGCGATTGGACCTGAGCAGCAAGTCCACGCCAGCTCGTAGTCGCTCCAGCTGCGTGTCCTGGAGAGCCACGAACGAGAGATTATCCTGCCTGCATGAAGCTTGCGCTTCCGGCTCGGCCCAAGCCGGTCGAGATCGATCCGGCTCAGACCGCGGTTCTTCTGGTCGACATGCAGAACGCGTTTGCGAGTAAGGGCGGAATGCTCGACCTGGCCGGCATCGATGTTGCGGGCGCCCAGGCCGCGATCGCCAACGCGAGGCGATTGATCGATGCGGCCCACGGCGGGGATATCCCGGTGATTTATCTCGTCATGGGGTATCCGCCGGACCAGTCGACGGGCGGCGGTGAGGATTCACCCAATCCGCAGAAAGAACTGGCGCTTTGCCTGATGCGCGAGCGCCCTGAGCTGCGCGGCACGCTGTTGACGTTTGGTACCTGGGACTTTCAGATCGTCGACGAGCTGGTGCCACGGGCTGGTGATCCGGTCATCGTCAAGTCTCGCTACAGCGGCTTTCACGCCACGCGTCTGGATGCGCTGTTACGCGAGCGTGGCATTCGCTATCTGTTGATGGCGGGCATCGCCTCGAACGTCTGCGTCGAGTCGACGCTGCGCGATGCGTACTTTCACGAGTACTGGCCGATCATGGTCGAGGACGCGACGATGGCGGGCGGACCACCGGAGATTCAGCAGGCGACGATCTACAACGTCATGACGTTCTTCGGATGGGTGACGACTACCAGTGAAGTGGCGAGCGCGCTGACTATGAAGCGATTCCAGGCAGAAATCGAGGAGGGCCGCGGCGGGGGCGCATACGTGGTGGTTCCCTTCGGCGTCGCCGAGGCCTTTGGTACGCGGGGCCAATTGCGCGTGAAGGGGACGATCGACGGCCAGCCGTTCAAGAGCTCGATGGCGCCGATGGGCGGCGGGCATCATGTCC
>VBHQ01000205.1 GCA_005880395.1 Chloroflexota bacterium
GATCATTCATCCATTGCTTCAACGCGGCGACGTTGGGCGATTTCTCTTCGCGCCATACATCAACCACTGGCAGACGATCCCCAACCTGATCTGGGAAGGGCTGTACCGGCTGGTGGGCCTCCGCCTGTACTGGCCGTATTTGATTCCGATGCTCGCGGCGCACCTTGGCATCGTCGCGCTGCTGCGCATCCTCCTCATTCGCGTTGGAGCAGGGCCATGGCTGGCAACCGGCCTTACGCTGCCGGTGCTCCTCAGCGGCGCCGGCTGGGCTGATCTCGCCTTTGGCTGGCAGGTCGGCTTTCTCGGCGCGGTCTTCTTTGGTCTCGCGCAGCTCCTCCTGACCGATCACGACGGGCCGATCAGCGGTCGGGATGGCGCCGGGTTGGTGCTCGGCCTCGCCGGCCTGACGTGCAGCGCCGTCTCCCTTGCCATGGTGCCATTGGTCGGCCTCAGCCTTGCGCTGCGGCGCCGATGGTTGCCGGCCGCGGTCGCGGTGGCCCCACTGGGGACGGTCTTCGTCGCCTGGTACCTGCTGGTCGGCCGAGCCGGCGATCTCTCCGGCTATGGCTATCCGCCGTTGTCCATCGCCCAGCTCACGACGGTGCCGGGGTTCGCCTGGCAGGGCCTGCTCGCTTCCCTCGGCGGACTCGCCGGACTGCCAGGACCAGCCGCGCTGTTTGGGGTGGTGGCCCTCATCGTCGTCAGGAGGCGGCGCATGACGGTGACCCAGCCGGGCATGCCGTTGGCCTGGGCGGGTGCGGTGGCGGCAGTCTGGTTCTTCGCCACGATAGCTTTGGGGCGCTTTCTCAACGGGGCCACCTTCGCCGCGGAATCCCGATATCTGTACGTCGGCATCGTCTTGCTCTTGCCACTCGTCGCCGCCGCGCTCTCCGGGATCAAAGCGGACCGTATCGTCGTCGGCCTCATCGGATTGTTGCTGGGTTGGGCCGTCATCAACAACGTTGACGCGCTGGTTACGTCGATCCGCATGGAAGATGCGTACTCCCGGAATCTCAAGGCGTCGGTTCTCCGCCTTGCCGCCGATCCGTCGCTTGACCGCGCCGCCCCAAACAGAGCCGTGACCACCTTTGCCGCCATGTGGATCGATATGGGTCTGATCAAGCGACTGCGCGATGAGCACGAATTGCCGACCAGCTAACGCCGGCACTTCCTGGGCGAAGGGCTTGGTATTCTGAGTCCCCGGCCGACCTACGTTTCAGGAGGATTCCACAATGGCTGTCACCACCCAGGCCCCGCAAACGCCTCACGCTGCCACCGAGAAGAAGTGGGTCTACCTCTTCGAAGAGGGAAACAAGGATTTGCGGGATTTGCTCGGGGGCAAGGGCGCCGGCGTCGCCGAAATGACGCGTGCGGGTTTGCCTGTCCCGCCCGGCTTCACGATCACGACCGAGGCCTGCAATGCGTACTACGCATCCGGCAAGCGCTTTCCCGAGGGGATGTGGGACCAGGCGATCGACGCGCTCGGCCACGTCGAAGAAAAAACCGGTAAGAAGCTCGGCGAGGCAAACCAGCCACTCCTGGTTTCGGTACGCTCCGGCGCCAAATTCTCCATGCCGGGCATGATGGACACGGTCCTGAACCTGGGCCTCAATCCTGACACCCTCGAGGGCCTGGCGAAGCTTACCCATGATCGACGCTTCGCGCTCGATGCTTACCGGCGCTTCATTCAGATGTTCGGCAAGATCGTGCTTGGCATCGACGCCGGCAAGTTCGAGAAGCGGCTGGAGCAGGCGAAAGAAAAGGCGAAGGTCAAGACGGACCCCGAGCTGAAGCCCGAGCAGCTGGAGAAACTCGTCAAGGAATTCAAGGACATCATCCTCAAGGAGAGCGGCAAGCCCTTTCCCGATGAGCCGCTCGAGCAGCTGCGCGCCGCGATCGAGGCCGTGTTCTCATCCTGGAACAACAAGCGCGCCACCGACTACCGCAACTTCAACAAGATCCCACACGACCTTGGCACGGCGGTCAACGTCCAGACCATGGTCTTCGGCAACATGGGCAACGACTCCGGGACCGGCGTCGCCTTCACCCGCGACCCGAATACCGGCGAAAGAGTCCTCTACGGCGATTACCTCGCCAACGCCCAGGGCGAGGACGTGGTCGCCGGGATCCGCACGCCGCAGCCGATCGCCACGCTCAAGAAGCAGCTGCCCGACGTCTACAAGGAATTCGAAACCAACGCCGAGCGCCTGGAGAAGCACTACCGCGACGTCCAGGACCTGGAGTTCACGGTCGAGAAGCGCAAGCTGTGGATGCTGCAAACGCGCTCGGCCAAACGCACGGCGCAGGCCGCGGTCAAGATCGCGGTCGACATGGTCGGCGAAAGCCTGATCAAAGAGGACGAGGCGGTACAGCGGGTGGAGCCCTCACAGGTAGACCAACTGCTTCATCCGCGGATCGATCCCAAGGCGAAGCCGAAGGTGATCGCCAAAGGCATCGATGCATCACCTGGCGCGGCGAGCGGCAAGGCGGTGTTCGATGCCGACCGTGCCGAGGAGCAGGGCAAGAAG
>VBHQ01000110.1 GCA_005880395.1 Chloroflexota bacterium
GGTCCAGATCCTTTCGATGCTGGCGATGGCGGTAGTGGTTCTTGTCGCCGCCGCAGTCGTCGAGAAGGTCACGCTGGATCCGGCCGCCTACCTTCTAACCCTCACGATTGTCGTTTTTAGCTCGGCCGTGTTCCTCGCCGTGGGACAGGCTGTGGTGGGCCTCATCAAATCCGCGGATACCGTCAACGCCGTGGGGCGGCTCAGCTTCCTGCCGCTCGTCGCACTCGGCCTTTTTGGTCATTCCGACATCTTTGGAACCACGTTTGAGACCATCTCGCGATGGTCACCCGGCGGGGCAGTGGCGACGTTGCTCTCAGGCGCGATGAATCCGGCTGCCTGGACCGCGGATACATGGTGGGCCCTGCTCGCGAGCGTGCTGTACTCCGTCATCTTTGCTGGAATCGGCATCCGCTGGTTTCAGTGGAGTACGCGTTAACGGGCGAAATTCGGCCTCGGTTTCTGGAAAGCCAAATTTTCAAAGCTGGATTCAGTTGCCGCCCGATTTGTAAAGAGCAGTGCGGCAGTTCGAATCTCCCCGTCGGCTCCCTCGGCCATCAGCGAGCGAGCGCTGTTCCCAGTGCAGAGGAATAACACACGCTCCTTGGGATGTGCAGCGCGCTGGTCCAGCTCGCCCTGGGATCCCGTGCAGGTCGCCGCAAATGCGTGGGTTAGCGCGCCCTCTAGCTCACCGTAGGACCCGAGCGATCTGGGATAGCCTTTCTCACTGAGAACGTGGCCGATATGGAATCTGTGTCCCGCCAGAAGCAGATTGCTCTCCTCGCTGCGCCCTCGGTCGTCGCGATTGCCGTCGCGTCGTTCTTTTCAGATCTCGGACACGAAGCCGCGACGACCCTGTTGCCGGGGTTCTTGACGATCGTGCTTTCGGCGCCGCCCATTGCGCTTGGGCTGATCGAAGGCGTCTCGGACGGGCTATCCGCAGCGGCCAAGTTGTCTGGAGGCGTGATGGCGGCGAAAGGGGTTGCGCTGCGCGGGTTCACGGCAGCGGGCTATCTCACAACGGGGATCGCGACCGGGTTGATTGGGCTGACGCCGTCGTGGCCCTGGCTGCTAGTGATTCGCCCCATTGGATGGGTTGGAAGAGGCTGGCGCGGGCCCATGCGTAACTTGCTGCTCACGTTGTCCGTTCCGAAGCAGCAATTCGGGCGGGCGTTTGGACTCGAACGGGCTGGTGACAATGCTGGCGCGGTCTTCGCTCCCGGACTCGCTGTCATCCTCTTCGCAGTGCTCCAGTATCGTGCGGCGTTCGCGGTCGCCGCGATTCCCGGCCTGCTAGCGGCAGCGTGTTATCTCTTCGTCAAATCGGCGAAGCCTCCCCGTGGTTCTTTCGAGCTGCGGCTGTCGGGATACCCGCCCGCCTTCGGTCGCGTCCTTGCCGCGACTGCAGTCTTCGGAACTGCTCAGTTTGCCGGCAGTCTGTTCACCCTTAGAGCCACGCAGTTGTTGATTCCACGATTCGGGACGAGCGGCGGCGCCAGCCTCGCGATCGCCGGGTACTTCCTCTATAACCTGACAGCGACCAGCGTCTCTTATCCCATCGGGGCCATCGCGGATCGGCGCGGCCACCGCCGCCCGGCGCTACTCGGGCTCAGTTTTCTGAGCTTCGCCGCCGGCTCTGGATTTCTGGCACTCTCGTCAATAACCGTGTTGGCACTCGCGCCCGCCTTTATCCTGAGCGGCGCTGCGGCCGGCGCCGTCGAGGTGGCTGAAAGCGCCCTCGCTGGTGACCAACTTCCGGCTCGGCAGCGTGGCAGCGGTTTCGGGTTGTTGGCCGCCATCAACGGTGTTGGAGACTTTGTCGCGTCTATCTGGGTCAGCTTGGTGTGGACCGTTTCGTCGCCGTCGCTCGCGTTCGCGGGTGCCAGCACGATTGCGATTGCCGGAGCACTCTTTGCCATGCGGATCCCGTCCGCGGCTGGCGGTCCAGAACCAAAACCAGAGCTGGCTTAAGCGCCAGGCAACGAGATGGCTGTCTGCGGATTTTCAGCGGCTGATGAGCTCGCTGATCTTCTCGTAGAGCTGTCAGCTCCGGCGAGGGGCCCGAGATTGTGCCCGGCGCGTCAAGCCCTCCCGGGAGGCGCGGACCCGCTGTCGAACTCAGTCCTCAGCTCACCGCTTTCTTGACGAGCGCGCCAATCCTTGCCTCGTCCTCGGCGGTCAACTTCGTCAGAGCGAAGGCGACGGGCCAGATGGCGCCTTCATCGAGATTCGCCTCGTCGCTGAAGTTTAGCGTTGCGTACCTCGTCTTGAACTTCTGCGCGGGTTGAAAGTGGCAGACGATCTTGCCGTTCTTGGCATACGCGGGCATCCCGTACCAGGTTCTCGGTGAGAGGGCTGGCGCGCTGGCTTTGATAAGAGCATGGACCCGCTTGCCCATGGCGCGATCCGGTTCCGGCAGTTCGGCGATTTTGGCGATCACCTCGCTTTCCCCGTCGGCCTTATCGGCAGCCGCCTTCATCTCTTTGACGCGATCCTTCATCGCGCTTCGTTCGTCGTCCGTGAATCCCTTGAATCTCTTTTTGGTCGCGGTGGTGCTCTTGGCGGACTTCTGCATGTCCTTCATTAGTGGTTCCCTCCCGTGCTGGTGATGTCCATGGCTGTCAATTTAGCTGCGGGCCGCGCCATCCGAGACGTTTCCACGTCCTGGCGCGACCCGCTTGATGTCGACCGGCTTACCGGCGCCCCGCTCCGCTGCGTACACGATCCAGCTGCGCGAACTGGATCAGGTTGCCAGAGGTGTCATTCGCCTGGGCGATGGTCGAGCCTGTCACCTTGGTGGGCGGCATCTTGAATTCGGCGCCGGCGGCCTTCATCCGCTCATAGTCGGCCTGGATGTCGTCCGTGAAGAACATGGCTGCGGGCTGACCCTGCTGGAAGAGCGCCTCCTGGTAGGCCTTGCCCGCCGGGTTGTCGTTGCGCGCGAGCTGCAGCTCGGTGCCATCGGGGTCGTCGGGCGACGCCACGGTGAGCCACCGATACCCTCCTTGCGAAACGTCCGCCTTTTTCACGAAGCCGGCGACTTGGGTGTAGAAGCGCAACGCCTTGTCCTGGTCGTCGACGTAAATGCTGGTCAGTCCGATCTTCATTTACTTGCCTCCTTTTAATTTCGCGGCGTTGGCCGCGTCATACGGTCAGCCTAGGCCCCACGCCCAACGATTGCTTCTTGATTTCTGACCGGTCTCAGGAATGCCCTCCCGGATCGGTCAGGAATGGAGAAGCATTCCCCGCGCGACCTATCTAACGTGCGGGTATGGCTGTGCCCGGCCTCCTTTCTCTATAGGATTGTCATGTGCTTGTTGGCTTATTTTTCCTTGAGTTCTGTGACTAGCAGTCGCGTCCCACCTCATGCCGTCTCGACGCAGCGCCTGCGCGACCTCGCGCGGCTTCGCCGCGTCCGGGATCGGATCGACCGCGAATACGAGCGACCGCTGGACGTCGAGGCACTCGCCCGAGGCGCACACATGTCGGCCGGGCACCTCAGCCGCGAGTTCCGCCTGGCCTACGGCGAGTCGCCGTACAGCTACCTGATGACGCGGCGCATCGAGCGAGCGATGGCGCTGCTGCGTCGGGGGGACCTCGGCGTCACCGAGGTCTGCTTCGCGGTCGGCTGCTCGTCGCTGGGGACCTTCAGCACTCGCTTCACCGAACTGGTCGGAATGCCGCCCAGCACCTACCGGCGCCGGGAAGCGCGCGCGATGGAAGGGATCGCGCCGTGCGTGGCCAAACAGGTCACCAGACCGATCAGGAAACGGGAAGCGCCGGTCACCGAGCCCGTGCTGGCGTGACCGCGGTCGACCTCGCCATTCACTCGAGCTTCCTCCCGCACGCTGACCCGGAGGCATCGCTGGCCTTCTATCGCGACACCCTCGGCTTCGAGGTCCGCAACGACGTCGGACGCGGCACCATGCGCTGGATTACGGTCGGCCCCCCCGGCCAGCCCGGCACGTCCATCGTCCTTCATCCGCCGGGCGTCGGCCCCGGCCCCGTCACCGACGACGAGCGCCGCACCATCGTCGAGATGATGGCCAAGGGCAGTTATGCCGCCATCATCCTGGCCACGACCGACCTCGACGGCACCTTCGCGCGGGTCCAGGCTGGCGGCGCCGAAGTCGTCCAGGAGCCGACTGAGCAGCCGTACGGGGTTCGTGACTGCGCCTTCCGCGATCCCGCGGGCAACCTCGTCCGGATCAACGAGCAGCGCTAAGCAGCGTGAAGCTGCTCATCGTCGCACTCGTCGGGGTTGGATTTGCGGTGCTCGCCGTGGTCACGGGAGTTCGGCCGGGACTCTTTGCTCACGCGATGATCGGCTTCCTCCTGGTTCCCCCGCTGTTGCTCAAACTTGGCAGCGTGGGCTATCGGTTCGTCCGCTACTACGGCGGCGCCATGGCTTATCGCCAGGCGGGCCCGCCGGCGCCCGTCCTGCGCTGGTTGGCTCCTGCCCTGGTCGTCCTCACCGTTGTGCTCTTCGCCACGGGAATTGAGCTGTGGCTCTTTGGGTTTCGCTATGGCGAGCAATGGGCGACCTGGCACAAGGCGGCGTTCGTGCTCTGGTTTTTGGCGATCACGGTCCACGTCGCCGCCTATCTGCGCCGTTCCGCCGCACTGACCCTTGCTGATTGGCGTGTCCATCTCCCTGGGGCCTTGGCGCGCCAGGCGCTGATCGTGGTCGGCCTCGTGCTGGGCGTCGCGCTCCTGATTGCCATGCTCCCCTTCAGGTCGCCCTTCTCGTTCGCCCTCGGCGCCGGCTGACTTATTTTCGGATCGTAAAGCTCGCGCTGTCGGGGAGATCGGCGAGGGCCCGCCTAATCTCTTGCTCCGTGGCGCCGGTGATCGCGACCTGGATCTCCGGACCTGCCAGCGGCTCGGGAACCACAACCGGGTGGGTGCCGCCGTCCGACCGCAGGACGCGCCAGTGGTAGAGGCCAATCGCGGCGGCGACCACGACGACGGAGAGGGCGCGACCCATATCGACGGTGATGGGTGCCCCGCCGCGATAGCTACTTCCGAGCACTAACGTCAACAGGCGGTAGATGAAGATGGCGCCGCTGATCAGAACCGCCAGAACGCTCGCGAGCAGGGTGGCGTAGAGATAGAGGCGGCGGCTGAGGGTATAACGCTCGGTCGGACCAGTCGATTGGCGCCAGTGCGAGAGCCACATGGGCACTCCCACAATGATCAGGGTGACGAAGAGGCTCGTCTTGTCACGCCATTCGCCGGCCCCTGCAACCTGATTGGCCATGCGGAACAGAAGCTGGTCGGACAGAGTCCAGAGCAGGCCGCCCACGCCGACGGCGAGGGTGGCGAGCGCCAGCAGGGCAACGAGGTGCGTGTAAAGGTGGCGGACGCCAGCCTGACGGCGAGCTTCCGTTTGTCCGGCGTCGCTGGCGAGCTGCTGCCGGATCCATAGCCAGGCAAGGCCGAACACGATGATGGTGGCAACCGGGCTCGCGAGGGCGACGACGATTCCTGAACTGATGCCTCCCGGATTCTCGATGCCGAGGATTCGGGCGAGCACGTAATAGAGGAGCTGGCTGGCGCCGAAGAGCGCCAGCGCGACGCTGCCGGCCAACGCCAGGAAGCCTTCGACGGCGCGAAGGGTCGAGGCCTGGTCGTCCGCAGCAACTGGCGGGCGAGCGGTCCATTGTGAATGGAAGCCCCAGATCAGCAGGCCGGTGAGCATCGTCGCGAGTGCGGTCGGGACCAATCCCCCCGCGACGATGACCTGGTCATGCTCGACGAGCAGGACCCAGATCTGCTGGAGCAGGTTGCGAGCGCCGAACAACAGGAACGCCAGGCCGAGGAACGTCAGGGGGTAGGCGTACCAGCGACGGAGTGTGGCCGAAACCCCGGTCTCGCCCACGGTGGCTCGGTCGACCGCGGCCGTCCGGAAATGGTAGGCCCAGAAGGCGGACAGGATCACGACAGCCCAGATGGCGCGGGTGATCGAGGCGCCCTCGGCCGAAGTGCTCAAAGCGAGGCCGAACGCATCCTCTATAAGGCGGCGCAGATAGATGGCAAGGCCAACGCCGGTCGCCGCCAGGACAACATATAGGTAGAGCCGACGGATCGCTGAGGCGCGTTCATCGGCATTTCGGTTCGCGAACCGCTGGGCGAGCCACCAGTGGATGCCCCAAACGGGTAGGCCGACGAGCGTGACCGCGCCAAAGCCCGCATAGGCATCCCGGGCACTCGTGTACGGCGAAGTGGTATTGAGGATCTGGTTGATCGCGGTTGAGCCCAGGTTGACCAGGCCGATCAGCAGCATCGCGAGGCTGGCGGCGGCGACAATATAGATGTAGAGGCGGCGCTGGATCATCTCACTCGACCTGCGCAGGCGAAACCCACCCGGTTAGTCGAGTGCTGCGTTACTTGCGGAAGTAGTTGAGCGGGAAGTCGATCTCCCACTGATCGCCGGCGGCCCCCATGCCTCGCTCCCACCGACCCACGATCGTCTTGCCGTCAGCCGCGATCTCGCCGATGAAGCGCTGGTTGAAGCCGGGGCCGTCGGGGCCGTTCCAATCCTCGCCGGGAGCCCGCCAGATTTTCCAGGTCGATCCTTCGAGGGCCATCATGAACAGTCGCTTGACCCCTCGAGAGTCGAAGTAGTGCATCGGCTGCGGCTCTCCCTCGGGCGCGCCGCCGATGATCGAGACGCTGTCGGGCACCTCCGCGGGCTCGCCCACCGAGCTGATGACGATGAACTTCCCGAGGCGCTCGATCTTCTCTACAACCGAGATCCTCATCGGAGGGTCCAGCGGGACCTCTCCCTCGCCGTGCCATTCGCCGATCAGCGGCTCGAACTCCTTCATCGCGTTGATCCGATCAGCTCTCTCACTTCAGGGCTTCGGCTCCATGGCGTGCCAGTGTCAGCGCTTCCTCCAGCTCCATGCGGCGTCCCTGCTGCCAGCATCGCTCCGCTTCGTCCTCGCTGAGCTGTGCTCGCGCCTCAGCAACCGGGTCCCCTTCCAGCATGCCTCCGAAGCCAGGCGGCGGACCGCCGCCGATCCTATCCCGCAAGGATTCCGCCGCGCCCATGAGCGTTAATGCTTCCTGCGGGCGGCCCTCCCACACCGCCAGGAAGGCCAGGTCCCGAAACGCCAATCCGATCCCCGTCGCGTTGCCGGCGTCGCGGAACAAGGCCAGTGCTTCCAGCGCCGCCGACCGGGCCTCAGGCCGGCGGCCGGCGCGACCACAGGCAAAACCAAGCCAGATCAGGGTGAAGGCCAGCTGAAGACGGTCGCCCAGGCGGCGCCAGATCGCGATGACTTCTTCAAGCCTCGCGATCGCATTCTGCCACTTGCCGGCCTTGGCATCGCGGATCACCAGCATCGCGAGAACCCGCGCGACACCATGCTCGACTTCCGCGCGCCGGAACAAGTCGAGGCTCTCCTCGAGTCCGGCACTGTCGCGGTCGATCTGCCACCAGGCGATGCCGCCCGCGCCGGTGAGGGCCTTAGCCCTGGCCGCTGTCCGGCCCTGTCCTGATGGCATCGCCAGCAGCTCGTTTAGCCAGCCGCGGCCCTCGGCCAGGTGCCCGTGCTGTTGCCAGAACCGCCATAGCGCTCCGGCCGCCGCCTGACCGAGGCCGGCTTCGCCGGCGTCGATCGCCCAGCGCAGCGCCGCCCGCAGGTTGTCAAGCTCTCGCTCGGATTGCTCGAGCCACGCCGCCTGCTCCTCGCCAGTCAGCTGTGCCTCTGCCCGCAGGGCGAGGTTCAGGAAATACTCACCGTGACGACGACGCGTGCGATCGAGCTCGCCCTCAGTCAAAAGCACTTCCTGACCGAACTGCCGGATCGTCTCGAGCATCGTGAACCGCGGAAAACCGTCCGCGGGGTTGATTGGCCGAACCAGCGACTTGTCCACGAGCGCCGACAGACCGTCGACCGCATCCAGTTCCAGCCGTTCCGGTTCGGCGACCGCCTCGGCGGCTTCAAGCGTCCAGCCTCCACTGAAAACCGAAAGCCGCCTGAACAGGCTCTGCTCGGGCTTTTCAAGGAGGTCGTAGCTCCACGCGATCGTCCCTCGCAAGGTGCGCTGTCGTTCGGGCAACGTTCGACCGCCAGAAGCCAGCAGGGAGAGACCGCGCTCGAGACGAGGCAGCATCTGTTGCGGCGTCAGCACCTTGACCCGCGTGGCGGCCAGCTCGATGGCGAGCGGCAACCCATCCAGCCGGCCCGTTATCTCGGCCACCGCCTGAGCATTCTCACTGGTGATCCGGAAGCGTGGCTGGACAGCGAGGGCGCGCTCAGTGAAGAGCCGCACTGCCTCGGAGCGGCTCAGGGTCTCGAGATCAGCGATTGACTTCGGGTCCGGCGGTTCCAGCGGAGGAACTGCGTACTCCTGTTCCCCGCGAACGGCCAGGACCATTCGAGATGTGATCAGCACTTTCAGCTTCGGTGCCGCCGAGACGAGCTCCTCGATGACCCAGCCCGCGGCCGCGAGCTGCTCCAGGTTGTCGACGACCAGCAGGAGTTCTTTGTGCTGCAGGTGCGTCTTGAGCGTCTCGAGTATCGAAACGCCGGCCACTTCCGCAACGCCAAGGGCGCGTGCAATCACCGCAGGAACCAGGCCCGGATCGGTCACCGGCGACAGGTCCACAAAGAACGCCCCGTCCGGGTAGTCGCGGACTGTTTCCGCCGCAACCTGGAGGGCCAAGCGAGTCTTTCCCGTTCCACCAGGACCGGTAAGCGTCAGAAGCCGTACATGACCGAGCAACTCCTGGATTTCAGCGAGCTGGTCCTCTCGCCCGACGAAGGAGGTCAGTTGCAGCGGCAAGTTGTTCGGCCTGGCCTCCAGCGTCCGTGGTGGCGGAAATTCAGCAGGGAGCCCCTCGATGACCAGCTCGTAGAGGTGCTCCGGCTGCTGGATGTCTTTTAAGCGGTGTGTCCCGAGGTCGCGAAGAGTGGTTCCAGCGGGCAGAGTGTGCTCGATCAGCACCCGGGTCGCGTCGGAAACGATCAGCTGGCCGCCGTGCGCCGCGCTTGCGATCCGAGCCGCACGGTGCACGTCCATCCCGACGTAATCGGATCCGCTCAAGACGCCCTCGCCGGTGTGGAGGCCCATGCGGACGCGAACCGCGGTGCCGGCGGGCCAAGAATGCGAGGCGAGGCCGCGCTGCGCCGTGACCGCGGCTCCGACCGCTCGTGGAGCGCTGGAGAACGCGACAAAAAAGGAATCGCCTTCAGTGCGCACTTCGCCGCCGCCGGCCGCGGCAAGCGCCTCCCGGATGATCACCTGGTGCTGCTTCCAGACCGAAGCGTAACCATCGCCCAGTTCCCTGAGCAATTGCGTCGAGCCTTCGATGTCGGTGAACAGGAACGTGACGGTGCCGGTGGGCAGCTCACCCATCTCCTTACCTCGTCGGAATGGCACCACACGTGATGTTCATGCCGGCCGCCGTCATCGCTGCAGCGCGATCTGACGCGATCAACGCCGCCATCTTCCCAACGTCGGCGAGTGTCGTCAGCCGCTGCAGCATGGTCTTGTCCCGCATCCAGGCGACCAACTCCTCGCTCGACATCGGATGACCGGTTCCGTAAGCCGGCTGGACGCCACCGGGATCATGAAACGCTTCAGGGATTCCGGTTGTTTGCAGCCAGACGACGCGGATCCCCAGGGGACCGAGTTCGCAGGCCCACTGACGGCAGAGGCTTTCGATGGCGTCGAATGCGACTCCAGTGCCACCTATCTCGGGGATGGCCTGGCGCGCCGTCGTGGCGGTGATCGTCATGATGATGCCCGATCGGCGCGTGGCCATCTGCCGCGCAGCGGCCCGGGAGGTCAGAAATTTCGACCGCACGGCGGTGGATATCGGCCTGGCAAAGTCTTCGAAGGGCATTTCGAGCAGCGGGGTACCGTGGACATCTCCATGGCTAATGGCGTTGAAGGAGATATCCAAGCTGCCCACCTTCCGGGTGATAGCGGCGGCGTGTTCTTCCACCTTGCCTTCGTCCAGCGCGTCGATCTCGGCCACCTCGGCGATGCCGCCCAGGGATGAGATTTCGCTGGCAACCTTGTCCAGGGTGGCACGAGTTCTCCCGGCCAGGAAGACGCGGGCTCCTTCGCGAGCGAAGGCGCCGGCGACCGCCGCGCCGATCGCGCCGCCCGCCCCATAGACCACCGCGTTCTTATTCTCGAGAAGCACGCATCCCTCCAGGTTGATCAAAGCCGCGCGAGTCTGCGGTAGCCTTGGACACTAGCTGACCGGCCGGGAACACCAACATTTATATGAGGCGAACAGCGCCAGCCGTACCTCCAAAAATACCACCAGTCTCGTTTTGCCCTACCAAGCAGCCGTCCGGGGAGGACATCCATGAAGATCACCAGAAATAGCGTCGAGACCAATCAGGGGTCGCGAGAGTCGTTCACCGGCGCGGTGTATATCGATGCCGTCGCCATTCCCTCGGGAACGTCGCGTCTGAACGCGAGCACTGTGCATTTCACGCCGGGCGGGCGAACCGCCTGGCACACCCACCCGAACGGACAGACCATCTACGTCATCGAGGGCATCGGCCGCGCCCAGCGTCGCGGCGGCCCGATCGAGGTCATCCGTCCCGGCGATCGCGTGTTCTTCGAGCCCGGAGAGGATCACTGGCACGGGGCGGCCGCGAACCGATTCGTGACCCACCTGTCGATGGTTGAAGTCGACGACAAAGGCAACAGCGCCAGCTGGGGCGCCCATGTCACCGATCAGGAATACATGGCTGAGGCAGCTGCTGGGGAAGGATGACGCGATGACCAACTGGACGAGCGACGAGCTGACCAAGATCGCCGGTGCGGAAGAACTGCGAATCGCCTCAGTCCGTCGCGACGGCACGCTGCGAAGCCCGGTGACGATCTGGGTGGTCCGGCAGGAGGACGACCTCTTTGTCCGATCCGTCAACGGGCCTACCTCCGCCTGGTTCCGCGGTACGCAGGAGCGCCGAGAAGGTCGCATCTCGGCCGGCGGTGTCGAGAAGGACGTCACCTTCATGGACGCCGATCATGACCTCGACGACAAGGTCGACTCGGCTTACCGGGCCAAATACCAGCGGTACGCTGGACGCATCCTCAACAGTGTGCTGACGGCTGGGGCGCGTTCCACGACGATGAACCTCGTGCCGCGCCCGACCCGGTCATAGTTTCGAAAGCCTCCAGGCTCGTTAGTCGGGGGCCTTCCTTTTCCTGACATCAGGGCCGCCTGATTCGAGAAACACGTCCGTCATCGCTCTGACTCTGTCGTGTTCCGACGACCAGGCGGACCAAATGCTGCCGCACCAACGCATCAAAGCCTCGTCGCGGAGCGGGCCCGGCGGCGCGGCAAGAACATCCGCCACCGTCAGCCGCCCCAAATCCTGGGGCGGTTCAAAGGGTGGCCATGCCTTCGACCGGCTGGCCATCAGCATGTGCATTTTCTGAACTTGACGGCCGGTCATCCCGCGTTCGACCGCGAGGTAGAGTCCGGCGAGGTTGAAGGCGGCGCCAATCGTCGATCTGGACTGACGAACGTGTTGCGCGCCGTATGCGTCAACGGCATGCTGGTGGATGAACGTGCCGTCGTGGGCGAGGGTGTAATAGGAAAGCTCGTGCATCAAGCTGCGGCATTCGCCGGATTCATTGGCCCCGCGGTCAGGTTCAAGCCCGCGACTGGGAAGTTGCAGGCCGCATCCAGGACAAACCGTGCGGCCTGGGTCTGCCTCAGGTCCAGAAGAGATGGCCAAAAAGCATCCCGATGATGACGGCCGCCACGTAACTGAAGCGCGGATAACGGCGAATCACCCGGCGCACGGCGTTGGTGGCCGGGTCGTCGCCTCTGGCGAGCGCGCGTGCCTCGTCTACCGCCATCAAGAACAGGACGAAGACAAACAGCGTCGCGAAGAGCGAGAGGATCGAGCCGGAGAAGACGTGAAGGTGCAAGGTCAGCCTCTCCCCCGACTCTGGTCGGGCGAGGTCGGGCCGGTCCGCGGGCCCCAGAGGAAATGGCCGACGGTGATCCCGACCACGATGGCGACCGCGAAGGCCCATCCAGGAAACGCCCGCACCGCCGGACGCACGTAGTCGGAAATCGTCGTGTGGTCGGTAAACAGCGCCCAGGTCTCATAGCAAAGGAGCAGCAGCATCGCAAACAGGAACGCGGCGACCAGCCAGGAGAACACGCGGTTCAACATTGCCTTACGGTGTAGACAACGTCACGGCAGCCCATGGGTTACGGCAAGCAAGCGGTAAGATGCGAGGGCTACGGAGCGGGGAAAGGGACCAGGCTGATATGTGTGGGGAGACGCTGCGCTCGGCACGGCGGCCGTGAGCGGTCGCAGCTGGAGCGGACACTGGGGGGCCACCTATCGAGAGTGGCAGCCAAAACCGCAGACTCTTGACGGCCCGATCCTGAACCGATTGGCCGGCCGCGAGTATCGCATCAACGAGAGCCGCGCCGGTGAATGGGTGGTGAAGTGGATTGACACCAACGGCCAAACGGTGGCCTGGTTTGGCGGCGATCTCCGCCTGGTCTTTGTCGCCCTTCAACATCTCGCCGACAGGACGGAGAGCGACTTCGGGATCACGGTCGATCGTCTCTGGCTGCGGGAGCCGGAATTATCCGCCGAGATACAGGCCTTAGGCGGGGTCACCGAGGCACCGGCCGACCCCGGCTGACCGCTACTGCGTCGTCGTCGTCGCAGTCGCAGGCTTCTGTTGGCGGCTATAGGGAGTGCGGCGCTCCACACCGGCCGTCAGTCGCGCCAGGTCGACGGCGTCGCCGAGATGCTTGCTGAGCCGGCCGACATGTTCGACGGGAACGAAGACTCGATCGCCCTCGGCATAATCCAGTTGAAAGTACTCGGATGTGGATCCGTCGTCGGCTTTGACCACCCGAGTCCCAGCGTACCGGCTGATGCCATGCGTCGCGTGGACGAGCAGTTCCCCCGGCTGGAATGGCGACACGAACTTGGCCGGCACTTGCTATAGCGTACCCGATATTTCAGGAATGTAACGTCTCGGTCCGTCGCATATTCGGTGACAGATGCGCTGTAAGGGAGGCCGGGCCAGCCTGGCCTCCCTCGAGCGAATTAGCTACGGTTCGGTGTCCGGCTCCGAAATCGCCTCCGAGATGGGTCCGCCCTCGAGCGTCGGCTCCTCGCGACGAACCGTCTCCGATACCTGTTGGGTTTCCTCGACCGGCCGCTTCCCGAGCCTCACTTCTTCCTTGACAACGGGCCGCTTCTCCGCCGACGCCTGCTCGGCCATGATCGGAACCTTTATCTCACCCTGGCCGATTTCGCTTTCGGCGGGGCGCTTGGCGACCGGCTGCCGCTCGATGTACGGCTCCTCATGCATGACCGGCACGTCGATCTGCTTTTGCTCGGTCACCACTTCCTTGCCGATCCGCGCCTCGCCGCGCTGGACCGACTGTTTTTTCGCCGTTAATTCTTCTTCATGCAGCGGCATACGGCCAGTCGACTGCCCTTTACCCGAGGCCGTCGGGTCACCCGTCGAGGTGACGGTGTCACCGCCATAGGGAACGCCATAGTGATCGAACAGGCTGACCTCCTCGTCGGGTGTCAGGTGGGTCACGTCCTGGACGTCCGGCGCTGACTTGACCTGGTCCTTGGTTACGTTCGCCCAAACCTTGTCACCCTCGGGGCGGGCGCCTGCCAGCGGAACGGGTTTATCCGCTCCCAGGAAACCGGTTGAGACGACGGCCCATTCGGGCTTCTGCGTCTCGTCATCGTTCAGAATGCTGCGAATCTCCCCCAGTTGATTGCCATCTTTATCGACCGCGAGCGACCCGATCCAGTCGGTTGGTGACGTTGCCTTCATTGTGTCCTCCTTAGATAGAGACTGTCGTTGGGTTGCCGTTCACCTGACTAGACTACTAACAGTTTTTCTGATAGCGCCACTTCACCCATTCGGGTAGCTAGGTCTCGTGGCGTCCTTTGCCATGGGCGAGCTTCGGGCTGGCGGCGCGGTCGATGAATTTCTTCGCGTAACCCGCAGCGAGCGCGGTGAGCGCCGCCTCGGCGGCTCTGACAATGAGCCGGCGGGCAATGCGCTGGCGGCGCTCGAGCTCGGCTTCTTCGCTCTTGCTGCTGGCTCGGACCAGGCGCTTTTGCGCAGCGCTCCAGGCGCGGGCGTCTTCGCCTAAATCGCCAAGGCGCTGCCGGACGTCGTTCAGCTTCAGCTTGCGCAGCAGCCGATCAGCCCCCGAGCGGCGCTGCCGGCGCAGGACGGCGACCGTGACCAGGCCGGCGATTGCGACGCCCAGACCGGCCAGCGAAACCTGCACCTGGCGGTTCGACTGCAGTTGCGTCTTGACGTCGAGCGAACGGCGAGTTCGCTGCTGCAGCGCCTGAAGGGTCTCGCCAAGGTGCGCCCGCGTTTCGTCTATTTCGCGTTTGGTTTCAAGAGCTGTTTCGCCCACTCGGCATCCTCCTTCAAGCTGGTTACCGTCTGCTGAGGCGGCCCAATTTTCAGCATGCTCTTCCCTATCAGGGCGCAAATCGCCGCGATCACGAACAAGAGCAACGCCTCGATGCCTGCGACCAACACGGCATGCACGCCGAAGGCCAGCGCCAGCGTAACCAGCGCCAGGTTTACCGCGAACAGCAGACAGAGCGCGGCAACCGCCAGGAAGATGGCGGCGCGAATATTGCTGCCAAGCATCTCCTTTACTTCGCGTTTGGCGAGCGCGATCTCCTGCTGCACCAGCCGAACGACGTCTTCGACAGCGAGGCGCGCAAGGTCGACCAGGCCTCGCTCTTCGTTAGTGGCGCGGCCGTTCACGGCCGCTTCTTCGACGCGGGATTCCATAGATAACCTCCTTTACGTCTGCACAGACGCAGCGCTCGGCTTCGATCCGGAGTTACGGCCGATGGTCTCCTGCGCCTTGGCAGCGGTTTCCTGCGCTTTTGAAGCCAGGCGCTCCGCCTGCGGCCGGGCCTTGTCGATTGTCGTCTGCGCCTGATCGATCATCGGCTGAGCCTGGCCGCGCAATTTGTCCAACTGCATCGACACGTCTCTGCGCATGTCCGTCCCGGGCTTCGGCGCATAGAGAAGTCCGACAACCGACCCGATCACCGCTCCGTGAATGACGCCTCGTAGATATCCCACCAATTACCTCCTTTGATTTCCAGTCTGGCTACCCAAGGTCAATCCGCTCCGCCAGCCGCCCTGCGGCCAACCAGCAATCCCGCAACGGCCGATCCGAGGAAAATCAAGAACGCCGGAACTCGGGCCGGTAAGTCCTGGTTTGCGGGTGCGCGCCTCGCGGCGGCCGGCTGCACCTGTTTGGGCGACGGCTTCGGACTCCAGGCCAGGCCTTCGCCCTCGGGACCTGATTGAGGCGGCGCGGAAACCGCCGTTCTGCCTGGTTCTCCGCGCCGGGATGGCTGCTCGACCGGGACTGGAAATAGCACGGCGTTGAACTCCACGCCAAGCATCGCGATCAGGCCGATGAAATAGAAGAACGTCATCAGCAGGAACATCAGCCCAAAGGTGGCCCCGTACTGATTGATCCCTTTGTTCACCGTCAGATACAGCGGGAAGATGAGCGTAACGAGCTCAAACGCGATGCCGGCGACGAGGGCGCCGGGCCAGACCTTGCCCCATTCCTGCCGCCGATTCGGAATCACAAAATAGACAGGACCGCCGAGCTGCCGACCGCGACGCCGGCAAGGACGGTGAAGACCAGGACCATGCCGAAACCGATCAGCTTCTGCCGGATGAAATCGCGCGGCAGGGTGTGGTAGATGACCGCGAACGCTTGCTCCATGGCCCCGAAGAGCGCGGAGCCTCCCCACAACAGTCCGATCAGGCCGACGACGAACAGGATTCCCGTCTGATGCTTTACGCCGGTCACCGCGTTGATCACCTGTGTTCGGGAGTGGTCATCGGGAATCACCGCAAAGATCGTGTTGTAGATCTTGGCATTCGCCTGGCCAAATACCCGTAGCACCAGGCCGAGGATGGAGGCGGCGAAGAGGACGATCGGAAACATCGCGAACAGGGCATTCCATGCGATCAGGACCGCCCAGTTTGGAGACTGGTCTTCAACGAACTTTTGACCGAGCTTCCCCGGAACCGACTGCTTCAACCCTTCGAGGTTCATCCCTCGACCTACCTCCGCTGCAGCATCTGGCCCGCCGCCAGGCCGGCGATGCTGGTGAGCGCCATCTTCGCCATCGGACTGCTCATCAGCCCGCCGGGACCGAGGAGCTGGCCAAGCAGGTCTGGCCGCTGCTGGCCCATCTGCTGGAAGCTCTGCGCCATCTGTTGAGGATCGTTCCCGTTCATCGGGTATTCGGCGGGGGCCTGCTGGGCGAAGGTTGCCCGCTGCTGCGGACCCATCTGGGCGAAGACTTGCTGCAGCACACCCGACTGCATCCCCGGCGGCGCGTACTGCATGAACTGGGTTACGTGGTCGAGAAGTTGGTTATGGTCCAGCCCGCTGTGATCGCCGGACTGATATGCCTGCGCGTACTGCTCATACATCTGTGGATTGTTTTGATCAAATGGAAACACTGTTGTCCTCCTATGCCGAGAGGGCCGGCAGACACGCCGGCCCTCTCGTATTTCCCGCCGCCTATAGAACTGGTTGGTGCGAGACTTCCGCGCGCGCGGGAGTCTGCCGCTCCATGCGGGCGATCAGGTCGTCGATCGCCCGACCCAGGCGCTGTCCCTCCGGGGTGTCCGGGAGCGACTGCTGCGCCTCGCGTAATTTCACGCCGACGATCGTGCGCCACTCTGGTCCGGACGTCGAGGTCGACGGCCTGACGACCGGCTGGGCGGCCGTCGCGCCTGGTGCCCGCATGCCTCCGCCGCCGCCTCCATCGCCCGTGGTTCCACCGTTGCCGCTTGGCTTGCTCGCCGAGGCCTGGACCAGCTTCTTAGCCGCCTGCTGGGTCCCTTCATAGGACCGCTCCCAGATTTGGGCCGCGGTCTCGCGTCCGCCGAGGCCAAAGGCGAGACCGGCGGCCAGCGCCAGCGCACCGACGACACCGGCAAAGAGGATGGTCACGATGATCGACGCGATGCCGATCTGATTGAGCGCGGTCACAATGGCGAGGCCCATGATCCCGTACTCGACGACTGCCGCGAGGACGCCGGCGTTGCTCATGCCAGCAGAGGTCAAGCTTCCGCGAACGAGCCGCCCGACGAACTGCGCCAGTAATACGCCGATCAGCACGATGATCAGCGCGACCACGAGGTTCGGGATGAAGAGCACGATGCTGTTGAGCAGCGTGGTCACCGCCGTGAGATGGAGTGCCTGCGCCGCCATTTCCAGGAAGATCAAGCGAATAAACCACTTGACCAGCTGAGCGATCACGTGCGACGCCCGCACCTGGCCGGCGCCGGTCCGGCTGATGAACCCGCTGATCCCGGTTCGTTCCGCAGCATGCTCGAAGCCGACGCTGTTGAGTAGCCGCTCCACGAGGCGCGCGACGATCGCGGCGATCCACCAGCCGATCAGCACTAGGAGCATGGCGCCGATCAGCGCCGGGATGAAGGAGAGGAACGCCATCAACGCCCCGGTCACGGACACGAGGACGGCGTCTCCCCAATTGGTCACGTTCTGAATCATGGATGCATACCTCCTTGCTTACCGTTGCCTTCTGGTTGTCGACGTTGCCGGGGTCTTCTCTTCCGGGAGCGCACGCGTAGTGCCGCCCACGCTTCCCTGGGTTCCCTGATAGGTCTGCCCCCACATCCGAGACGCCACGTTTTGCCCGCCAAGACCAAAGGCAAGGCCCGCGGCGAGCGCGAGGGCGGCGATGACTGCGGCGAACAGGATGTCCACGAAGACCGCGCCAATGCCGAGCTGGTTCAGGGCGACGACCGCGGCCAGCGCGATGATCCCGTACTCGACCAACCGCCCGAGGAAACCGGCGTTGCCAACACGACCTGTCGCCGCCGCGCCGCGGACAAGGCGCCCAACGAACTGTGCCAGCAGGGCGCCGAGGAAGAGCACGAGCAGCGCGACGACCAGGTTCGGGATCCAGAGGATGACCCGATGGAGCAAGTCAGAGACCTGCGCGAGGCCAAGCGCCTCGACTGCGAGGTCGACGAAGATCAGGAAGACGAACCACTTGACGATCTGGCCGATGAGCCACGACGGCCGGCTTACAGCCGTCGTGCCGCGCACGGCGGTCGCCCCACCGCTGGCGGATGGACCGAGGAAACCGAACATGCCGGTCCTGGCCGCGGCGGCGCCGAGACCGACCCGCTCGAGCAGCCCGACGACGAGGCGACCGAGCAGTTTCGCGATCCACCAGCCAATCAACAGCAACAGGAGCGCGCCGATCAACTTCGGAATGAAGCTGAAGAGGCTGAGCAACAGCGCCGCGAGTGGCGCAAACAGCAACAGCGCCGAGAGGCCACTGGGCGCCGACCCGGCGGCATTGACCGCATTGATCAGCTGCCACTGGTGCGACTCGTTCGGAGCACTAGCC
>VBHQ01000111.1 GCA_005880395.1 Chloroflexota bacterium
AGGCTGTAACTACACGCAGGCCCAGACCTTCGACCGGCTCTTTTACTCCTACTCAGATGACGGCGGCACGACCTGGACATCGGGCACAGTGTTCACCGATCCCGGCTGTAACCAGGGAACCGTGGCCAGCGGAACCTCATTTCCAAATGGCTGCCAGGACATGTCGGAGCTCTTCAACGGCCTGGCGGTCGACGATGCTGGCAATGTCTACGCGGGCTTCGCCTGGCGCGACCCGACCGCATCCACCCCGGAGTACGACATCTACGTCGCGAAAGGCACGCCGCAGCCGAGCGGAGGCGTGAGCTTTGGCAAAGCCGTCAAGGTCAACCGGGACGGCGGTACCCATTACATGCCGTGGCTAGCGGCCGGCCAGAGCGGCGCGCTTGACGTCGTGTTCTACGACACGTCGTATGTGCAAGGCGTCGGGGCCTTCAACAAGCCGGCGGCTGCGCCGGGCAGCGCCGTCTGGGACGTCGACATGGCGCAATCCCTAGACGGCGGCCAGACCTTCACGCAGAGCCTCGTCTCCGATCATCATGTTTACTTCGGCGACATCTGCTCGACCGGGATTTTCTGCGGGCTTTCGCCGGCACAGTTCAACTGGGGGGAGGACCGCATCCTATTTGACGACTTTGGCGTCGCGATCGGCCCGGATGGTGCGGCCCGGGTTGCCTGGACGGATGCGCGCGACTCCTGGAGCGCAACCTGCGGTCCGGGGGTCAGTCCCAACGACGACAGCAACGTGTCGTGTCAGAAAACCTACGTCTACTTCGCCTGCCAGTCTGGGGGAGTCGGCCTCTATGGCAAGGGAGTGAGCGGGTGTCCGCAAGCCAAGCATTGAACAAGGTGATCGACCGGCTCTAGCAACACGCGACGGCCCTAGACGTTGACCAAAAGCCACTCGCTGGTCCGCTGGTCGCTGGTCGCGCTGGCCGGCGTCGTAATTGCCATCGTCGGTATTTCCGCATTCATCGCGATGGCCAAGACAGCGCTCAATTCCAGCAGCGGCGGTGGAACAGCGTCCGGGACCTGCTCGCCCAAGCCGTGCTTAGATCTTCAGGGCTACACGCTCTGGATTTCGAAGGTGACCGAAGCGGACGGTATCGTCCGCATGCAGGTGACCTTTCAAAATTCGAGCGGCTCAACACATGCGGCTCCGGAGGACCTGCGGCTCATCGACTCCGCCCAGCAGAGCTCGCCGTCCATCCAGGACCAACCGGGTTGCAGCCACTGGACGCGAACCGAGTTCAGCAATGGCGCGAAGTACGGACCGATCACGGTTTGTTTCAGGCCTTCAACGGTGGATCCGCCGCTGACGCTGCGGTGGTCACCGGATATGGGTTTCTTCTGCTGTCAGGCTGATCTGCGCATTCGCTAAGCGCCGCCGCGCGAACGCCCGGAGGGAAACCTAAGAGACGGCTTCTTCTTCGCGGGTACGGACGCGCTCGTGGTCGCGGTCGTGGTCCTCGGTGTAGTCGCGCAGCACCTTGGACCGGCTGGGGTGCCGTAGCTTGCGCAGCGCGGTCGCCTCGATCTGGCGGATGCGCTCACGGGTCAGACCCATGCGACGTCCGACTTCCTCGAGCGTCCGTGGCTCGTCATCGACCAGCCCGAACCGCAGCTGAACGACGCGGCGCTCGCGCGGGCGGAGGGTCGCCAGGATGTCTTCGACCTCATTGCGGAACATCGCCTCGCTCGCGGCTTCCAACGGCGCGATCGCGGCCTTGTCCTCGACAAAATCGCCAAGGTGGGAGTCCTCCTCCTCTCCGATCGGGGACTCGAGCGACACTGGCTGCTGCGAGATCTTCTTCAGCTCCTGGACCTTGTCCACGGTGATGCCCATGCCATAGGCGAGCTCCTCCTCGCTCGGCTCCCGCCCGAGCTGCTCGAGCAGGGCCCGCGAGACGCGCGCCAGCTGGTTCAAGGTGTCGACCATATGAACCGGGATCCGGATCGTCCGAGCCTGGTCCGCGATGGCGCGCGTGATCGCCTGGCGGATCCACCAGGTGGCATAGGTCGAGAATTTGAACCCGCGTCGGTAATCGAACTTCTCCACGGCCCGCATCAGGCCGAGGTTGCCTTCCTGGATCAGGTCGAGGAATGACAGGCCGCGGTTCAGGTACTTCTTGGCGACGGACACGACCAGCCGCAGGTTGGCCTCGGTCAGGTGGTGGCGAGCCTCTTCCGAGCCGGCTTCCATCTCCTTGGCCAGCTCAACCTCTTCCTTAGCGGTCAGCAGGTTGACCCGGCCGATCTCCTTCAGGTACATCCGGACGGGGTCGTCGAGGGCGACCGAACTGACGACCTCGACCTCGGTCAGGACCTCTTCCTCGTCCTCTTCCTGCTCCGCCTCGCCATCGGCGGTTACCGCAATGCCCATCTCCTGGAAGGCGGCGGCGACACGGACGAAGCCGTCTGCATTACCCTCAATGGAGGGAAACGCCTTCATGACGTCGTCTGGCGCCAGATAGCCCTGATCCTTCCCCTTGAGGATCAGCGCTTCCGCGCTCTGAACCAGCGGGTCTACCGGCACCCGCGTCTTAGTAGCTTTGGTCACCCGGATTTCTTACCCATATGGTGACGTATTCAGACCGGGTTCGTCTAGTGGTTCCTTATTTCGAACTGCGCGGGTATAAGAATTTCCAACATTCTCTATTGCTGAGTTCGCGATCTGTGGCCTCTCGGCCCCTTCAAGGCACCGCCTGAGCTACGGGCCCGGGAACCACTCCTTGAAGGCGCCGGCCATCACCGGGTCGCCATGGACCTCGATACCAAGCGCATCAGGGCGGCCACGACCCATCAGGCGATCCATTCACCGTCGCCGTCGGTTCGGTGGACATGGAAGCTCGCGGCCTTGCCTTTATGCGGCGAGCGCTGGTGCAGCCGGCTCAGCATGGTGATGGCGTCTCCGAGCGCGCGATCGATGAACCAGTCCGGCGTCGGCATCGGGCGCCCGGTCGCCGGCTCGAGGTCGTGCCCGTGGATGATGTACTCGTTGAGCCGCAGGGCGCGCACGACATTCATCGGGACCGTCCCGAATGGAACGTTGACCATCGTGGTGGGCGCCGTTTCCACGGCTTCGACGATGGTGGCGACCGTCTCCTTGGCCGACTGATGGGCCGTCCTCTTGAGCGTGGCCGCATCCTTCGACGTCAGCTCTTGAAAACGGCGCTGCCGATCGGCGAAATCGACGGGCAAGTCGAGCCCGCTGCGATCCTTGCCGGTCGCATCCATGATCATGGCCCGAAACAGCTGATCGCCAGTCGCGACATGCGCCACCAGATGGGCGGGGGTCCAGCCGGCGCAGAGCGTCGCGCCTTTCCAATTGTCGGCGGGAATGGCGTCAACCGCATCCAAATACCAGTCGCGTGCCTGCTCGAGCCGCGTCTGCTTCTCTTCCATGGGACTTACCTTAGTCGGTCTTCGATTACGCGATGGCGACTTCCGAAACGAGCGGTTCTGCCTTCTGGGCTCGCCTCCGGCCAACGATCAAGAAGCAACTCGCGGCGGCGACAGCCAGGACGATGACCGCCAGCGCGATCGTCGGCCGCATGGCGGTGATGTAGCCGTTGACGAAGACCTCCTGGGTCGCCTGCTGCAGCCGCGCCAGCACCTGCGCCGGCAGACCCTTCGGCAGCTGCGCTCCCGTCTCGCCACGGCCAATCTGAAAGCCGGACTTTGCCGCCTGGGTAAATCCGTCGATGAACGGGGCGCGGAACGGAGCGGGAAGTTGCGATGCCGCGGTAACGGCCTGATCATGGAAGGCGACCGCCAGGCGATTCTGCAACACCGCGCCGACCGCCGCGGCTCCGATCGCGCTGCCGAGCTGCCGCGTGGTGTTGAGCACGCCTGAAGACGCGCCCGCCATCTGCGGCTGGACCTCGCGCATCGCCATGGTGATCATGGGAGCAAAGATCAGGCCCATGCCGAGCCCGGTGAGCACGAGGGGTGGGACGAATGTCCACAGGGTGGAGCTGGTCGATGCCACTGCCGTCGTGATCGCCGCACCGGCGCCAAACATCGTGAGCCCGGCCATCAGCAGGTACTTTCCGCCAAACCGATCGGCGAGCCGGCCCGCGAAGGGGGAGAGGATGCCCGAGGCGATCGACATCGGCGCAAACGTGAGCCCGGAGACCAGCGGCGACATGCCGAGGACCGACTGCGTATAGATCGTGAACGGGATGAAGATCCCCTGCATCGCCAGTGCGACGGCGGCTCCGACCCAGTTCATGATCGAGAAGTTGCGATTACGAAAGATGCTGAGCGGAAGCAGCGGGTCGCGCTGGATGCGCTCCCATGCCAGGAAGATTGCAAACAAGACGATCCCGGCGCCGATCACCACCGGGATGCTGAGCCAGCCGGTGATCGTCCCCCAGTCGTAGCGCTGCCCCTCGATCAGGCCGAAGACGATGGCGAACAGCGATGCGCTCGCCAGCAGCACGCCGACGACGTCGAATCTCGGCCGTGCTCCCTGCCGGATGTCGGGGATCACGAGGAACGTGCCGATCAAGGCGGCGATGCCGACCGGGACGTTGAGGAAGAAGATCCAGCGCCAATCCCAGTTCGTCACGATCAGGCCACCCAGCGTCGGGCCGGCCACCGTCGAGACGCCGATCACCGCGCCGTTTACGCCGAAGGCGGCGCCGCGCCGCTCGGGTGGAAAGATTGCGACCAGAATCGAAAGCGTTTGTGGGGCGAGCAAGGCACCGCCGACGCCCTGGAGGACACGAGCCGCGATCAGCTGGGTGGCATCTTGCGAGAGGCCGCAGAGGGCGGAAGCAACCGTAAACAACACCAGACCCGCCGCGAACATCTGGCGCGGGCCGAACAGATCGCCAAGCCGCCCGGCGGTGATCAGGAGCACCGCATAGGTGAGCAGATACCCGTTGAAGACCCAGAGGATCTGGTCGAGCGACGCATGCAGGTTCGACAGGATGCTCGGCGTCGCGACGTAGACGATCGTCGTATCGAGCATGATCATGAAAAAGCCGAGTACTGTCACGAACAGGATCGGCCAAGGATTACGGGTCTGGGTCATCGGACGTCCCTCCTCACGATGTGATTGCTAACTAACGACAAACGGCAAGAAAATTTCGATTCATGCGAAACCGAGAGCCTCATGAGCCCAGGCTCGTCCGCCCTTATCGGGAACCATGCCCATCGACGCCACGACGTTCATCAGCATCCCGCGGGCGAAGTACATCGTTACGCTCTCGCGCGAGGCGCCGCTGAGCTCGGTGACCAAGTTCACCAGGGCCTGCCAGCGTTGCCGGACGCGGCCGCGAACCTCGTCATCCGAACACGCCGCATAAGCCTGCATCTGGAAGAGAAGCAGTTCGCGCTCGGCCAGCAGGCCGGCGTAGGCGTGGCCCATCGCGTGCAGTCGAACATCGACCGGCCCGTTTCCGAAGTGCCCGCACTCCGTCCCGTGGTCAAGCTTCTCGGGATTTTCTGCGGCCGCCCGAAAGGCGTTCTCGACCCGGTCGAAGCACTGGTCGATCGCTGCGAGGAAAAGGTCCTTCTTCGAAGGGAACAGGCGAAAGATGTAAGGCTGGGAGATCTTGACCCGCTTGGCGATCCTCTCCGTCGAGGTTCCGTGCAAGCCGTACGCGGCAAACTCGGCAACCGCCGCGCGCAGCACCTGCTGCCGACGCGCGTCAGCCGACTGCCGAGCGCTCGCTCCGGAGGGTCGGACCTTGGTCGCAACCGACATGTAAGTGATTAAACACTAACTTCCCCGGATTGTCAAAAACGGAGCCCCCTTTCCATTCGTCCCTCCCCGGGAGCCATAACGACCGGGCTGCGCCGCAGGGTCCGTTTGCCGCGTCTGATGGGCGCATTCATCAACCGTTTGATCGGAGGGAATCAAAATGTCCGCGACGCTCTCAACTCCGCGCGCAAGGTCTCGTCTCGCGCGTCCACTCGCATTTATCGGCCTCGCCATCGTGCTCGCGCTCGGGGCCCTGATGGCGCAGGCGGCCATCTCCATGGCGGCCGCTGCCGGCGGTGCCAACCCGGCTGAACCTGCGGCCTACGTCGTCGCTCCGGCTCTCCCGCCGGCCGCCGGCCCGGTTGCGACGGTGCGGCCAGTTCCCACCAAGGTCATCCGCGTCTCGATCGCTCGCCAGGAGCTGACCGCCTATGAGAACGGCGTTTCCGTCCTGACGACGGTGGTGGCGACGGGTCAGCCTGCGCTGCCTACCCCTAGAGGCAGCTTCCAGGTCATGGGCAAATACACGCCGTACACCTTTATCTCGCCCTGGCCCAAGGGCGACCCGTTCTGGTACCCCACGGTCACGGTTTCCTGGGCCTTGCTCTTCGCCAACGACGGCTTCTTCCTGCACGACTCGCCGCACCGGACGCTCTACGGGCCCGATAGCAACCTTATTAATGGGACGCACGGCTGCGTCAACGTCCCGACGCAGGCGATGGCGACGCTCTATCGGTGGGCCGACGTGGGCACGACGGTCGTCATCGAGTAAACCCAGGCTGGTTCCCTCTCCGGGAGGCGCTCTCCCCAGGCGCCTCTCTTTTTCTCCTGCGCCGCAACCCGAGTTTCGAGCGTCTGATGGGCGGATTCATCAAACGGTTTATGGCGGAGGACAGCGAAATGACGACTCGAGAGGCGACCAAAAGGGAAAAGACCACCAGGGGGACGCTGCTCCATCATGGCCGGCGGATTGTCGTGGTGACAGTCCTGGCAGCATCCGGTTTCATCGCCAGCGGCTGGATTGCCTACGCGGTCGCGTTCCAGGTCCCCGCCGTCGCGCAAGCGGCGAAGAGCTGGGCACCGAAGGGGGCACCCGAGCTGCCCTCGACTGGCACTGTGGGCGCGGTACCAACCGTTGCCATCCCCACCCAACCACCGGCGACGCCGCCGCCAACCCACTTCCCGACGGTTGCGCCGACCGCTACACCCCGGCCGACGGTGGTCCCTACCGCGGCGCCTCCACAAACCACCTTCACGATTGCGGTTCCCGTCATCAAGCAAACGATGGTGCTCGATTGCGAGACCGCCGCGCTGCAGATGGGCCTCGCAACCTACGGCTACTACTACAGCCAGGCGACGCTCTTCGCCCGCGAACATGCCGACCTGCGCCCGCCCGTGATGGGCGCCAACCACCGCGTCCTGCAGTGGGGTGATCCCTACACCAATTTCGTGGGCAATGTCAGCGGCAGCGACTGGACCCCGACTGGCTACGGCGTCTATTACCCGGTCATCCTCTCGATGGCTCGCAACATCGGCCTCACCAACGCCCACGGCGGCGAGGGTCTGAGCGCCGGCACCGTCTACAGCGCGCTTAAGACCGGACACGCGGTCGAGGTCTGGATCGAGACCAACTGGAGTCGGCCGGGCGTTGACACCTGGACGGCATTCGACGGCCGCACCATCCGCTACTCCTACGCCGAACACGCGGTGACCTTGAGCGGCGTCTCGCCGACCCAGGTTCGAGTCAACGATCCGCTCCACGGCACGCAGTACTGGGTCAGCAAGGCCACGTTCGAAACCTCCTGGGCTGACTTCAACAACATGGCGGTGGTCTTCTAATGACCGCCGCCTTGCTCGTGGCGCGCGACTCGAGGGCCTGGGATCGTTACATCGCCGGGGCCAGCGATGGATCGATCCTCCAGTCATGGGGATGGGGTGAGCTGAAGCGTCACTACGGCTGGCAACCCAGCCGGTACTTCTGGGAGCGGGACGGTATCGTCCAAGGCGGGATTTCGGTGCTGCGGCGTCCGATTGCCGGCGGTTTTGCCTTGGACTATGCCCCGCATGGCCCGGTGCTCGACGGCAATCTCCGCGAGTGGCCTGCCTTTTGGTCTGCGCTTCGCGAGGAGCTCGCTGTCGGCAGAGGCACGATTCTACGAATCGAGCCGCAATGGAAGCCGGACGACACCTGGATCCTCCAGGAGACCGGGGCTCGATCGACCGAGCCTATTCAGCATCCGGCGACGGCGATCGTCGACCTGGTCGGTGGCGAGGCGGTCTTCGCACGGATGAGCGCGTCGGCGCGACGCAATATGCGTCGGGCGGAGCAAGCCGGCGTCAGGGTCGAAATGATAAGCGATGCGTCCGCAGTCGATTGCCTCCACCACCTGCTCGAGGAAACGGCTCGCCGCCAACGATTCATTTCACGCAGCCGCGAGTACTATCGCGACGTCTTGCAGGCGTTCGCGCACTCCTCCATTTACGTCGCACAGCACGCCGGTCAGCCGATCGCCGCCAGCATGATGATCCAGTACGGAAAGCGGCTGGTTTACCTTTTCAGCGGCAGCAGCGATGAGGGGCGCGCGCTCAAGGCTCCATACCTGATCCAGCAGCAGGCGATCCGCGATGGGCAGGCGGCCGGCTGCACGAGCTATGACCTTTGGGGCATCCCGATCGACGCCAAGCCGGGCGACGCGGGCTGGGGCTACGCGCATTTCAAGACGATGCTCGGCGGCGTTCCACTCGAGTTCGGCGGAGCGTGGGATCTTCCGATTCGCCGGCCACTGGCCGTGGCGTACCACTTCGCCGAGCGCATGCTCGTACATTCGAGGGCCGCCGCGTGACCAAAGCAACAGTCGCTCCGTTCCACTCCTCATGGAGGTGGCGGCCGGCTCTTCGCAGCTCCTGCGCGACGCCATCGCCGGCGACGAGCGCGCTTTCGATGCCCTCATCGGTCCTTTGGTTGAACCCGGCTACCGGCTGGCGGCGAGCATGTTGAATAGCGTCGATGAGGCGGAAGATGCGGTCCAGGAGGCCACCATCAAGGCCTGGCGCAACCTGCACCAATTAAAGGATGCGGCGTTGGTCCGCTCCTGGTTCTTCAGCATCGTCGCGAACCAGACGCGCAGCATGCGCCGCGGCCGGTGGTGGTCGGTGGTCAAGCTGGCCTCCCCGGAGCAGCCGAAGCCGGGGCCCGAGGATGAAGCGGTCCAGCGCACCGACCTCCAGCAGGCGATGCGCAGTCTCCCGCCGGGTGACCGGCTGGCCCTGTATCTTCGCTATTACATGGACCTGCCGCTGAGCGAAGTGGCGGGCGTGCTCGGCACTTCCGAAACTGCCGCGAAGTCGCGCATTCACCGGGCGGCGCAGGGATTGCGGCCCGCCGTCGAGGTGCCGCAGGTCATGACCTGATGAGCGAGTTCGAGGAAAAAGTCCGCGCCGCGTTCGACGCGGAATTGAAGACGGCGCAGGCCCGGCCGGGTCTGCGCCAGCGCGTGATTGCCAATGCCGTGGCCACACCCCGGCGCCGAGGAATCAGCTTCACCGCCTGGCTGAGCCCACCGCGCCTCGCTCTGGTCGGCGCGGCCGCCGCGGTCCTGGTCGTGGCGGGCGTTGGCATTCGGCTGGCAACGACCCAGCGCACCACGGTCGTCGCGCAGCATTCGCCGACGCCGGCCCCCGTCCTCGCTTTCGGCAAACTGCCGGCGCCTCAATTGCATCCGCCGATCGGGCTGGGCGGCGGAGGTGGCGGGCCGACGGTCGTGCCCTACTTCGGTCCGGCGACGATGACCTGGTCGGGACAGCTGCCACAAGTGCCGATTTCGGCGCCGGTCTATCGCTTCTCGCTACCGACGCCGGCTGATGAGGACGCCTTCGCCGCCCGGATCGGCGCCAAACCCCAAGGCAATGACCAGTTCGGCCGAACCTATCGGGGACCCGATGGCTTCATCATGTTCATCGGTACCGAGCCGGTCGCCAACGAACCGGTCTTCATCATGAACCTTCAGGCATCACCATCCGGCGGTCAACCGGTGAATGAGGCCGGGGCACGCGCCGTCGCCGACGCCGAGTTGGCCCACCTCGGTCTGACGCCCTCTTGGTCGTTCAGCGTCCAGGTCTCGAGCTTCGCGCCGGTCGGCCAATCGGCGCCCATGTACACCCTCACCTACCAGCGAGTAATCAGGTTGTCGAATGGACTCATCGCCGGCGAAGTCGACGGGAACGGCGATCCATCCGGCATCCAGGTCATGGTGGATGCCAACGGCAACGTCATCCGGCTGGCCGGCCCATTGCGGCTCGCCGAGCAGTCGGCGAAGTATCCAATTCGTTCGGGAACAAGCGCCACGCGCGATGCCATCAACGCCCCGCCCGTCTTTCCTGGTTCCGGACCGGTCCCGGCGGTGACGCTCACCAAGGCCACCCTCGTGTACACGGTCACTCACTCCGACAACACGGGCTACATGGAACCGGCATATCTTTTCACCGGCACCTTTCCCGACCAGGGCGTCACCTCCGAAAAGCGCGTGCTGGTGTCTGCCCTCGCCCCCAGCGGCGTCTCTGGCTAGCCCACCTTCAACTTGGCTGCGACGTAAGGCCGCGTTCGTGCGTCTGATGGGCAGCCGACTCCGCCCGAACACCCGAGTCGGCAGGGAGCCCGCCGATGCTAGCGAAAACGAACGCCGACCCGACCGATCAAGAGGAAGAAGGCCCCGACGGCTTTGCCGTCATCTACGACCGTTACGTCGAGCGCATCTACCGCTTTATCTATTCGAGGACTCATGACCGTGCGCTTGCCGAGGAGATCACCGAGGACGTCTTTTTCAAGGCGCTCAAGCACATTGGCACATACCGCGAGCGGGGTTGCGGGATTGGCCCCTGGCTCTATCGAATCGCCGGAAATGTGATCGCCGATCACTATCGGCGCCGGGTTAGAGCGGTCGCGCTGGAGTCGCCTCTCGCCGACCCGCCATCGGCTGACGAGGTTCAGGATCTCGTCATTAAGCGCGATCGGGTTCGCCGGATCTGGCTGGCGATCGATCGGCTGCCGCGCCAGCAGCGCAAGGCGATGCTGCTCAGATTTTCTGGAGACCTATCCACAGTTGACGCCGCCCGCAGGATGAACAAGAGCGCCGACGCCGTCAAGCTGCTCGTTCATCGCGCC
>VBHQ01000112.1 GCA_005880395.1 Chloroflexota bacterium
TCGGCCACCAGCTGGCCCTCGATCCGCGCCAGGCCGTTGATCGGCTCGCCGATCTGGAGCCAGCGGCGCTGATAGGCCCGATTGCTTTCCGTCAGGGCCGCGTCGCTGTCGGCGCGATGCTCAAAATCTTTGACGACGCCGGTGAACTGCCCGGCGTCCATGGTCTCGGCCGCCCGCAGCAGGCTCGCCTCGGCTTTGCGCACCGCGGCGGGCCCGATGTGCTTGGCGCTGAAGGCCATGGCGACGGCGTGCTGGTAGCCGATCTCGCCACGGGCCAGCGCTTCTTCGGTCTGCGGCAGTTGCTCGAGCTGACGGGCGACCTCGACGTGCTCTGCCGCCGAGCCACCGGAGAGCCCGGTCTTTTCCCGGAGCCAGGGCACGATCCCCAGCGCCCCGTCGGCCTTGTAGGCACCCGATTTCTCGAAGCGCCGGGTGGCCTCGGCATTGACCGCCTCGAGCCGGTCGATCAACGCCCGACCCTGGATCACGGCGACGCCCAGTTCACTCCCTGCCCGTTGGGCGAGCCAGCCCGGCAAGGCACCCACGGCGGACTCAATCTGCTCGAACGGCGATTGGGCGGGCCGGCACATGCGACCATCCTGAAGCATGCTTTTGACAGCTGTCTGTCGAAGCTCGTACTAAGAATTTCCTAAGGACGGATCACGGAGCTAGCCCGCGTCCAAAAGGCAGAGGTCGGCCCGGCCCGCGGCCAGGATCGTGTTAACGTCGTCGGCCGTTGCGATGCTTCCATCAGCCAGCGTGGGGATTCCAACTTCGTTCCTGATCCGGTCGCTGGCGGGCACTCCAAAGAGCCGTCGATAGTCCGGCCGGCTTTCCCAGACCGTCTGTCCCATGACCGGATGGACCAGGTCGGCGCCATGCGTCTTGAGCATCGCCGCGATTGCGACCGCATCATCGAGCTCGACGCCGCCCGGCATCCAATCGCCGGCTGAGATCCGAATCATCAAGGGCCGCTCCCAGACGGCGCGGACCGCATCGAGCACTTCGAGCGGCAGCCGCATTCGGTTCTCGAGCGAGCCGCCGTAATCATCGCGGCGCTGATTGGTCAGCGGCGAGATGAAGCTCGCCAGCAGGTAGCCGTGCCCCATGTTGAGCTCGATGGCGTCGACCGAACAGGACGCGGCCGCTCGTGCCGCCGTCTCAAAGAGCTTCACAAGGTGCGCGATATCGCGGGCCGTCGCCTCCCTCGGCAGCGCCGAATGCGGGGTGTAGGCGATCGGCGAGGGAGCGACCAACTTCCAGGCCCCCTCCCGCAATGGTCGATCAATGCCTTCGGAGCTCGGCCGCATCGATCCTCGTCGACCGGCATGCGCCAACTGCAGCGCGACCCGGCTCCCGTTCTGATGAGCTCGCTCCACTTCACCACGCAAGTGATCCTGGTACAGAAGGTCGAACAGCGGCGTCTCCGGCGTGACCCTGCCATCCAGACTGACCGCGACAAACTGGCTAATCACGAGGCCGGTGCCTGTCTGCGCCGTCGCGTTCAGGTCACGGCGGGCCTGGGACGCAACGCGATTGGCAAGCTCGAGGCCGCCAAGGCGAAAAGGCGTGAACATCGGCGGCGGACTCAGCCGCATCGCGCCGTCCGGCGAGCCGGCCGCCATCGCCCCGAACCATGTGTCAACTCCGCGAACAAACCCTGGATCGCGCTGGGTGAGGTTGACGTACGTGATGCGGCGGCTTCGCGTCAGCAGGTTGAAGGCGAACTGCCGGGGATCGAAGCCGTCGTACCGCCCCACCTGCTCGAAGTAGCTCGCGCTTTCCAGCGCCGCCTCCTGGAACCGTTCCACGATCGGCTGCCGCTCCATCTCATAGTCATTCAGCGCCGCCGCGAGATCGCGATGACGTCGCAGCGCATCGACCAGCGCGATGCTGTCCTCCATGGCCAGCTTCGTGCCCGAGCCAATCGAAAAATGCGCGGTATGCGCGGCGTCACCGAGAACGACCACGTTGCCGGCATGCCAGGCTTCCTGCTTGAGCGTTTGGAAATTGAGCCAGAGGGATCGGTTCGACATCAGCCGGCGGCCATCGAGCTCAGGAGCAAAGAGGGCCTCGCAATAACGAATGCTTTCAGCCTCACTCGCGGACTCGAGACCCGCATGGCGCCAGGCGTCCTCGGGGCACTCGACGATGAAGGTACAGGTGCGAGCATCGAACGGATAGGCGTGGACCTGAAAGAGCCCGTGGTAATTTCGCCGGAAGATAAAGGTAAAGGCATCGAGCGGCAGGTCGCTGCCGAACCAGACGTACTTGGTCGGGTGCAGGGTGAGCGCAGGCTTCAAGGACCCAGCGAGCGTGCGGCGGACCAGGCCATTGATGCCGTCAGCGCCAATGATGAGATCGGCGTTCTCGAATTCGGCAAGCTCGTGAACTTCGCGCTCGAACGCAAGCCGCACGCCGAGCTCCCGGCAGCGCCGCTGCAGGATGTTGAGCAGCACTTTGCGCGAGATGCCGGTGAAAACGTGACCGCGCGAGCGGATCCGGGTATCTCGGTAATAGATGTCGATCGCGTTCCAGCGGGCAAAGCTGTTCTGGATCTCGGTGTACGTTTCGTAATCGGCATCTCGGAGCGCCCCGAGCGTTTCTTCGGAGAAGACGACGCCCCAGCCGAAGGTGGCGTCCGGCGGGTTGCGCTCGACGAGGAGGACTTCGTCACCCGGCCTCGCCTTTTTCGCGAGGAGCGCAAAGTACAGTCCCGCCGGTCCGCCGCCGATGACGGCGTAGCGCACGATCCTAGTGAATCACGACGGCGTAGCGCACGATCCTAGTGAATCACTCCGGCGAGGCGCTCGACCTGGTCGATGCTGGGGATGGTCGGAAACAAAATCAGCTCGTCGCAACCTGCGTCCTCGTAGCCACGGATGAAATCGACGATCGCTCCTGGCGACGTCAGGTTGCCTGCCGCGATCTTCTCCGCAAAGGGACCCGTGAAGGCGTAGTAATGGCGTAGATACTGCGCGGCCGCCTCGGCCGGGCCATCGCCGAGGGCGAAGTAGCCCATGCCCCACGTCACCGGCCTCCCGGGCCGGCCGAGGTCCGACCAGGCGGCCAACGCGCGGGTCGCCGCCCCGGCAAAGGCTCGCGGCGGTCCGCCGCCATGCATGTAGCCGTCACCGTAGCGAGCCATGCGCGCCAGCGCCTCGCCGCTCGATCCGCCGACGAGCAGCTGCGGCCCCGATCCAGCCGGCTTTGGCCCAATCCGTCCCGCCTCCCAGATATCGCGAATCGCTTCCAGCTGCTCGGCAAAGCGACGCCCACGACCGCGCGGTTCGACGTCGGCGACCTGGTAGTCCTCGCCTCGAGCGCCGACCGCCAGGCCAAGCGTGAGTCGACCGGCCGAGAGCGCATCGAGGGAGGCCGCCTGCTTCGCCAGCAAGGCGGTGTTTCGCAGGGGCGCGATCACGATCATGGTCGCCAGGCGAATCCGGCGGGTGACGGCGGCCGCGGCCGCCAGCGCGACGAATGGCTCGTAGTTCTCGTAAGCGATTCGATCGAGGACGCCCAAACTGCTGAACGGCCCCGACTCCGCACGCTTCGCCCAATCGGTCAGCAGCTCGCCGCTGACGCCGGCGAGCGTCGTCGGAAGGCCGATCCCGATCTTCATCCGCTGGTCGGGATGATAAGTTTTTGCCGATGACGTTCCGCGGCTCGGCCAAGCCGACGCAAGCGTGGAACCATTTTCAATACACCGTCGCGGACGGCGTTGCCACGTTGACCTTCAACCGTCCCGAAAAACTCAATGCGCTCACCTTTCAGGTCTATGCGGACCTCAGGGATCTGCTAACCGATCTGCCGCAGCAAGAAGACGTTCGCGTGCTTGTCATCACCGGAACCGGTCGTGGCTTCACCTCTGGCGGCGACGTCAATGCGATCATCGGCGAGCTGCGGAACATGGACCCGCGCGACCTGCTGGCGTTTACCCGAATGACCGGAACCGTGACCCAGCGGATGCGCGAGTGTCCGATTCCGATCATCGCCTCGGTCAACGGGGTCGCGGCCGGCGCCGGCGCGGTGATCGCCCTGGCCGCCGACCTTCGGATCGTTGCGCGGTCGGCCAGCTTCGCCTTTCTCTTCACGAAGGTGGGACTGTCCGGAGGCGACATGGGTTCGGCCTATCTGCTGCCGCGGGAGGCTGGCGGCCGGGCCAGCCCTGGCCTACGCGGCGACGAAGATGCTGATCTCCAAGCAGCTGGACATGAATCTCGGCGCCGCCCTGGAGCTCGATAGCATAACCCAGGCGCTGCTGATGAAGAGCGCGGACCACGCCGAGTTCTACGCCGCGTTCCACGAAGGGCGGCAGCCGAAGTGGAGCGGCCGATGAGCAGCCGGCATACGATCGTCAATCCAGACGCGCTTGCAAAGCCGACCGGGTTCTCGCACGCCGTTGTCGCGGGGCGGACCATCTATCTTGCCGGGCAAACGGCCCAGCGCTCCGACGGCACCATCGCCGGGGAGACGATGGCCCAGCAGTACGACCAGGCGGCCGCGAACGTCGTCACCGCGCTGCGGGCGGCCGGCGGCGAGCCGTCTCAGCTGGTCAGCATGCAGATCTTCGTCACGGACATCGACGAGTACCTGCGCTCGCGCAAGGAGATCGGCGAAGCCTACCGGCGGCATTTCGGGAATCAATATCCGGCGATGGCGCTCCTGGAAGTCCGCCGGCTCTTCGATCCCGCGGCGAAGGTCGAGCTGATGGCGATCGCGGTTACTGCCTGAGGTCTACGCCGGCTGAGGGTCCGGCACCGCTAATGGCGCGCCGACACCATCACGGCCATAGGCGACAGCTGGTTCCTCGCCGGCGGCAGCACAAGCATGAATCGATGCCCGAGCATGTCCACTGGGAGGGCCTACCCTCTCCGAAGCTCATCCTTCTCACGTTGAGCGTGGTGTTCGTCGTCGTGGCGGCCGGCACACTCCTGGTTGAGCACAACTGCGCGGCATTTCACGTCTGTTCCAACATCATCCGCGATAACCCGAGGGCGTTCAGCCCATAGCGGCGGCCGAGTTGCTACCAGGAACTCGGCGGTTTGGCGGAGAACAGCGAGATGGCCTGCTTGACATTCGTGCTCCCGCACTTTGGACAGGCGTGACCTTTCTCGCGTTCGGCATAGCTGCCCATGACCTCGAAGACGTGGTCGCAATCGGCGCACTTGAACTCGTAGATCGGCATGACATCGACCCTCCTACACCCTGCTGCCGGCGGTTCCAGAAACGACACTAAAGCGGGCGGGGCAGCGCGTCAATAGCAGCCCTAATTTTGCGTTGTTTTTCGGAAAAGGTCGCGGGCGATGATCTCGCGCTGGATTTCGGAGGTACCTTCGTAAATTCGCGGAGCGCGCACTTCCCGGTATAAATGCTCCAGCAGGTGACCCCGCTCGAGTGCGACGGCGCCGTGAACCTGGATCGACGCATCGATCACCTGCTGCGCCGTCTCCGTCGCGAACAGCTTGGCCATCGCCGATCGCCGGCCGACGCTCGGCTCACCGCGGTCGTAGGCTTCAGCGGCTGAATAGACGAGCGCGCGTGCGGCCTCCAGCCTGGTCGCCATCTCAGCGAGCCGATGCGAGACGGCCTGGAACTCCTTGATCGGCCGTCCGAATGCCAGTCGCGTGCCGGCGTAGGCGACGGCAGCATCGAGTGCAGCCTGTGCCATACCGATCGCATTCGCGCCGACGCTGGCTCGAAACAGATCGAGCGTTCGCATGGCGATGGCGAAACCATGGTTCACGTCGCCGAGCACGTCACCGTCCGGGACGAAAACCCCATCGAGCTCGAGGCGTCCGATCGGGTGGTCCGAAATCAGCGATAAGGCCGTTCCCTTCAAGCCGCTGGCCTGGCCGGCGACGATAAATGCGGTGATGCCTCTGCTTCGGGTATCGGGCGTCGTCCTGGCGAAGAGCGTGTAGAAGTCCGCGTCGGGCGCATTCGAAATAAAGGCCTTTACCCCCGAAAGCCGATAGCCACCCGCAACGCGCTCGGCACGAAGCGCCAGCGCTCCGGCGTCGGTTCCGGCGTCCGGTTCGGTCAGCGCGAACGCCGCCACGGCCTCACCCCGAACGGCTGGAATGACCTGCCTGCGAATCTGCTCATCGCTGCCGGCCACCACGATCGGATAGGCCCCAAGCGCCTGGATGGTCAGCGCGTTCTCGACGGCCGTCGACTCCCGCGCGAGGCCCTCGCGCACGAGGCACAGATCGACGGCGGACAACCTGGCTGGTTGCTTCCCGCCCGCGCTGGCCGGAAAGACCCGACCGAGCAGGCCCTCGTCAGCCAGGGCCCGGATCAGCTGGCGATTGACGCGTCCCGCCTCGCCAGCCTGCGCCACGGCATTGAGCCGGCGGGCTGCCTCCGCGGCCACGGCCATCAGCCGGTCGCGATCGGTCATGCCTGGACGGATCCGCCATCGAGAACGATGCCCTGCGCGGTAATCCCTCGAGCCGATTCGGAGCACAGATAGGTCGCGAGGCTCGCGACTTCCTCGGCCGTCATGAGCCGCCCCTGGGGGCTGAATCCTTCGAGAATTTTTCGGGCGGCCTCTTCAGGACGTCCGGTGCGCGCCGCGATGTAGGCTGCCGACCGGTCCGTCATCTCGGTATCGACGTAGCCGGGACACACGGCGTTGACGGTGATGCCGCGAGTCACGACCTCGAGTGCGACCGCCCGCGTCAATCCGAGTAAGGCGTGCTTGGAGGCGGCATAGGCGGCGATGTAGGCGGCGCCGGATCGGGCGGCGATCGAGGCGACGTTGACGACGCGTCCCCACCCCGCGCTGAGCATTGCCGGAAGCGCCGCCCTGGTGCAATAAAAGGCGGCCGTGGCATTGACACGCATGATCTGATCCCACATCTCGTCGGTGGTCTCGGTGAGCTTCGCGCTGGCGGCGATCCCGGCGTTGTTGACCAGGATCAGTGGATCGCCGAGGGCGCTTTTGACCTGGCCGAACATCGCATCGATCTGCGGCCGGTCGGTGACATCGCAGACGATCGCCTCACCGCGACGCCCGCTCGCGCGGATCGCGGTCTTGACCTCCTCGAGTGCGTCCTTGGAACGCCCGGCGACGGCGACGTCGGCGCCGGCGCTCGCAAGCGAGAGCGCGATCGCCCGGCCGATTCCCTTCCCCCCGCCGGTCACGAGCGCGACTCGGCCGGTCAGCTCGGCCACGTCAGTGCGGATCCAGGATCTTTGCCAGCTTCGTCAGGTCGATGTTGCCGCCGGAGACAATGCATGCGATTCGCCCGCGCCCCGCCTTGCCGGCAAGCGCGACCGCGAGCGCGACGGCCCCGGCGCCTTCGGCGATGACGCGGTTGCGCTCCGCGATCAAACGCAAGGCGGCCGCGATCTCGTCCAGGCTTGCGGTCATGGCGCCGTCGAGCAAGTCCTGCGCCATAGCAAACATCTCAGGGAACACCGTCTTGCTCCCAATGCCGTCAACGAATGAAGGCTGATAGTCAACCACTTGCGGTGAGCCCGCCTTGAGCGAAGCGGTCAACGGTGCGCCCGTTTCCGCCTCGACGGCGTATATCTTGAGCGAGGGCTTGAGCGCACGAAGCGCCGTGGCGATGCCGCCGGCGAGGCCGCCCCCGCCCCAGGGGATGAGGACGGTCTGGACATCGGGCGAGTCCTCGATCAGCTCGAGACCGATGGTTCCATTGCCGGCCATGACTCGGTCGTCATCGAACGAGTGGATGAAGGCGGCGTCGATGCCAGGGTAGCTGCGATCGGTGAAAGTCTGCCACCAGCGATCGAAGGGCACCTTGATGACGCGTCCTCCCAGCCGCTCGATCGCATGGACTTTCGCATCCGGCGCGTAGTCGGGCGCGATCACGGTGCAGGGAATGCCAAGCCGCCGCGCGTTGAACGCCGCGCCCTGCGCCATGTTTCCGGCGCTGGCGACCAGCACGCCTTTGGCAAGCTCCGCTTTCGACATCCGGCTCATCGCATTGGCGGCGCCGCGGATCTTGAAGGAGCCGATTGGCTGGAGGTTTTCCAACTTCAGATAGATGTCTGCCGGAGCGTCCCAAAGATTCAGGCGAACCAGGGGTGTGCGGATGGCGGCGCCGGTGATGGCCGATCGCGCCGCGCGGATGGCCTCCAGGTCGAGACCGGTCGCCCTCACATGGCCACCGTTTGCCCGACGCCGGCTTCACGCGCACGTTTGGCAATGAAGGCAGCCGAGGCCACGTCCTCGACGGAGAGGCCCAGGGATTTGAAGAGCGTGAGCTCGGCTCTCGATCGGCGGCCTCGATCCTTGCCGATGATGACCTCACCGAGCTCAGCCACGATGTGATCGGGCTTGATCGCCCCCTCCCGGATCGGGATCAACACATCGCCAGCTTCGCTGAGTGCCGACTCGCGGCGATCGACGAAGAGGCGCGCCGCGGCCACGGTGGCCGTATCCAATTCCCGCGTGCCGGGGATCGACGAGCCAACGGCATTGATGTGAGCCCCTGGCTCGAGCCAGGCGTGCTGGAGCACCGGTTCCGGACTCGCCGTGACCGTCGCGATGATGTCGGCCTCTCGGACTGCGGCTTCGGCCGTGGATGTGGCTTCAAGCGGAAACTGGAACTTCGAGCGCTGCTCGTCGACCAGCGCCCGGGCATGCTCGGGGTTCCTGCTCCAGACACGCGCCCGCCGAAGCCGACGGACCACCGCGATGGCCTCGAGGTGCGTGCGCGCCTGGACGCCGGCACCGAGGATGGCCAGTTCCGCGGCATCATCGCGCGCCAACATATCCGTCGCCACGCCGGAAACGGCGGCGGTTCGAATCGCGGTAATCGTGGCACCGTCCATCAGCGCCGCGAGCCGGCCGGTATCCGCTTCGAAAAGCAAAACCGCTCCCTGGTGCGTGTCGATGCCCCGACTGGCGTTGCCGGGAAAGACGGACACCGCCTTCATGCCCAGGGCACCGGCGACCTGGCCGTCGGGCGCGATGTAGCCCGGCATCAGTCCCAGGAAGCCGCTGGCATCGGGCATCCGCATCACCATCCGCAGCGGAACCAGCGCCTGACCCCGGGCCAGTGCGGCGAGCGCATCACGCATGACGCCGATGCAGTCGGGCATCGGGAGCAGCCGGGCGACATCCTCGGCCGAGAGCACGAGTACATTCATCAGGCGGCCGCCTGCATGCGGTTGACCAGCACCTCGCGTTCTGATGCCGAGAGGCGAATATCGACGGCAGCAATCCAGGGCGCGAACTGCTCTAACCGGCGGGGACCGATCAGCGCCGACGTCACCGCCGGATGGCTGAGTACCCAGGCAAGGGCCAGGGCGCCCATCTCGACGCCCCGCTCCTCGGCGGCATGCCGCAGCGCCGCGAGCGATCGAAAGGTCGCCTCGTTCATCAACGCCTGATAGGGCTGGGGCCGCAGCGCCAGCCTCGAGTCGCTCGGCGGCGCCTGGCCGAGTTGATATTTGCCGGTGAGCAGGCCACCAGACGTCGGGCTGAAGGGCGTGACGGCAAGCCCTTCGCGGGAAGCCAGCGGCAGGATTTCATCTTCGATCTCGCGATCCAACAAGTTGTAGCCGTTCTGGACCGATTGGGATCGCACTCCGCCAAGCCGATCGCTCGCCGCCAGCGACTGGCGCAGTTGTGCCCCGGTGATGTTGCTTGAACCGATGAACCGGACCTTGCCGGCGTTCACCAGGTCATTCATCGCGGTCAGCGTTTCCTGCTCCGGCGTGTCGGGATCCGGCTCCATCGTCACATAGAGGTCGACATGATCCGTCTGCAGGCGCCGCAGGCTGCCATCAATCGCCTGCATGATGTGGCGAGGCGAAAGGCTCCGATCATTCGGGCCCTCGGCAATCGGATAGAAGACTTTGGTCGAGAGGATTAATTGGTCACGCAGCTTGCGTTCTTTGAGCCAGGCGCCGATGACCCGCTCCGATTCTCCACCGCCGTAGCTGTCGGCAGTGTCGAAATAGTTGATCCCTGCATCGACCGCACGGTTCATCAGCGCAAAGGCGGTCGCGCGATCCTCACCCTTGCCGAACAGCTCGGGCGCCGAGCCGACACCCCCGAAGCCGCCGCAGCCGAGGCCGAGGACGGATACGCGCATGCCGGTTCGCCCGAAATCTCGGTACTCCATCCCTCTCCGTGGTGATGGTAAAGCTTGGCGTTGCTATCATCGGCGAGCATGTCGGTCCAGCAGCGGGCGCGGCTGCGGCAACAGGAAGAGATCACCGGCCGATCCTTCGACGCGGGGACGATGCAATGGCTCGTCGATCGCAACCTTGGCGCTGAGCATGTGATGGCTTACCGGTTGACCGTCAACACGGATTCGACCGCGAGCCACGCGCATCCGGGTGCGGAGGAGGCGCTCTACGTCCTCCAGGGAACCGGCGAGATCCGCGTCGAGAGATCGAGACACACGGTCGGGCCCGGGCAGGCGGTCTTCGTTCCCGACGGCGCCGAGCATAGCTACGTCAATACCGGCGCGCAACCGCTGATCATCGTTGGCGCCATGGCGCCGCCGGTGGACCCGGCCGGCATCCGTCCCGCGATCGCGCATCGCGACCTGACGCAGACGGCGGCCACCGGAATCGACGAACGCGGCGTGAGGCCGACGCTGATGGACGAGCAGCGGGTCGCACCCACGATGATGGGTGAGCGCAGTTTTCGGGTGCTGGTCAATCCGGATGTTGGCTGCCGTCAGATGACGCAGTTCACGGGCGTGATTCCGACCGGCCGGGCACCGCTCCACGCCCACCCGCATGAGGAGGCGGTCTACATCCTGGCGGGCACCGGCCGGCTCTGGATCGAGGATCAGCCGGTCGGCGAGCTGCGGCCGGGTTCGGTCGTGTTCTTTCCCATCGGCGTCCGCCACACGCTCGAGAACACTGGTCGCGAGGACATGAAAGTCCTCGGGGCCTTCTCCCCGGCAGGTTCGCCGGAAGCAAAGCTCTCGCGATAAGGGAGCGGGGGGCGCTACATCCCCAAGTAGGCGCGCTGCATCTGAGGGTTTTGAAGCAGTGAGTCAGCCGTGCCCTGCAGCACCACCCGTCCGCTCTGCAGCACGTAGCCGCGGTTCGCGATCGCCAACGCCATGGCAGCGTTCTGCTCGACGACAAAGATGGTGATTCCGGTTTGGTTGAGCTGCTGAATCGTCTCGAATTGCTGCTCGACCAGGACCGGGGCGAGGCCCATCGAGGGTTCATCCATGCAGAGAAATCGAGGCCGTGACATGAGGGCCCGCGCCATGGCCAGCATCTGCTGCTCACCGCCGGACATGGTGCCGCCGCGTTGCGTCGACCGTTCGCGCAGGCGGGGGAACATTTGCATCACACGATCCAGGTCCTCGTCGATTTCGGTGCGGTCTCGGCGAGTGAAGGCGCCCATCATCAAGTTCTCTCGCACCGTCAGCCGCGGAAAGATCCGGCGGGCCTCGGGCACGATGGCGATGCCACTGCCGACCCGACGGGAGGTGTTCCAGTTCGTGATGTCCAGCCCTTCGTAGAAGACCGTCCCTTGACTCGGCCGCAGCGAGCCGATCACCGTCTTCATCGTGGTCGACTTGCCCGACGCGTTGCCCCCTAACAGGCAGACGATCTCGCCGCGGCGGATCTCCATGCTTACCTCGCGCAGGGCCGCCACCGGTCCATAACGAACCTCGACGTCCTGCAGCCGGAGGACCACGCCGTCCGCCGGGCCGGCGCCGCTAGGCGGACGCTGCCCGTCGACCGAGATAGGCTTCGACGACTCTGGGATTGTTGTGAACCTCCTTGGGCAAGCCTTCGGCGATTTTGACGCCGTGGTCCATGACGATAACGCGGTCGGAAATCTCCATGACGAGCGGCATGTGGTGCTCGATCAGGAAGATGGTCAAGCCACGATCGCGCATCGACCGGATCAGCCGGGCGATCTCGATCCGTTCGTAGGGATTCATGCCTGCTGCCGGCTCGTCGAGCA
>VBHQ01000113.1 GCA_005880395.1 Chloroflexota bacterium
GCCTCGTCGGGTCGACGGGAAATTCGACCGGCCCGCATACGCACTTCGAGGTGCGAATCGACAACAGCCCGATCGACCCGACGCAGTTCCTGCCGCTGAACCCGACTGCTAACTAATCGCCCGGCCTAATAGGACGGCGTGTAACCGCCGGAGCCTGCATTAGCCGCAGCGGCTGCCGCCAGGTCGGGTGTTGCCACGAACCATTTGCCGCCGATCCCCTGGCCGTAGGCGTCGCCCGAGTCGCCGTCTTTCGCGTAGGTATACAGGGGGTGACCGTTGTAAACGACCTGCTTGCCATTGGTGCCGTTCATGACGGTGAGCTGCCCGGGCAGACTGGGGCTGCTCGTTGGCGTATCGCCGGTCGACAGGAGCGGTGGCCAGTTGGTCGCACAGGCGCCGGTACAGGCGACGGTCGATGACGTGTCCGGAGTGAAGTAATAGAGCGTCAGGCCCTTGGCGTTCTTCAAGACCGTCATTGTCGAGCTGCCAACCTTCATCGATTGGGTGTGGATCAAGGCCGCCTGGCTTGGAGAGGCGGCGGCCCCGTTCGACGTGGGGCTGGCCGTGCCGCCGCAGGCCGCCAGCGCCAGGCCTGAGGCTGCCGTCAGGAAGATCGTGGTCGCACGTAAAACCATTCGCATGCAAGGCCTCCAGGCGATTGAAATTTCGTCGGTTGCGATTACGCCGCCGGGTTACGCGCGGGCCTTGCCAAACGCGGCGCCCTCTTGTAGGATTGCCGTCACAATGTCGCGGCGCCTTCGATTTGCGTACTTTTACGCCTATCTCGGGCCGGCTCGGGTCCGGCTCGGGATGAGCTAGCGCCGCTCACCCAGGCCCACCCGACGACCGGCCCTCCTCCAGATCACGATAGTTCGGCGCACCCAGGAGGTTTGAGGAATGGCGGTTCGAGGGATACGCGGCGCGACGACCACCGAAGAAAACAGCGAGACGGCCATCATCGAGGCCACCACCGAGTTGATCGGGCGGTTGAGTCACGACAATGCGCTGGACCCGCAGGAGATCGCTGCCGCCTGGTTCACCACCACCGCCGACCTCAACGCCGAATTCCCGGCGGCTGCGGCCAGGCGGTTCGGCTGGAGTGACGTGCCACTGCTCTGCGCCCATGAGATGAACGTGCCGCCGAACAACGCCCGGAGCATCGAGCGTTGCATCCGTGTGCTGCTGCTCGTGAATACCACGCAGCCCGCGAGCGCGATGCGGTTCGCGTACCTCCATCGGGCCGCCCGGCTGAGGGCCACGGCATGATCATCGTGATGCGACATGACGCAACATCGGACCAGGTCAAGGCGGTGGTGACCCAGGTGGAAGCCCACGGGATGCGGACGCACCTCAGCGACGGCGACGAACGGACTGTCATCGGCGTCATCGGCACGAATCCCTTCGCCCTTCGCGATCTCTTTGTCGAGGCACCCGGCGTCGCCGAAGTCGTGCCCATCACCAAACCATTTAAGCTCTCCAACCGCGAGTTTCGCGCCCGCGACACACGGATTCCAATCGGCGACCACGTGGTCGGCGCGGAGGACGTCTGGATCGTCGCCGGTCCCTGCTCGGTCGATGGCGAAGCGATCTTTCTTGAGACATGCCGCCAGGTCAAGGCCGCGGGCGCGCATGCCCTTCGTGGAGGAGTCTTCAAGCCAAGAACCTCGCCGTACAGCTTCCAGGGCTTGCGAGGTGACGGCATCGCCATCCTCGGTGAGGCGCGCCGGCAAACCGGCCTCCCGCTCGTCTGCGAGGTGCTGGCGCCGGCAGATATCGATACCCTGGCCGGCCTTGCCGACGTGCTGCAGATCGGCGCCCGCAACATGCAGAATTTCGCGCTGCTCTCCGAGGTAGGTCGGCTACGCAAACCGGTGTTGCTCAAGCGCGGCATGTCGGCCACGATCGAGGAGTGGTTGCTGTCGGCTGAGTACATCCTCAGCCAGGGCAACTACGAGGTCATCCTCTGCGAGCGCGGCATCCGGACCTTCGAGACCTACACCCGCAACACGCTGGACCTGAACGCGGTGCCGCTCGTCAAGGAGTTGAGCCACCTGCCGGTCATCGTCGATCCCAGTCACGGCACGGGCCGTCGCTCGCTGGTCACGGCGATGGCGTTGGCTGGCGTGGCCGCTGGCGCGCACGGCCTGATGGTCGAGGTCCACGCGCAACCGGAGTTGGCGCTCTCGGACGGCGCCCAGTCGATCACGCCCGAGGCCTTCCGGCAACTGGTCGAGCAGGTCGAGTCGGTTGCAGCTGCCCTCGGCCGTGGCGCACGAGTACCAGCCTGATGCGCATCGGCATTGTCGGCCTTGGCCTGATTGGAGGATCACTCGGCCTCGCCCTGCGCACCCTGCATCCTCCAATCGACGTCGTCGGCCTGACGCGAAGCGCTGATGCGGCAGCGGAGGCGCTGCGCCGGGGCGCGGTCGAGGCGGCATCGACCGAGGTCGCGATCCTCGACGGATGCGATGTCGTCGTCGTCGCCACGCCCATCGATGCGATTGCCGGTGTTCTCGACTTGATCGCGCCGCTCGCCGTGTCGGGCACCGTCATCACCGACGTCGCCAGCGTCAAGCGGCCGGTTAGGCAGTGGGCGCGGCGCCTTCCAGAGCCGGGGCTCTTTCTCGGTGGGCATCCGGTTGCGGGTAAATCCATGAGCGGGATCGGGGCGAGCGATCCGGCCATCTTTCGCGATGAGCCCTGGATCTTCACGCCTCTCGAGGCGCAGAGCCTTCGACCATTCGAGGCGTGGATCGAGCTGGTTGGCGCTCTGGGCGCTCGACCAGCATTTCGGTCTCCTGAGGAGCATGACCGGCAGCTGGCCTATCTCAGTCACCTGGCGTTTGCGGTCAGCACCGCTTTCGCCGAAACCGTCGCCGAGCATGCTGATGCGTCGCTCGGCGGCCCCGGCTACCGCGGCATGGCGCGGCTGGCGGTGGGCGATCCCTCGATGTACGAAAGCATCGCCCGGGAGAACCGCGAGCCCATGCTCGAGGCGATCGATCAGTTCGCAGCAACCTTGCGCTCGATTCGTGAACGCCTCGATCGGGGGGACCATGTGACCGAGCTCTTTGCGGCAGGCAGGCACCTTGCGGTCTGATCTCGCCACGGTTGCCATCGTCCGTCCCGCGACGCTCGTCGCGGGTGAGCTGCGCGTCCCCGGTGACAAATCGATCGCCCATCGTGCGCTCATCCTGGCCGCGCATGCCGATGGCGAGAGCACCATCAGGGGCCTGCCCGACGGCGACGACGTTCGGGCCACCATCGCCTGTCTTCGCAGCCTCGGCGTTCGCCTATTTCCGTCGGCCTCTGGCGGCCTCACTGTTTTTCCCTCCACCGTCACCGGGGGAGGGTCAGGGTGGGGGTTCTCAACCCCGCACGGCCCGCTCGATTGCGCCAACTCCGGCACCACGATGCGCCTGCTGCTGGGCCTGCTGGCAGGCAGCCGGATTTCCGCGACGCTTGACGGCGATCGCTCGTTGCGGCGGCGCCCGATGGCCCGCGTCATCGAGCCCTTACGTCTGATGGGGGCTCGAATCCAATCCGACGATGGCCATGCGCCGGTTGCGGTCCGAGGGACGCGGCTGCAAGGCCGCCATCATGCCCTTGGTGTCGCCAGCGCCCAGGTCAAGAGCGCGATTCTGCTCGCCGGCCTTGCTGCAAGCGGGCCGTCGACGGTTGTCGAACCAGCGCATACCCGCGACCACACGGAACGGCTCTTGAGGGCGATGGGTGGCGAGGTCCAAACGCAGGGCACCACGATCGAGTTGCGGCCCTCGCATCGACCGTTGGCACCACTCACGATGACCGTCCCCGGCGATTTCTCCTCGGCCGCCTTCTGGATGGCGGCCGCCGCCCTGCGGCCTGACTGGTCGATCACGATCCGCGGCGTCGGGCTCAATCCGACCCGGATTGCGTTTGCTGACCTCCTGCAGAGGATGGGCGCCGACGTTCAGCTGGATTCTTCGACTGACGGACCCGAACCGGTCGGGTCGCTCCGGGTGGTGGGCCGGTCGCTGAAGGCCGTCACCATCGGGCCGGCCGAAGCTGCGGCGTTGATCGACGAAATCCCCGCCTTGCTGGCGGTCGCGACTCAGGCTAAAGGCACGACCCTCATCGGTGGTGCAACCGAGCTCAGAGTCAAGGAGAGCGACCGGATCGCGGCCATGACCGAGGGTCTCCGCCTGATGGGCGCCGAGGTGGAGGAATGGCCCTCCGGAATCAGCGTGCAGGGTCCAGCCAACTTACAGGGTGCCGCGGTCGACTCGCGCGGTGACCATCGGATCGCGATGGCGCTTGCCGTCGCCGGCCTGGTGGCCTCGGGGCCGACCTCGATCAGCGACGCCGACTCGGTGGCGGTCTCCTATCCCGAGTTCTTCCAGCACATGCGGGAGGTCGTCGATGCCGTCTGAGGTCTGGCTGCTGGGCAACCCCGTGATGGGCAGCCGTTCGCCGTCGATGCAGAATGCAGCTTTTCGCGTTGCGGGCATCGACTGCCGGTACCTTCCGCGCGAGCTCAGTAATGCTGAGCTCGCTGGAGTGATGACGCAGATGCGGGAGAACGAACAGGTCCTGGGGGCGAACGTCACGATTCCGCACAAACAGGCAGTGCTCCCATTGCTCGATAGCCTGGATCCGCTCGCCTGGCGAGTTGGCGCGGTCAACACGATCAGCCGGCGAAACGGGCGCCTGCTCGGGTCGAATACCGATGTCGTCGGCTTCAGCCGCGCTCTCGACGACTGCGGCTATGTCGTCGAATGCAAGTCGGTGCTGCTGATCGGCGCTGGCGGCGCGGCCCGGGCGGTGGGGGAGGCGCTGCGCACGCGGGCGGCCACGTTGATGGTGGTGGCTCGCGAGCCGGAGCGTTGTTACCTCAGCAGCGGGTGTTCGACCTGCGGGCGGGACGGTCGCCCGAGGGACGGGCCATGCTCCTCCACCAGGGCGCCGCATCCTTCCAGGTCTGGACCGGCCAGCCCGCGCCGCTGGACGTCATGCGCGCGGCGTTGAACGCTGCAGTGGGTGCTGTGGCCGTATGACGCTGCGCTTCCTCACGGCGGGCGAGTCGCATGGCGAGCGGCTGACCGTCATCCTCGACGGCATTCCTGCGGGCCTGACGCTTCGCGAAGAAGATCTGGTTCTGGATCTGCGACGCCGGCAGGGTGGCCATGGTCGGGGCGGTCGCCAGCAGATCGAGCAAGACGCCGCGCACATCGTCGCCGGCGTTCGCGGTGGGCTCACCCTCGGCTCGCCGATCACCCTCGAGATCGCCAACCTCGATTGGCAAAACTGGCGGCAGGTGATGGCGGTCGACGCCGCCGAAGTGAAGCGCAAGCCGATCACGCGCGTGCGGCCGGGTCACGCCGACCTCGCCGGCATGCTCAAGTACGGCGCGGATGACGCCCGAAACGTCCTGGAGCGTGCCAGCGCGCGCGAGACCGCGGCCCGCGTGGCGGCCGGTGCTGTGGCCAAGCTGTTGCTCAACGAGTTCGGTCTGCGGGTCCGCAGCTATACCCGGTCGATTGGTCCGATCGAGGCGCCGATCCCGGACTCGATCGACTGGATTGCGGTCGACGCATCGCCCGTGCGTTGTCCGGACCAACCGTCGAGCGAGGCCATGGTCGCGGCCATCGATGCCGCGCGCGAACGCGGTGACACGCTCGGCGGTGTCTTCACCGTCATCGCCGAGGGGGTGCCGCCGGGGCTTGGGAGCTACCGGCAGTGGGACACGCGCCTCGACGGTCTGCTGGCGCAGGCAATCGCGAGCATCCCGGCCTGCAAGGCGGTCTCGATCGGCGATGGCGTGGAGGCGGCGGCGCTGCCGGGCTCTCAGGTCCACGACGTTCCGGTTTACGATGACGGCCGGCTTCGCCATCAGACGAATCGGGCCGGCGGATTGACCGGTGGAGTCACCAACGGCGAACCCGTGGTGGTGCACGGCTTCATGAAACCGATTTCCTGATCGAGAAATTCGGCGGCGACTCGCTGCCGGAGTTGCGACGCAACCTCGAGAGCTACCTCGAGAAAGCACGGCGATGAACAACATCGTTCTCGTCGGCTTCATGGGCAGCGGTAAGTCAACGGTCGGACGGCAGCTGGCAAACCGTCTGGGGCGGACGTTCGTCGACCTCGACGACGAAATCACCGTCGAAGCCGGACGCTCCGTCGCCGAGATCTTCGCGTTGGAAGGCGAAGATGGCTTCCGCGCGCGCGAGGCTCGTAGCCTGGAGCGAGTTCTTGCGCGAACCGACGTGATCGTCGCTGCTGGCGGTGGCGGTCCCCTTCGCGACGAAAATTGGCGCCGGATCCGCACGGGCAACACCGTCATCGCCCTGATCGCGGAGGCACCCGAGCTAGCCCGTCGTTTGAACGGATCGGAGGGACGCCCGCTGCTTCAGCCGGACGCGCCCTCGGCCATCGCCGCGCTGCTGCCGAGCCGAATCTCCCGCTACCTCGAGGCGGACCTCGTGGTGAGAACCGATGGACGAGAGCCGGTCGCGGTGGCCGCCCACATCGCGGACTCGCTTCCCTCGTCCGGACTGCAGCGCATCCCCCTCGATGTGCCTGGGGCCGCCCACGAGATCGTGATCGGCTCACACCTGGGCCACATGGTCGCCTCGACCGTTCAGCGGCTGGCGAACACCGCTCACGCCGTCGTCATCAGCGATACGCAAGTAGCCGCGCGGCATGCGGCGCCACTGATGGCCACCTTGTCGTCGGCCGGCATCCCGGCGACGCTGCATACCGTCCCGCACGGCGAAATGGCCAAGGAGATGGCAGTCCTCTCGGGCATTTACGACGCCCTCGGGTCAGCGGGCGTCGACCGTCAGGGAATGCTGCTTGTGCTTGGCGGCGGGACGGTGGGCGACGTCGCTGGCTTCGCCGCCGCGACCTGGATGCGAGGGACTCGCTATATCCAGGTTCCGACCACGCTGCTCGCGATGGTCGACAGCAGCATCGGCGGCAAGACCGGGATCAACCTGCCGTCGGGCAAAAACATGATTGGCGCGGTCCATCAACCCAGCGCGGTGTTCTGCGACCTCGACTACCTCGCCACCTTGCCCGATGCGGATTATCGCGCCTCTCTGGCCGAGATCATCAAAGCCGCGTTGGTCGCCGACCGGGCGTTTGTGCGATGGCTCTGGCACAATCTGCCCGCGTTGCTCGGGCGCGACATCGCCTTGATAGGGGAGGCAGTCGCGCGCGCCGTCCGGATCAAGGCGTCGATTGTCGTCCGTGACCCCGATGAGCGCAACGAGCGCGCCATCCTTAATTACGGTCACACCGTTGGTCACGCCCTCGAACGTGCGCTCGGTTACGGCCAGGTTCGCCATGGTGAGGCGGTGGCCTGGGGAATGGAGGTGGCGTCGCGGATCAGCCTGCTCAATGGAACCGGCTCGGACCACGCGGTGCGCATCCAACACGAGCTTCTCGACCAGGCCGAGCTGCTCCAAAACCGTCCCGTCGTCGGTCGAGCCGATTTGCTGGCGGCCCTGCGACACGACAAGAAGTCACAATCCGGCGAGCCACGCTGGGTTCTGCTGCGCGAGCTCGGCCGGGCCGACTATGGCGTCCAGGTCGACCCGAAGACCGTCTCGACCGCGCTTGCCGAGGTGCTGTCCATATGAAGGTGCTGGTGTTGAACGGCCCAAACCTCGCCACGCTCGGCCGCCGGGAGCCCGAGATCTACGGCAGCGCAACGCTCGCCGAACTCGAAGCCCTGCTGGGGGATCGAGCCAAAACGATGGGCATCGAGGTTCAGTGCCTGCAGTCGAACCACGAAGGGGGGCTGATCGACGCGATCGAGAACGCGGCTGCCTCGGTAGATGCGATCGTCATCAACCCCGGCGCGCTTTCGCATTACAGCCTGGCGCTCGCGGATGCACTGCGTGGCTCGGGGAAGCCGGTCATCGAGGTCCACATCTCCAACGTCTTCGCTCGTCAGCCCGAGCGGCACCGGATGGTGACCGCCGCCGCGGCAAAGGGTGTGATCTCCGGCCTTGGATTCGACGGCTACCTGGCGGCGCTCGCCTATCTCAGCGGCCGGTCGCCGAACGCATGACGGCACCGATCCGTCCGGCCTTGCCGGATCCTCCTTACGAGGCAGACGAGAAAACGACGCTGAGCAGCTTTCTCGACTGGTACCGCGACGTCATTCTCCGCAAGGTGGAGGGTTTATCGAAAGAGGCAGCCACGCGGTCGCTGGTGAGCTCGCCAACCACGTTGCTCGGGATTGTCAAGCATCTCGCCTGCGTTGAGCGCGGCTGGTTTCAAAGTGGCTTCATGGGTGAGCGTGTGTATCAGCCGTGGAGCGAGGCTGACCCCGACGCCGACTTTCGGATTGAACTGGATGAGAGCGTGGTCGGCATCACCGATCTATATCGGCGAGAAATCGAGCGAAGTCGGCAGATCGTGGACGCCGCCAACCTGGACGATCACGCGCGCCGTGCAGACCGCGCGACCCACACGCTGCGCTGGGTCATGGTCCACATGATCGAAGAAACGGCGCGCCACGCCGGCCACATGGACATTCTGCGAGAGCAGACCGACGGCGCCACCGGCGAGTGAGGTGAGCGTCCAGCTCGAGGCGCTGGCCGATGAAGTCTTCGACGCGGCCGCGGCGCAGGGCCGCCTCGGCGGCCATTCCACTCGGCGCCCATTCGGGGAGGCGATCTGGAATCCGGATGAGATCCGATAACGATTGCCACTCTCGGCGTTGCGTTAACGGCGGCCGGTTACCGGCACGAAGTTCGGGTGGCGATGGTCCACGCCTTTTCACCCTCCCCCTCTGGGGGCGGCTCCAATCCACCCTCCCCCTCTGGGGGAGGGCAGGGTGGGGGTTTTCGCATCATCTGCGTCGATGACGAGGCCTCCTGGTCCGACCTGGAAGAATCGATCCGCACCGATACTCGCGAGCATGGATGGAACACCGCGATGACCGAGCAATACATCGCGCTCTCGCGCTGGCGCGCAGCCAAGACCCCGCACCGGTTTTGCCTGGCGTACGACCGCGAGCGGGCCGTTGCCCATGTCGGGCTTTTCCAGCATGGCCCCATCGCCTACCTGCACGGTCTCTACACTCGGCCGGACGCACGCCGGCGCGGCGCCGGCGGTGCGCTCACGCTCGCCATGCCCGCCGAGGCCGATGCGATCGGATCTGCCCGCCTCACCTTGCAATGCATCGATGACGGCTATCTTCCCGGCTATTACCGGCGCCTCGGATACCGAGCCGTCGGAGAACAACACCTCTGGAACAAGCCGGTTTGACGTCCTCGTCTCCCTCCCTTTCCGGCGAAGGGCCATCATCTCCCTCGCCCTCTGGGGGAGGGCAGGGTGGGGGCTCCTGGAGCCGTGAATTCCCGCTGCGCGGCCCCGCCGGCGAGGTGATCGACCTTCGACGGGTGTTCCTTTCTCACGGCATCGCGGCCCTGCCGCCGATGCGACTGGACGAGAAAGCGTGGACCTTCGAGATCACCGTTCCGCTCGCTCGGGAGCGCGCACGCACGCTTACGATTTCCCAGGCGCACGCTGGCGTTGGGTTGGTTGCCGCCCGCAACCAGGCCGTCTCCGCAGAGCTGGCGGTCGCCATCATGGCCCAGCTCCGCCATGTGCTCAGTCTCGATGTTGACCTTTCGGCGTTCTACGCGGTGGCCGCGGAGGATCCCGAGCTCGATTGGGTCGTCAACGGTGCCGGCCGTATGGTGCGCAGTCCAACCGTCTTCGAAGACGTCGTCAAAACTATCTGCACGACGAATACCTCCTGGAGCGGGACCACCCGAATGATCAATGCGTTGGTCGAGCACCTTGGCCGCAAGGCCCCGAATGCGCCGGCGCAGGGTCCCGACGGCCGGGCGTTTCCGACGCCTGAGGCGATGGCCGCCGCGCCGGACACCTTCTATAAGAAGGTTGCAGCCGCCGGGTATCGCAGTGCCTACCTGAAGCAACTTGCGCGGGACGTGGCCGCCGGTCGGGTCGATCTCGAGCGCCTCGGAACCGCCTCCCGCGAGGAGCTCCCCGACGACGAGGTCGCTCGGCAGCTCCAGGCATTGCCCGGCGTCGGTCCCTACGCCGCCGCCCACATCATGCTGATGCTCGGTCGCTATGACCGTCTCATCCTCGATTCCTGGACCCGCCCGACGTACGCCCGCCTGATGGGCAGCAAGCGCCCGGTCAGCGATCGGACCATCATCAAGCGATTCAGGCGCTATGGTCCCTCCGCCGGCCTCGCATTCTGGCTCTTCCTGACGCGCGACTGGCTCGCCGAGGCCCAGGCCACCGCACCGAACGTCACCCGGCCCGTTTGACCGACCAGAAGAAAGCGTGTCTGCCGCCGTTGCGCTTGCCGCTCTTGGGGTACAACTGACTCATGCCGGACCTGCGGGTCCTGATCGTTGCGCTGATGGATGCGGGTGAAGGCGAGCCCGAAGACCTCGACCGGATCGCCAGGCTGTCCATCGCTCAGCCCGATCTTCCGATCGTGGCCCTGGCCGACGACCTGACCGGCCTCCAGCAGGCGCTGGCGTTCGGTGCCTCGGCCTTGCTCCCAACGGGGGTCGATCCGCAGACACTCGCGGCGGCGCTCCTGGGCGCCGCGCGAAATCTGGTGAGCATTCCGCGGCCCGAGCTGGCCGCCCTGTTGCCCGCCGAGGAGCCGGTCGAGGCGGCGGTCAAGGCGCCGGTTGAATCACTTACTTCGCGCGAGCTCGAGGTCGTCCAGTTGATGGCTCGGGGGCTCACCAATCGCCAGATCGCCCGGCGGCTCGAAATCAGCGAGCACACCGTGAAGTTCCACGCCGCGGCGATCCTGGGCAAAATCGGTGCCCGCTCGCGCGCGGAAGCGGTCGCCCGTGCGATCGGGCTCGGCTGGATCCTGGTCTAGTCCGAATTAAGGCGAACCTTCGCGATAGTGACGCCCTACACTGGGGAGCACGATGGCCGCAGACGCTGAAGGCTACGGTTTCAAGCAGGGGGAGGAAGGGCTCGACCGGCTTTTCAACGATGCCCGTGTTCTGTCACCTGCCGGTATCGAGCGCGCGGCCTGGGGTTGGGACCGCCACGAAGATCAAGCGGCGCTGCAAGGCTTTCACGACGCGGAACGCGAGGCCCTCCGCGCCCTTGAACAAGCGGACCGCATTAACACCTGGGATGCCGCGCGCAAACGAGCGCTCGACCTGACGGAGGCCCGGAGTTCATTGATCTCGTGGAAAGCCGAGCATGGGGAGCTGGGTCACAAGGCCGAGCGCGCGCTGTTAGGCGCGGCATTGGGCATCCTCTGCGGCCAAGGCAAAGATCGACGGCGGCCAGGCGGTTGCTCTCGACGTGACCAGCTCGCTGGTCTATCCGAGCGTCAGCCACCGCCTCCCTGGCGCGATCCGGCTGCCACCTGAGCCGATCATTCGAGGGCTTCAGGCCGCTCGTCCCACCGCCGAAATCGCTCAGCATTTCGCCAGCCTTCCCCCCGATCGCGAGATCGTCGCCTACTGCACTTGACCCGAGGAAGGCACCAGCGCCCGTGTGGCGCAATTCCTCCGGCAGCAGGGCAAGCAGGCGTGGGCCCTACGAGGTGGGCTGGCCGCGTGGCGCGCCGCCGGCCTTCCGATGGAGAGCAAGCATGCGGGCCACGCGCCCGGTCCCGAGGAAGAATGCCCCGACTGCCACGAGGACGTCGCGGCCCACGTCGCCTGATCTGACTTCACCCTCCCCCTGGGGGAGGGCAGGGTGGGGGCTGTTCAATCGGTTAGCTCGTAGACCACCGCGACGTCAACCGTGACGTTGACCTGCCCGGCCTGGACCGGTCCGCCACCGCCACCACCGCACTGGCCATAGCACGGCGTCGCGGCCGAGCCGTTGCCCACGATCTCCGAGACGGAGAGCACCTTGCCAAGGTGCCGACTGGCCAGCGCCGCCCATTCCTTGGCGCGAGCCGCCGCCGCGTTCATCGCGGTCTGCCGGGCGCCCTTCAGCTGGTTGGTGTTGTCGCTGAGCAGCAGCGTAATCCCGTTGAGCTGGATGTCATCGCCAACCGCGTGTTGCGCCGCCGAGATCACGCTGCCGGCGTTGCTGATGTGGTGGATTTTGACGTTGACGGTGTTGAACGCCTGGTAGCCGGTGACCGCAAAGCCATTCGATTGTTGGTTGACACCGATTCCGGTGGTCTGGATGTCGGCGTCCTGCACGCCCTGCCCCTTGATGGCACTGAGCAGCGCGTTCATCTCGCTGTTGGCCGCATTCATCGCATCGCCGGTGCTTCCACGTTTCACCTGGACACCGAGGCTGATGAGCGCGTTGTCGGGGGTCGCATTTTGCGTTCCTTCGCCGACCACCGTCACGGTATCGCGCGGGCCCGCGACGCTCCCTGCGCCAACAGCCGCGCTGGTCGGTGCGGCGCCGGCACCTGCGCGTACCGCGACCGCCGTGACCGCCGAGGCCGCAATCGCTATCAACGCCCCTATCCCGATCAAAGTTGCCCGAGCGGCGAGCGTTCCCCTTCGTATCCGCATGACGTCCTCCTGTGATGAATCAGTCAATGAATCTGCACACAGAACGCGGACCGTCGAGAAGGCGTTACGGTTACAGCCGTGACCTCGTTCTCGACGTTGTCGCACGAGATCGAGGAGATTGCTGCCCGATGCGCGCCGGGCGTCGTCCAGGTCGAGGCGCGGCCCGGCCGTCCCGCCAGTGGCGTCCTCTGGGACGACAACATGGTGGTAACCGCCGATCACGTGGTGGAAGAGGACGACCTCATCCGCGTCACGGGGCCGCCGACGATGGTCAAGGCCACAGTCGCCGGCCGCGACCGCGGCAGCGACCTGGTCGTGCTTCGAACGCAAGGGCTACGGGCGAAGCCGCTCGCCCGGGGCAGCTCCTCGGACGTTCGCCCGGGCCATCTCGTGCTGGCGCTCGGCAACCCCGGCAACCACCAGGTAACGCTCGGCATCGTGACCGGGTTCTCCAGGCCATTCAGAAGCTGGAGAGGCGGCGAGACGCATCATCTGATCCATACCACCGCCGAGTTGCTGCCCGGCTTTTCCGGGGGTCCGTTGGTCGATACGGAAGGCCGGGTCATCGGCATCAACAGTTGGCATTACGGCCGCGGTGTGACGCTCGCGCTCCCCATCGACAGGGCAGCTCGAGTGGTTCAGAGCCTGCGGACCTACGGCCGGATCCGCCGCGCTTACCTGGGACTGGGAGCACAATCGCTGCCCCTGGCGGAGGGAAATCAGTTTGGCGTGAGTACCGGGATGCTGGTTGTCGCCCTCGAGCCGGGCGGGCCGGCGGCAACCGCGGGCCTTGAGCAGGGCGACGTCATTGTGACCTTCGACGGCGACCCGGTTCCACGCCTCGACCCGCTCTTCGATGCCCTCCGTGATCTGGAGGTTGGATCCACCCATCGACTACAGGTCTTCAGGGCAGGACAGGTCAAAGACCTCGACATCACCCTGGGCGAGCGTCCCTAGGTTCGCCTTCGTTGAATTGCTCCCGGTCTGGGTAGGCTAACCCACAGATGTACTGGTGGCATCACGGGTTTCACGAGCCGGAGGCCGATGTCAAGCTGGAGTGGCCGCTGCTCAAGCGCGTCTTCGGCTATTTCCTGCCCTACTGGTCCCTCGCCCTCGTCGTTCTCGTCTGCATCGGTGTGGCCGCCGCCCTTGGCCTGGTCCCCGCCATCGTCACACAGCACCTGATCAACTACCTGACCGGCCGGCACGGCCAGTTCTCATACGTCGCCTTCCTGATCGGCGCGCTGGTCGGCTCGTCGCTGCTCGCGGGACTGATCGGCGTGGCGCAGTCCTACTTCAGCAATCGGATCGCCCAGAGCATCATGTTCGACCTTCGCAACCAGCTCTTCGATCGTGTGCTCAAGCAGTCGATCGCCTTTTTCACAGCCACCCGCACCGGCGATGTGATGTCCCGTCTGAGCAATGACGTCAACGGCGTGCAGAGCGTGGTCTCCGACACCATCTTCAGCCTGGTCAACATTGTCGTGATCCTGGCGAGCACGGTGTTTCTCATGTTTGCCCTCGACTGGAAGCTCACCGTCGCGGCGCTGGTCGTGTTGCCGGCATTTTTGTTACCCACCCGCCGCGTTGGGAAGGCCACCTTCCAGGCCCGCAAAGCGACCCAGGGCAAGCTGGCGGAACTGACCGCTTACATGCAGGAGACCCTTGGGATCTCCGGGATGCAGCTCGTGAAGGCTTTTGTGAAACAGCGGGCGGAGACGCTGCGCTTTGGCAAACTCAACGACGAGCTGCGCGCCTTGAACATTCGCCAGTCGATGATCGGGCGCTGGTTCTTCATGCTGATGAGCATCCTCGGCACCGCCGGTCCGGCTGTGCTCTGGCTGTTCGGCGGCTATCTGGTCGTCACCGGACAGGAATCGCTGGGCACCGTCGTCACCTTCGCGACCGTGCTGCTCAGCCGCCTCTACGGACCCGTCGGCTCCCTGGCAAACATGCAAGTGAACGTCGCGTCACGTTCCGCTACCCGTCGAGCTCGAGCCCGGCGCTCAAAGACATCGCCTTCCGGATCGAACCCGGCCAGCTGGCGGCGCTCGTCGGCCCGACCGGCGCCGGGAAGACCACGGTCACCAGTCTTCTGCCTCGCTTCTACGATCCGCAGCTGGGCGCCGTCCGGCTGGACGGCCACGACGTTCGCGACCTGACCCTTGAGTCGCTGGGCCGGCAGATTGGCATGGTTTTTCAGGACACCTTCCTGTTTCACGCGACGATTCGCGAGAACCTGCTTTACGCGAAGCCCGAGGCCAGCGAGACGGAGATGGTGGCCGCCGCCAGGGCTGCGTACATTCACGACTTCATCGAATCGCTACCAGAGGGCTATGACACCGTCGTCGGCGAGCGAGGCCATCGCCTGAGCGGCGGTGAGAAACAGCGGGTGGCGATCGCCCGGGTGATCCTGAAAGACCCACGAGTCCTCATCCTCGACGAGGCGACCTCAAACCTCGATTCCGAATCGGAGCATCTCATTCAGGTCGCCCTGCGGCCGCTCTTCGAAGGGCGTACGTCGCTGGTCATCGCCCACCGCCTCTCAACGATCCTGGCCGCCGACCTCATTCTCGTGATGGATCGCGGCGAGCTGGTCGAGCAAGGCCGGCACGCCGATCTGCTCAAGCAAGACGGTCTTTACGCACGCCTCTATCACCGACAGTTTGAAGCGGCCGACGAGCTGGCCACACCCGCTTAGTCCTCAGGAGGAAGCAATGGCAACAACGCAGGTTTGCACGCACCTTGACCAGATCAAGAATCCGCGGCCGAGCAGCAAGGGTTGTGAGGAGTGCCTCAAGATGGGGGACACGTGGGTCCACTTGCGTCTCTGTGAAAGCTGCGGCCACGTGGGCTGCTGCGACTCGTCGAAGAACAAGCATGCCACCAAGCACGCGAAGGGGACGGGCCATCCCATCATCAAATCGTTCCAGCCTGGCGAGGATTGGTTCTACTGCTATCGCGACGACGTCATGTTCGAGCTGTAAGGTCGCCTGGGAAGGCGGAGCTGCTACGCCGCCAGCGTCCCTTCAGACTCCGGCGTCTTGATTTCGATGACTTCCCCGAACCGGTGGACGGTTTCGATCGCGTCGTACAGGGCGACGGCGCGGCCTGCCGGGACCAGCTCGGTGATCTTGACGTAATAGCTTCGGCCCTCAGGCCAGACCAGTGTGGGAACGCCGAACACGCCGCGCCGGACCGCTTCCTGGTGCTCGCGCGCGAGGGTGGAAAAATCCGTCCGCTTTACGTCTTCTTCCCATCGCCTGACGTCCAGGCCGGCGCCCTCCGCGACCGTCCGGTGGGTTCGCGGATCGTCGAGCTGGAGGTGGTCCTCGTGCCGGGCCCGTTGCAGGGCGAGCCGGAATCGGTCGCCCAGGTCTGCGCCCTGGGCGCGGGCGGCGGTCGCGGCGAGGAACGCCGGCAGGCCGTGGGCAGCGGGGTTGCGCTCCCAAACGGGAGGATCGCCGGTGCCTTCATGCGCGGCGTGGTTCTGGCTCAGGGAGAAGAACCCTCGCTTTTGAGTGTACGGCCTTTGACTGCGCAAGCATCGGAATCACCTCGCTTTCGAAGCGATGCAGCGGTTCGAGGTCATAGGCGATCCCCGGGATGTAGACGATCACGTAGTCGATGCCCGCGTCGACCAGCTCGTGGATTCGCTCCGCGAGTCGATCCGCATCCGCCACCATCCCGCCTTCGGGGGCAAACTCCTGCAGCGTCTTCGACCCGCGCGCCTTGGCGGTCGCGCGCTCAGCGTCGGCGCCCTTATCGATGACGAAGGCGCCGATCGTGCAGGACTTGATGATCTGCTCGTAGGGACGCCCCACGGCTTCGCAATGCTGGCGGAGGACTGATAGTTTGTGGCCGATCGTGTCGGGCTCCGAGTCGATATTGCATGCGTCGCCAAACTGTGCGACAAGCTTCAGGGTGACCTTCTCCCCGGAGCCGCCAATCCACAGGGGCGGGTGGGGCTTTTGGACGCCTTTGGGCTCGTTGATTGGCCGGTCGATCGTGTAGTAGGCGCCTTTGAACGTCGGGTAATCCTCGGTCCACATTCGATGGACGATTTCGCAGGCCTCTTTGAACATCGCCATGCGCACCTTCATCTCCGGAAAGCCATACCCATACGCACGCCACTCATGTTCGTACCACCCAGCGCCCAGCCCGGCGTTGAGCCGCCCGTGGCTGGCGACATCAACCGTCGATGCGATCTTGGCGTAGAGCGCCGGATTCCGGTAACCGTTGCAGCCGACCATCTGACCGACTCGGACGCGCTTCGTGTCGCGAACCAGCGTCGACGTGATGGTCCAGCACTCGAAGGTAGACTCCATCTCCGGGCGCGGCACCGTATGAAAGTGGTCGTACACCCAGATCGAGTCCCACGGGCCTTTGTCCGCGGCCTGGGCGGCGCGCGTCATCGCCTCGTATTTCTCGATCGGATCCTCGATTTGCGCCAGGTCCATCTGCCAGCCTTGAGGCACGAAAACACCGAATTTCAGGGCCATGCCTAGAGTCTAAAGACGATGCCAGTCGATGTGCAGTGCACCCAGGATGGTGATGGTTATCGCTGCGCGGTCAGCGTTTCCGAGGGCAGCGGCACGACGCGCCACAGCGTCCGCGTGGCCAGGACAGACATGGAACGATGGGCTCGGGGCCGGTCAGCCGAAGATCTTGTTCAGGCCAGCTTCAGGTTCCTGCTCGAGCGGGAGCCGAAGGAATCGATTCTTCGAGACTTCGATTTCTCGGTGATTCAGCGATACTTTCCTGACTTCGACGGCGGCTGACCCGGGCGCTTCGCCTTTCGCTATACGGTAAATCGGGCCAGAAGGATGGCCATGTCCGCCCAGCGTGCCCATAAGCGAAGACCGGCGCTTCGGCCCGCTTCCAATCCCTTCATGCAAGTAGAACGCGACGCCTCGGCCGAGGGTTACGGGCGAATCGTGTTAAGACCTAATACGGAATGCCCGCCTTATAGTCGCTCAGGATCTCGCTGGCGGCGCGAGCGCCCTCTTGAGCTCCACCCTCCATGAATCCCTGGAAGTCCTGCGAGCAATGTTCACCGGCGAAGTGGCATTTTCCAGTTTTCGGGTCCGGCTGCCGCGCTTTCTCGTAACCGCTGAACTTCGTGTACTGGCCGAGTTTCCAGTACGAGTACGAACAGTACAGATTCGGATCGAGGAATGGCGTCGAGAGATTGGCCCGCCCGGTCCAGTGAGGAGATATGCCTGGAAACACGATCTCGAGGTGTTTGAGAAAAGCCTTGGCGTAGGTCGTCACCTGCTGGTTGTTGGAGGCGTTCGAATAGGGAATAGACGGGTGTAGAGAGCCCGCAACGCTGCCGCCGGTGTAGTTGACCATGATGCCGTTGGTACCGGCCTGGGCGCGAGTCACGTCCCAGGCGTTCTGAAAACCAATATCGGTGTAGACGTCACCGTTCGAGAACCCCCAGGGGCCCGTCGTGTTCCAGTATCGAGAATCGAACTGGAGGTTCAGCTTGGCGTTTTTGCCCGCGCCGAGCTCGGTGATCGCCGTTTGTTTCAGTCGGTCGAATCCCGCCTCGGAATAATCCAGTGTCCTCAGGGCCGCGAAGCTCATGCAGAGGATCAGGCGATCGACCACCACGGCCGTCGAAGAGCCGTCGAAGAACAGGCTGAACCTGCCGTCGCCGTTGGCCTTGATTGTGTTCATGCGCATGCCCATCTGCACATTCACCCGTCCCGTCGTATCCAGGTAAGCCTTGATCGTCTCCGGCAGCCGTTGATTGCCACCATGGATGTGATATCGCTCATCCGATGCTCCGTAGATGGAGAAGTTTCCGGGTTTAGCGGTGAAACCCAGCAAGTAGATCAGGTTCAGCGACGACTGGTCGGTGGTGTCGGCGCCGTACTCCTGGTTATAGGCTGAGTCCAGGAGCCGGCCGAAATCGGAGCTGTGCCCACCATCCACGTACTGCTCGATCCAGTCATACAAGGAGAGATGATCAAACTGCGTCCCTGCCGCCGTGGAGTTGTTGTACAGCGTCGGATAACCAGCCGCTTGTACCTGTCCCTGCAGGACGTTGTGGACCGGCTGAAAGTCCTTGGACGCTTGATCGTACGAGTAGTAACCGTGATTGAAGTAGTACGTTTCCGTGCTGCCATTCGGCTGGGCCTGGAGCACGTCGTCGGTGAGAAGCCCGAACCGCTGGGCGAGATGGAGGATGGTCTTGTGGTTCGAGTCGATGAATTCTCCGCAGTACTCGCTGACCTGTCCTTGGAAGTAGTTGTCACCGCCCGCGACGAGCGGGCTATCCGAATGCATTCGGCCGCCGATTCGGGAAGGCGATGCCTCGTAGATAGTGGATGTGATGCCAGCGTCGGCCAGCGTCAGGGCGGCATTCAGGCCGGCGATTCCACCCCCCACGATCGCGATGCGGGGCGCGCTGCTCGCGAAGGCGGCGATCGGTCCTCCCAGCGCGGCGGCGCCAAGGGTTGCGCCGGTCGCTTTCAGGAACGTGCGCCTGGTCCAGGCTCCCTGCCGGCGTTCTTCCGCCACCTGCTCCACCGACTTGCCGGTCAACTTCGCCAGATGGGCATCGCGAGCCAGCTGCTCCAGCTTGCGCATCAACGGCGTACGTGCCAACGTTCCCCTCCCGCGGTCCGGCGAATGGTAAAACCGGTGACCGTTGCCGGTTAACTTACAGCACATGCCGAACGAGCGCAATGATTGACAAAGCCCCTGGTCTCCGCTAGCTTTGCTGGCAAGCCCAGCGCCGTGAGCTGGCTCTTGAGTTCAGGGAGAGGAGGGGAAGCGGTAAACAGCGTTGCCTCAGATGACGGCTTCCCGCGCCCTGGAACCGCTGTCCGCGGTTAGCCAGCCACTCGCCGCGCCCGCACCCGCGGAAGTCCGGCTCGAGAACGTTCGGAAGACGTTCGGCGAGATTGTGGCGGTCGCCGGGGTCGACCTCGAGGTTAGGGAGGGCGAGTTCTTCTCACTGCTCGGGCCCTCCGGGTGCGGCAAGACCACCTGTTTGCGGATGATTGCCGGCTTCGAGGAGCCGACCGCCGGGCGAATCCTGCTGCATGGAAAAGATGTCTCCGGCTCGCCGGCTTACGAGCGCGACGTCAACACCGTCTTTCAGGACTACGCGCTATTTCCGCACATGTCGGTGCGGGAGAACGTCGAATACGGCCTGATGGTCAAGCGGGTTGGTGGTCAAGAACGTCGCCAGCGCGTGACGGAGGCCCTCCGCATGATGCGCCTCGATCGCTTCGATCGCCGCAAACCGGGGGAGCTCTCTGGGGGCCAGAGGCAACGCGTCGCCCTTGCCCGGGCGATCGTCAACCAGCCGCGCGTCCTGCTACTCGATGAGCCACTCGGCGCGCTCGACCTCAAGCTGCGTCAGGCGATGCAGATCGAGCTCAAATCGATCCAGGAGCGGCTGTCGATGACGTTCATTTACGTTACGCACGATCAGGAGGAGGCGCTCACGATGAGCGATCGCCTCGCGGTCATGAATCAGGGCCGGGTTGAGCAGGTCGGCACGCCCGCCGAGGTGTATGAGCGTCCGGCCACGGGCTTCGTCGCCGGTTTCGTCGGTGCGTCCAACGTCCTCTCGGGAGACGCCGCGTCTGCCATCACCGGTCAGCGCCATGCCATCACGGTCCGGCCGGAAAAGATCCGCCTTGGCGTCGCCGGTGAACAACCGCACGGCCAGGAAGTGTCCACTCCTGGCGTGGTCCGCGACGTCGTCTACGTCGGCGCCTTCACGCGCTACGTCGTGGATCTCGACGCTGGCGGCGAGCTCGTCGTCCTCCAGCAAAATCTGGCGATGTCATCGATGGACGTCCTTCAGGCACGCGGAAGGCGCGTGAGTCTCTTTTGGGACCGGCAGCATAGCCGGGTGATTTCGGAATCGGGCGGCAATCAGAAGCAAGAGGAGGTCGGATGAAGCGATATCAGGGCAATGCGATCGCGGCGGTCGGCGCCATGGTGGTGCTCGCCGCGTGCGGGAGCACGGCGACCAACAACCAGGCGGCGTCCAATCTACCGCAGAGCATCGGCAAGGGTGAAGGCGCATTGAATCTCGTTGCCTGGACCGGCTACGTCGAAAGCGGCAAGACCGATCCCAAGGTCGACTGGGTCACGCCGTTCCAGACCCAGACCGGGTGCATGATCAACGTCAAGTTCGCCGACACCTCAGACGAGATGGTGACCCTGATGCGCCAGGGCGGCGGCACCCAGTGGGACGGCGTCTCGGCGAGCGGCGATGCGACCAACCGGCTGATCGCCCACGCGGACGTGGCCGAGGTCAACGTCAGCCTCGTTCCCGACTTCAAGGACGTGATCCAGTCGCTCCAATCGCCACGGCATAACACCATCAACGGGCATCACTATGGCGTCCCATACATGTACGGGCCCAACGTGCTGATGTACAACACGGACGTCGTCAAGCCGGCGCCGACCAGCTGGGCTGCCACCTGGGATGCGAATTCTCCCTATAAGGGCAAGGTGGCGGCCTACGACAGCCCCATTTTCATCGCCGATGCCGCGCTCTATCTCAAGGCTCATAACAAGAACCTGGGCATCACCGATGTCTACGAGCTGACCACCAAGCAGCTCGACGCCGCGATTGCGCTGCTCAAGCAGCAGGCGCCGCTGATCAAGAAATACTGGGCGGCGACCACCGATGAGACCGACCCGTTCAGCAGCGGCGACATGGTGATCGGCACGGCCTGGCCATATCAGGTCAGCTTTCTCAAGACCGAGAACAAACCGGTGGCATCGCTTGTCCCGTCAGAGGGGGCGACCGGCTGGGCCGATACCTGGATGATGTCGTCGCACGCCAAGCATCCGAATTGCATGTACCAGTGGATGAAGTGGACGGAGACACCGGCAGTTCAGGACCAGGTGGCGGAGTTCTACGGCGCGACGCCGAGCAACACGAAGGCGTGTGATCTGCTCAAGCAGCACATTGGCGCATCGGCGGACACCGATTATCACTGCGGCGACAACGCCTTCCTCAAGAACATCGCGCTGTGGAAGACCCCGTTGCAGCAATGCGGCGACAGCCGTGGCAATACGTGCACCGATTACACCGTCTGGCAGCAGCGGTGGCAAGAGGTTCGCGGCACCAAATAAGCACGGCAATATTCCCTCCCCCTCTGGGGGAGGGTAGGGTGGGGGTGGGGGAGAGGCTCAAGCCTCCTCCCCCGAGCGCCGTCGGTGCGTTACGGCATCGAGTCGGCGGCGTGCTCTATCGTGCGCCGCTCCTGCGCCTTGCGCTCCTTCTCGGGCCGGTCGTGCTCTGGATGGTCGTGATCTACCTGGGCTCGCTGGCCTTGCTTTTCATCACGTCGTTTTGGAGCCAGGACTCGGTGACCGGCGCGATCGTGCAGAACTGGGGCTTGACGAACTATCAGTTTCTCCTGCAGGAGGACGTCTATCGCACGATCGCGATTCGAACCGTCGGGATCGCGATCGCGGTCACCCTGACCGACGTAGCGCTGGCCATTCCGATTGCCTATTACGCCGCTCGGATCGCCAGGCCGCGCCTTCGGACCTTCCTGCTCCTCTCCATGGTCCTCCCGCTCTGGTCCAGTTATCTCGTTCGCGTTTATGCCTGGCGGACGATCCTCTCGGGCGACGGCGTGCTGAACTGGACGCTACACCAGATCCATCTGGGGTCTGTCAATCTTGGGTTCTCACGCTGGAGCCTCTGGATCGTCTTCTCCTATCTCTGGTTGCCCTACGTCACGTTGCCGGTGTACGCGGCACTTGAACGCATTCCCAATTCCTTGATCGAGGCCTCGACCGATTTGGGTGCACGCTGGCTGACGACCTTCCGGCGGGTCATCCTGCCGATCGCGATTCCGGGTATCGTGGCGGGCTCGATCTTCGCCTTCTCGCTCACGATCGGCGATTACATTGCCCCAGACCTTGTTGGCGACACGGAGTTCATCGGCAACGTCATCTACCAGAGCGTCGGCATCGCGAACAACATCCCGTTTGCCGCGGCGTACGCCATCGTGCCGGCCCTCGTCATGGCGATTTACCTGTTGATCGCCCGCCAGCTCAAGGCGTTTGAGGCGTTATGAGCTTGGATCGCGCGATCGAACCGCGCGGCGTTCAGATTGGAATGCGCCTGCTCAGCGGTCTGGTGCTCGCTTTTCTGTACATCCCGCTCTTCGTCATCGTGCTCTACGCCTTCAATCCGGCCAGGTCCCAGTCCTGGCCCTTACCGGGGCTGTCCCTTCGCTGGTTCGTTTCAACCTGGAATAACCAGGAAGTCCGCACCGCGTTCGTGACGTCCATCAAGGCGGGGCTGGGCGCGACGACGATCGCGCTTTTGCTCGGCAGCCTGGCGGCTTTTTCCGTTCACCGCTTCAAGTTCTTCGGGCGCGAGGCAGTGTCCTTCATACTGATTCTTCCGCTCGCGCTTCCCGGCATCGTCACCGGGATGGCGCTCAACTCGACCATCAATCTCGGCGGCCAGCTGATCGGCCTCAGCTTTAGTCTTTGGACGATCATCATCGGCCACGCCACCTTCTGCGTCGTGGTCGTCTACAACAACGTCATCGCCCGGCTCCGTCGGACGTCCACCTCGCTGGTCGAGGCGTCCTACGACCTGGGAGCCGACGGCATCCAGACCTTCCGCTACGTGGTCCTTCCCAGCATCAGGACCGCGTTGATGGCAGGCGGCCTGCTGGCCTTTGCGCTCTCGTTCGACGAGATCATCGTCACCAACTTCACCTCCGGCAGCGAGATCACGCTGCCGAAATGGATCTTCAACAACCTCCGGCTGCCCAACCAGCGTCCCGTCGTCAACGTCGTCGCCAGCATCCTCCTGGTAGCCAGCCTGGTTCCGGTGTACTTGGCGCAGCGTCTCACCCAGGACCGCGCGGGCGGCTTGCTGACCACCGGACGTGGGGCGATGCTTTCGGCAACTGAAGATGCATTCGAGCGCCCGGCGACGCCATAGCCTATAACGGACCTATGGCGATACCGCAATCGATCGACGATCGCACCCGTGACGCGCTATCCAGGGAGCAGACCGTGATCGACATGACGACCATCGGCCGAAAGTCCGGCAAGCCGCGCCGGATCGAGATTGTGCTCCATAACATCGATGGCCGGCTCTATATCAGCGGCCAACCGAGGGAGGAGCGCCGCGGCTGGCTAAACAACGTGGCGAGCACGCCGCAGTTCACGGTTCATCTGAAACGCGGCGTCAAAGCGGACCTGCCGGCGACGGCCCGCGAAATCACGGATCCGAAAGAGCGACGCACCGTCCTCGAGGGTGTCGCGCGGCACTGGAAACGCGACGACGTCGACACGATGGTCCAGTACAGCCCCCTTATCGAAGTCAAACTTCTTTAATCAGTTCTCCACTTGCAGGTGAGGGAAGAGTGAGGTACCCTGCCGGTGACCGGTGTTCAAGGGGCTCGCCGCGAGTGCCGCGCTGCTGCTGGTGGCGGGTTGCAACGGCCCGACTACCGTCTTTCAGAGCCAAACGATTTCGACGCCCACTGCGGGGTCCCCGTCGCCACGCGCCGTCCCAAACCTTGCTGGCGAAATCGTCTATGACGAGTCTCGTCATCAACTTCTTCTCGTTGGGAGTGGAGATGCCGATTT
>VBHQ01000114.1 GCA_005880395.1 Chloroflexota bacterium
GGATGCAGCCGTGGCTGGCGAAGGGACCGTCCTGTGAGCCCGGCCCGTAGGCGGACAATGGTTCCCAGGCGGCGTCGTGCAGGCCCTCACCCGTGCCCGTAAACCAGGCAACCATCTGAACCTGGGTGTCGGGATACCAGTAGGGCGAGCCCTTTGGCCACGGCGACTGCATCGTCCATGGCGAGTCCTTCTTCACCACGTGCATCGCACCCACATCGGTCGGCAACGCCGACCTGCCGGTGGTGACCGCCGTATCGACGATGACACGGCCGTGGTCGTAAGCGACCAGCCGCTGCGCCTGAAGGGACACGAGAATGATCCGATCGGGGCCATCCTGCAGCAGCGCTTTATGGATGAGTTCGCTGTAGTGCTGCACCCCGACAATGCCAAGGGCGAGCGCCTTGGGATCCGGCGATGCGAGCAGCCGCCCATACCGTTCGAGCGTCGGGTCGAGCCGGCCGATCCAACGCAAGCGGAGGAAGTCGGCGACCGTCGCCTCGTCACGTCCCCGAGCCAGGGCGGACCGCCCGGCGCCGGCCAGGGCCTGCAGCCGACCCGATGATTGGGTGAGCAATGACCTCGCCGCATCGTTGAGCGCCGCCTCGGGCGCGATGGCGGGAGTGCCGGCGGCGGTCATCCCCGGAGCCGCTGGTTGGATGCTGCCACGGGCCACGGCGCTGGCAGTCTGCGTCGTGATGGCGACGGTGGCCGCCACGATCACCGCAAGCAGGCCGCGCCACCGCGCCCGGAGGTCCGTCTCGGCTGCCGCGAGCCATTGCAATATCACATTCCCGCTGGCATGCATTATGTCATCATCATTGTAACGTGCGGCCGCCGCGACCAGAATCAAACGCCTCGAGCCGGTTAAAAATGCTCGCGGAGCCGGCCGAAGGATTCGAGAACAAGCAGTCGTTGGTTCGCCGGTGCGAGGTCCGCCCGCTCGAGCCGCCAGGTATGGGGATGCGGAATATAGATCGCATGCAATCCCGCCTCGAGCGCCGGGTTGATATCGGAACGAGGTGAATTGCCGACCATCCAGGCGCGCGCTCGATCAATAGCGTGGCCGGCCACAAGCTCGCGGTAGGCGGGCACGTCTTTCTCCCTGGCAACGACGACGGCATCGAAGCGATCGATCAATCCCGAGAGCTGCACCTTCAGCCGCTGCTCCTCCGGCTGGCCTTTGGTGAAAAGCAGGAGACGGTGGCGTGGTTGCAGATACTCGAGCGTCTCAGCAACCTCCGGCAAGAGCTCCAGCTTCGCCTCCGTAATCCGGCGCGCCAGCCCCATCAGGTAGTCGAGCGCGGCAGGCTCGACATCGCGCTCGGTTAAGTGCTCATAGGTCTCCCGAAGATTGCGGGCGAACGCCGCCGAGCCGTAGCCATGGACGCCGGCATTGAGCCCTTCCACCTCATCGAGCGCGGCACGAACCTGCTCGCGGGTCAGCCTCGAATGGTCGACGAAGTCGATGAAATCCTCGATCGACTGCTCGAAATAGACGTTGTTTTCCCAGAGCGTGTCGTCGCCATCGAGGATCAGGACCTGGGCGGTGCGCATCGGCCCGCTTGAGCATATCGACAAGCTCGAGAGTCGCGGCTAGAATGGGTCCACCCTGGGGGGGCAGGGCGGAGGTCGGGGATGCGAACGTTATCCTTCCTTGGACTGGAGACGGCGCAGCGCCCCGCGCTGAACGCCAGTTCCATTCGACAGCTCGCTCGACTGGGCACGGTCGTTCGCTGGCCGGGCGTGATTTTCGCCGCGATCCTCTCGCTGGCGGTGGTGCCGCGGAGCGCCGTCGGGCTTGGCGCCGTGCTCGTCTGGGTGGCGATCTACAACGCATGGGGCATGATCGCGATTGCCAAGGCCGACGATAGCCAGATCCTGCGGATCGGGCGGGCGCTGACCCTGATCGATACCGTCAGTTATTTTCTTGTCCTCTTCGTCTTCGGCGGCGTCGGCGGCAGCACGAGCATCTATGCGGCGTACATCCTCTTGATTGTCTGGTTGGTCGCCTATGACGGGGCCGAGGGTGCCATGCTCTCGGTCGCGATCTTCGTCGTCGGCATGATCGCCCTCCATGCGGCCCTCAAGGCGGCGTTCAATCAGGAGTTCGCGACCAAGGACGTCCTCCTTTGGAGCCTGATCATGGTGGTGGCCGGCGCCATCCTGGCTGCCTACGACCGGATCGTGGTGGGGGGCGTGCTCCCGTCAGCCGTCGCCAACGTGACAAACGGGAGCAGCGTGGCGATGGCTCCGGCCGCGGGCGTTGTCATCAGCAGTGCGCCGCCAGCCGTCCGCCTTTCTCGACGCGAACAGGAGGTGCTTCAGCTGGTTGCCGAGGGCTACTCCAACGCGATGATCGCTGGACGTCTTCATCTCAGCGAGAACACGATCAAGACCTACGTCGAGAATCTGCTGACCCGGCTCAACGCGAGGAATCGTGCTGAGGCGGTGGCGACCGCCTCCCGCCAGAATCTGATTTAGGCCAACTGGCACTCCCCCATTCGGCGACCCCCCGGTTGGAACCCGCGATGCCGATTTTTCATCAAGCTGGGGGATACCGCGCGGCCGGGCTGCCACGTACGCTGTGGCCAGTGGGGGTCTCGATCGACGCGGGGGGTGCGCCGATGGCGACCAGGATGGTGGGGGGTTTCATCCTGGTCGCCTTTCTATTGTGCATCCTTCTGGCCTGGCCTGGACAACGACGCTGGCCGGTCTGGCTGATCACCGGCATCTGCGCGTCGACCTGCGCCGCCCTGGCGCTCAACGCCGCTGATCCCGGTGGGCAGCTGGCATGGGGCTCGCTGCTGGCCGCGCTGGTGGCCTTCGCCTTCGTGCTGACCGCGGTCGCCCTCGACCTGCGCAAGCCGCTCCGCTAGCGGACCGGCTTGGCCAGTTCGCGGAGCATGGCGAACTCCACCCGGTCGAAGCCCGCCTTTCCCATGGGCTGCACCTCCCCGGTCCGTACGAATCCGAGCCGGGCATAGAGCCGCTCGGCCGGGCCGTTTCCGACCGCCACCCAGAGGCGGAGGCGCGCGAATCGCATCTCGGCTGCCCAGTGGACGACATGGTCGACGAGCGCAGCGCCAACGCCATGGCCCCGCCAGGCCGAGTCAACCCACATCGAAATCAGCTCGGCCTCACCTGGCGACTCGGCGGGAATCCCCGCAACCAGGCCAACATCGAGCTCACCGGAGCGAGCCATGAACACGGCGCTGCCTTCCAGCCGCCGCCTCCAGTCCTCCTCGCTCAGGCGCTCGGCATCGGCGGCCGATGATCCGAATGCCGCCGGCGCATCATGGAGCGCTCGCAAACGAAGATCGCGCAGCAGCCGCCAATCCTGGCCGGTCAGCGTTCGGATCGCGAACGAACTCAATTGGCGGCCTTGACGGGGATCGTGGTTGTCAAGTAACTTGATAGCTGGACTGTTAACAAACAGAGGAGGAGTTTGCCCATGATCCTATTCCTGTTGCTCCTGATCCTGGCGGCGGTTGGCGTCGGCGTCTACGCCAGCGAGAACACCGGCACTCACCCGGTGACCTTTCTTCAGTGGCATTGGTCGGCGGTATCGGATTGGGTGCCGGTCGTGATCGCGGCTGCCGTCATCGGCGTTCTGTTCCTGCTGTACATGTTCTATTCCGGCCTGGTCCACGGTGTGCGAATCGGCTCGATGCGCCGCCGCGTCAGCACCAGGGAGAACGCGATCAACGACATGCGCGGCGAAAACCAGCGCCTCCGCGAAGAAAATGCCCGGCTTCGCGCCGAGCAGCGTGGGATGGACCGTGGCGCGGCGGTTGGGGAACGCCGACCGTTCAATCCAAACGTCGATCGGCAACCAGTCGCGAGCAGCCGTACCGCCGATGGCGCGCCTGTTGCCGACGGCGGCAACGCCGAACCGGCCCGGATGGCACCGGCCTATCGCCCACGACCAACCTTCGGCGAGCGGGTACGCGCCTTCTTCAGCGGACGAGAGCCGGCGGGTTACTGAGCCCAGGCCTTCTCGCAGGGGATCGAGCGCTTCCGATGTGGAAGGGCTCGATCCGTCTCAAGGCTTGACACCCGCCTGAACATGTCAGCTAAATTGATAGCGGCACTACCAGTTCCAAGCGCGGGGAAGCGGAGGATCACCTGGTGGGTGCGCCGTCCCAAGACAGGTCCGGTTGAAAGGAGGCTACAAATGCCAAGCGGCAAGCGGGGCTTCGGCTCCATGGATGAGTTGAGGCAGCGAGAGATCGCCAGCAAAGGTGGCCAGGCCGCCCACGCCAAGGGATCGGCCCATGAATTCAGCCCGGAAGAAGCGAGGCAGGCCGGCAGCAAGGGCGGCAAAGCGGCCCACGAGAAAGGCTCGGCGCACGAGTTCTCCTCCGAGGAAGCGCGAGCGGCCGGCCGAAAGGGCGGCGAGGCCTCGAGCCAGGATCGCAGCCGAATGGCCGCTATCGGTCGAGAGGGCGGCCGGCATTAGCCGGCAGCGGGAAGAACCGTTGCCGATCCTTCCCGCTGGATTTCGCTAGAGCGCGGCCACCAGTTCCTGGACGCGCGCGTCGGACAGCCTGATGTCCGACATCGTCCCGGCAAAATAGCTGTCGTACGCCGCCAGGTCGAGCAATCCATGACCGCTCAGGTTGAAGAGGATCGTGGGTGCCTCGCCTCGCTCACGCGCCTTGACCGCTTCATCGATGACGGCGCGAATCGCGTGCGCGGTCTCCGGCGCCGGAATGGTGCCCTCGGTCCGGGCAAACTGCACCGCCGCCTCGAAGACGGTTCGCTGCGGATAGGCGACCGCCTCGATGAAGTCGTGCTCGACCAACGCCGAGACGAGCGGCGCCATGCCGTGGTACCGCAGGCCGCCGGCGTGAATCCCGTCAGGGATGAAGCGGTGCCCCAGGGTGTGCATCTTGACGAGCGGCGTCATTTCGCCGGTATCGCCAAAGTCATAGGTGTACTTCCCGCGCGTGATCGTCGGGCATGCGTCGGGCTCGACCGCCAGAAACCGCGTCTTGGTACGGCCCTGCAAGCGGTCGCGCAAGAACGGAAAGGCGAGCCCCGAGAAATTGCTGCCACCACCGACGCACCCCACGACCAGGTCGGGCATCGCGTTGGCGCGCTCCATCTGGAGCAGCGCCTCTTCGCCAATGATGGTCTGATGCATCAGGACGTGATTGAGCACGCTTCCAAGTGAATACTTCGTGTCCTCGCGTTTTGCTGCGTCCTCGACCGCCTCGGAGATCGCGATGCCGAGGCTTCCGGTCGACTGCGGATCTTCGGCCCGGATCCGCCGTCCGGCTTCGGTACGGTCGGAGGGGCTCGGGACGACGTCGGCGCCCCAGACGTGCATCATGCTCTTGCGGTACGGCTTCTGCTCGAAGCTGATCCGGACCATGTAAACCATGCATTCGAGCTCGAACAGCTTGGTGGCGAATGCCAGCGCACTTCCCCATTGTCCGGCGCCGGTCTCGGTCGTCAGCCGCTTGGTTCCTGCGGCCTTGTTGTAGAAGGCCTGCGCCACCGCGGTGTTCGGCTTATGCGAACCCGGTGGGCTGCCGCCTTCGTACTTGTAATAGATCTTCGCCGAGGTCTTGAGCGCCTTTTCCAGCCTGGTGGCCCGCATCAGCGGCGTTGGCCGCCAGAGCCGCAGGGCGTCCTGAACCGGGTCGGGAATGTCGATGTATCGCTCCTGGGAGACCTCCTGCTTGATCAGCTCCATCGGGAAGAGCGGCGCGAGATCCGCCGGTCCGATCGGCTGCTTGGTTGCCGGGTGAATCGGCGGGCTGCCGGGAAACGGCAGGTCCGCCTGGATGTTGTACCAGCGGCGTGGCATCTCCTGCTGCTCGAGAAGGATGCGAGTCGCCGCCTGCGGCGCTTGAACACTCATGGGCTCTCCCTCCTGGTCTCCCCGCCTTGTCGCCTAGGCGGGATTCCCGCCTGTTTTAGCATGGACGGCACGCTGCCGCAACCGCCAGACCGCACCGCCATGCTGGCCGCCCTCGAGCGGCTCGTCCTCGCCGAGTCGCCGTCGGACGAAAAGGCGCGCTGTGACGCATGTGCCGATCAGGTCGAAGGCCTCTTTCGTGAGCAGACGGGGATCCAAGCGATTCGCCACCGCCGCGCCGAGCGCGGTGACCATCTGGAGCTCCGGCTTGGTGGCACCGAGGCTCCGGAAATCCTCATCCTTTGCCATCACGACACGGTTTGGCCCCACGGCACCCTGGACCGGTTGCCCTTTCGGGTCGACGGCGACCGGGTCAGCGGCCCTGGGAGCTATGACATGAAGGCGGGCATCGTCGAGGTCGCCTTTGCTCTGGGCGGTGCCACGCCGGGCCGGCCGATCGTCTTGCTTTCGACCTCGGATGAGGAAATCGGGTCGACCAGCTCCCGGGCCCTCATCGAGGAACGGGCCCGATCAGCAAGGGCGGTCCTGGTCCTGGAGCCGGCGACCAGTGGTGGTGCGATCAAGACAGCGCGCAAGGGCATTGCCGATTTCGGGCTCGACATCACCGGCCGGGCGGCGCACGCCGGCGTCGAGCCAGAAAAAGGGATCAGCGCGGTCGAGGAACTGGCGCTTCAAATCCTGGCACTCAAGGCCCTCGCGAATCCCGCGTTGGGGACCACGATCAACGTCGGCGTCATCGAGGGCGGGACGCGACCCAACGTCGTCGCGGCCGCCTCCCACGCCCAAATCGATGTGCGGTTTTCCTCCGCATCGGAGGCGGAGCGCGTCGTCGGGGCGATTCGCGGGCTCCAACCGCGGCTACCAGGCGCTGAGCTGCGCATCACCGGAGGCATCGATCGCCCACCGATGGAACGAAGCCCTGCTGGTGGTCAGCTTGCCCAGCTGGCCCAGCAGATTGCCGCCGAGCTTGGCTTCGAGCTGTCAGAGAGTTCAACCGGCGGTGGCAGCGACGGCAATTTCGCCGCAGCCCTCGGCGTGCCAACGCTCGACGGCCTTGGCCCGGATGGAGGTGGCGCGCACGCCGACAGCGAGCACCTCCTGATCGGTAGCTGGCTGCGCCGAACCGAGCTCCTCCGGCGGCTGATCGAGCGTCTCTAGGCGCTTGACGAATCGCCCACCTGCTGTGGTAGGGTGGACGACGGTCCGTTACGCCTCGTTGTAGTTCATCGCCTTCCTCTCGTCTTCGCTACGGACCAGAAGGGTTCACGTCGTTAGTGACGGAGGGAAGGCCCCTTGAGCGTTACAGCGTTTATTGCTATCGTGTCCAAGGCTCATGCCCACATCTTGCGTTTGAGCAGAGCTCGGCTCCATGATCTTGTAGTCTCGGATTGGACCGCCCGAGCGGTCCTGCGATACTGGCGACTCCAGCTTGCCCTTCAGCGATCACTCCGAGTGGTAAAGCCAGTCACCGCTCGTCATGGGACAATCCTGTTGGGTCACAGCTTCGTCCTCCTCCTGGGCTTTGTGCTGGTCGCCTCGGCGTTGACGACCCAGAGCGCCTCCAGGCGGCAGGCGGCGCAGGCAAGCTCCCAAGACATCCTCTGGAACCCCTCGACCACCGCCGCCGATGCCGTCGACCTCCGCGAAATCTTCAAAGCGAAGCAGCAGGAAGTCCGGTCCACCCCGGCAAGCCCGCCGCTGCCGCCGCCGGTCCCGGCCACATCGAAGCTGGCGCCGGTGCGCCCGACCGGGATCTTTGTCCCACCGCCCGGTTCGGGCGGCGATGGACTGGCTGCGATCCAGACGGTGTTTGCGAACAGCCCCGGGCTGAGCTGGGCGCTTCGGGTCGCTAACTGTGAGAGTCATTACAATCCGCTCGCCGTCAACCGATACAGCGGGGCCAGCGGGCTGTTCCAGTTCATGCCCGCGACCTGGAACGCCAACTTCCCCGGGCAGAACATCTGGGATCCGTATGCCCAGGCGCGAGGCGCGCTGGCGTTCTACAACGCGGGTCGTCAGAGCGCCTGGACCTGCAAGTAGACGGGGACGTTTCCGGCGGAAACCTGAGCCCGGGTCCAGCTCACTAGCGGCTCGTGCTGCGCGATCGACTGCCGCTCGATCGCCCGCACGCTAGGATGTGCCGCGTGTCGCCGCAGTCGCCGATGGACAACACGCTGCTCGGTCGAGAGGTCTGGGGGGTCGCCGAGCGCAATATCGTGCCACGCGAGCTCCTCCTGACCATGCAGCTGAATGGCGGGCTCGTGCATGGCGCCTTCCTACCGGACGAGCGGCTGGTTGGCTTTTGTTTCGCTTTCGCCGGCGTCCGCGAGGGCCGTCTTCGGCTGTGCTCGCACCAGCTTGGTGTGGTCCCTCGCTTCCGCGGTGACGGCATCGGCATCGCGCTCAAGCAAGCGCAGAAACGCGACGCGATGCGATTGGGGTACGACCTCATCAGCTGGACGTTCGATCCGCTCGAGGCGCGCAACGCCTATATCAATCTCCATCGCCTCGGTTGCGTCGCGCGGCTCTACGATCGGGACCATTACGGGGCGATGGAGGACGAGCTCAACCGCGGTGTCCCATCGGATCGGTTTGAGGCGGAATGGTGGTTGCAGGCCACCAGGCCGGGCAATATCGATACCGATGTCCCGCTGGCCCTCGCCATCGGCTCCGACGGGGGACCAGAGCGCCGTGCGGTGGCGCTTTCCGGCGCGACGGCGGCGATGATTCAGATCCCGTCCGATTTTCAGGCGGTCAAACGCGATGACCCGGAGCTGGCCCGGCGATGGCGTAGCCAGAGCCGGGCCGTGTTCGAGGCCGCGCTCGATGCGGGGCTGATCGCGGTCGATTTTCTCCGCCAGGGTGCCTACGTGATGGCGCCCGACCAGGCGCGACCTGGACGATGAAAATCGATGCGGTCGAGCTCCGCGTGCTCAAGATGCGGCTCCTCAAACCATTTCGGACAAGCTTCGGCGTGCAGCAGGATCGGTATCCCCTGTTGATTCGGCTCGAGGTCGAGGGTCGCTCGCATTGGGGCGAGTGTGTCGCCAGCGAAGGGCCCTGGTATTCGTACGAAACGGTGGAAACCGCCTGGCAGCTGCTCAAGGGCTACCTGGTTCCCGCCATCCTCGGGAGGGAGGTGGCCGATGTCGCCGCCCTCGAAACCCTGTTCGCCCCGGTGCGGGGTCACCACATGGCAAAAGCGGCCGTCGAGATGGCCTTCACGGGGGCGCTCGCCGAGCACGCCCGCAAACCACTCGCGAGATTCCTGGGCGGCACACGCGACCGCATCGAGTCCGGTGTCAGCATCGGCATCCAGGCAACCGTCGACGAGCTGCTGCGGGCGATCGAGAAACATCTGGAGGAGGGCTACCGGCGGATCAAAGTCAAAATCGAGCCCGGATGGGACGTGACGGCGATCGCCGCCATCCGCGAGCGCTACCCGGAGATCAGCTTGATGGCGGACGCAAATTCCGCCTATGACCTGGAAGATGCCGTCCACTTGGTTCAGTTCGACCGCTTCGGGTTATTGATGCTGGAACAGCCGCTCGCCGTTGGGGACCTGGTCGACCATGCCGCGCTGCAACGCCAATTGCGGACGCCGATTTGTCTCGACGAGAGCATCGAATCGGCGCGCGATGCCCGGCAAGCCCTGCAGTTGGGGGCCTGCCGCGTGATCAACATCAAGCCCGGCCGCGTCGGCGGTTTTGCCGAATCACGTCGGATCCATGATCTCGCTGCCGAAGCGAGCGTTCCCGTGTGGTGCGGCGGGATGCTCGAAACCGGCATCGGACGGGCCTGCAACGTCGCGCTGGCGACCCTGCCGAATTTCCGGTTACCGGGCGACATCTCCGCGAGCGATCGCTACTGGGCGGAGGATATCGTCGAACCACCCTTTGTCCTGCAAAAGGGCGGCACGATCGTGGCGCCGACGCGCTGGGGCCTCGGGGTGCGTGTCAAAGTGGAGCTCGTCGAACGGCTCACGGTCCGCCGCGAACTGCTTCACTGACGAAGCCGGCCGGCAGCCCGAGCGGTCAGATGAAGAAGACTGCCAGGGCGATGATCGCGTAGACCCCGATCAGCTGCAAGCCCTCGAGCCAGTTGCTGTGACCGTCGCGAGAAAGCAGCGAGACGATCACCGTCGCCACCGCCATCGCGCCGATCTCATATCCGGTAAAGAGAAAGTCCATCGGCCGGTTGAGTCCGAGGCTGATGAAGACCAGCACCGGAGCCACGAAGAGCGCCACCTGGCTGGATGAGCCCACCGCGATTTCCAGCGTGAGATCGAGCTGATTGCGCATCGCAAAGAGCACCGCCGAGGAGTGCTCGGCGGCATTGCCGATGATCGGGATCAGGATCAGGCCGACGAAGAGCGGAGAAAGCTGTAACACCGAAAGCGCCGGATGCAGCGAGGAGACGAGGAGCTCGGACTCGATGCCGACAATGACGGCGGCTACCAGCAGGACGCCGGCCGCGCGTCGTGCGGACCACCCCGCCTCACGGACTCCTTCCGCGCTGCGGAACAGATGGGCGTGAGTGACCTGCGTGAAGACTAGCGCCGAACAATACAGCAGGATCAAGGTGGCCGCCACCCCGAGCGAGGTCGCCTCCGCCCGCGAGGCAGTCAATCGTCCTGACACATTGGCGACCGCCGGGATCCCCAGGGCACCGACCGCGACCACCAGCGACGCGATATGGACTCCGACGGCACGAGTACTGAAGCGCTGCTCTCCATGGCGAAGGCCGCCGACAAAGAAGGATGCCCCGAGCACGAGCAGGAGGTTGCCGATGATGGAACCGACCAGGGTGGCCTTCACAACCTGAAATTCACCGGCGCCGACCAGTAAGACGCCAACGATCAGCTCGGTGAGGTTGCCGAAGGTCGCGTTCAGCAGGCCGCCCAGTTGCGGACCGACGCGGATCGCCAGCTGGTCGGTCGCTTGGCCAATTAGTCCCGCCAGGGGAACGAGCGCAATTGCCGTGGTGACGAACACCCAGAGCGGCTGATGAAGCGCTTCCGCGAGGAGCGAGGCGGGGACGAAGATCAGCAGCCAGCTGAGCGACGGCCGGATGCCTCTCACCCATCGATTCTGCCTCAGATCAGATCAGTGCATGGGACGCCCCGCCGAACGCAGCGACGCGATGTCCCAACGTCGGAAGGCATAAAAAAGAGACCTCGGCGATGACCTACTCTCCCAGACCGTTGCCAGCCCAGTACCATCGGCGCTGACGGGCTTAACTGCTGTGTTCGGGATGGGAACAGGTGTTTCCCCGTCGCTATGGTCACCGAAGTCTCTTTGTAAATCGCAAGCGAAGAAGTGCTTTAGGGTGGGTGCAGTCCAC
>VBHQ01000115.1 GCA_005880395.1 Chloroflexota bacterium
CCGTCGCCCATGTCACCGTCAAACGGGGCGCTCCGTATACCCTGCGTCTGGCCAAGGCGACCGCGCAGATCAGCCTGATCCGTGCGCTGCCGTTGGTGGTGGCCCGCACCATTCACCTCTTCGGATTCCCCGGCGTCGTCCTTCGAACGGCGCTGCAGTACACCATCGCGCATCGCGCCGGCCTGACCATCGACGAGGTCGTCTACTTCCGCGTTGATGACCCGGCAGGCTACACCGTCTATGAGGCGCCGCCACGGCTGGGCACGGCGATCGCCATCGCTTACTTGCCCACCCTGGTGCTCGCCGTTCTCGCCGTACTCTGCCTCGCCCAGGCGCTGACCCCTCGCACGATCCTGGAACTACCCGCGACCTGGATCACCTGGCTGCAGATCTGGCTTGGCCTTGCGTTTGCCGCCCATTCCCTGCCCTCGTACGAAGAGGCCGGACCGGTCGCCGAGCAGGCGCGGGTCGGCGTCGTCAAAGCCGACCCGGTCGCCGTCTTCTGGGTCATTCCGGCACAGGCCGCCGCCCTGCTGAGCCGTTTCGGTGGCATCATTCCGGCGGTCGCCGGCGGGCTGGCATGCTGGTGGCTGGCCGCCGCTCTGATTCACTGACCACAGCGGTTTTACGCTCCGCTTTTCCTGTACCCTGTCCCCGGTGGCCAGCAGCCGCTTCCTAGGGGGCCTGTTCAGCCTGTTCGCGCTCGTGATGCTTAGCGGCTGCGGCGAGGACCAGAATCAGGCGACCCCGCTGCAGGCGAGCGCATCGTCGACCATCGGCTGCAAGTCGGGCCAGCCGTACCAGCACACCACACTCGGGTACCACCTGTGCTTCCAGAGTGGATGGGCGGTCCGCGACTATACCGCTGAGCCCGGTTCCGGCGGTGCGGTCAGCGTCGTCGCTTTCGGGCCGGCCGCGGCGATGCCCACCCACGTCCCCGCCTCCGGAAGCTTCACCCCCCCAGTCGAGGTTCGCGTGGTTGCGGGCTCGAAGGTGGATGCCGAGCAGAGCCTGGTGCAGGGTAACCAACTCGGAAGCACCACCGTGGCGGGAATCCCAGCCGATCGCATCACGGTGGTCGACGCCGCCGCCGCGAGTGGGACGGTGATCGTCGTCTTCGAGCACCAGGCGAATACCTACGAGCTCGAAGAGGCCCCCGGGGGCGCCAACGATGCGGCTTTCAACCAGGTCCTGAGCTCGTTCGCCTTCCCCGGCAGCTGAGCCGGCTACGGCCGGCTGGTGGAGGCGGCGAGAATCGAACTCGCGTCCGAAGCAGCGTCCCGCAAAACGTCTACGAGCGTAGTCCCGGCTTTCATCTCGCCCTTCCGTCTCCCCTGGGACCGGATCCGAAAGGACCAGCCGCGGTATTGAGTCCCCCCGACGGCCGCGACGCCCGCCGGAAGCGAGTCAGCGGAGTTTACGCCGGACGCCGCTCCTGCTGACCGAGAGCGGGCCGGCGCCGGGGATAAATCCCCGGTTGACTTCGCTACTTACGCAGCGAGAGCCAGTTCGCGATTGTTGGCGTTTATAGCCTTGCCGCTTTTACGTGCTCGGCGACACGGCTCGCCATCTTGCAGACCACTGCCCCGTCGAGACCTGGCGCCCCCGCCAGCCTGTCGGAGCACCTGTAATTTTACCCTGACCGTCCCGAAATATGCATCCCACGGCGCTTCGACTCAGATACGGGTCCGGACAGCCCGCTCCATGTCGCGCTTTGCCTCTCGCGCCGAAATCGCCTCCCGCTTGTCGTACTGCCGCTTGCCTTTGGCGAGCCCAATCTCGAGCTTGACCCGATTGCCCTTCCAGTAAAGGCGAAGGGGGACGAGCGCCAGGCCCTTTTGCTTGATGGTGATCCCAAGGCGGATGATCTCGGCGCGATGCAGCAGCAGCTTGCGCTCGCGCTTGGTCTCGTGGTTGCTGCTGTAGCCCCGCTCATACGGACTGATATGGACGTTGACCAGGAACGCCTCGCTGTTGCCGATCCGGACGTATCCCTCGCGAAGATTGGCGCCCCCTTCCCGCAGCGACTTGATCTCGGTGCCACGCAGCTCAATTCCGGCTTCGATCGTTTCGAGGATGAAGTAGTTGTGGAAGGCGGCGCGATTGCTGGCGATCGTATCCTCGGCGGCCTTCTTCTTTGCCATCAGCGACGTCCTCGGACCCAAGCGGCGGCGCTCATCACCCGGCCGCCGGGTGGCTGAACTTCGTCGACGACGTAAACGCCGTCTGGGGTGACGATGGGCATTCCATTTGCAACCTCACCAGTGGCGAGGCGCCCGCGCACGATCTTGACGTTGCCGGCGGGGTGCGCCAGCCATACGCCGACGCGATCGGCGAGGGCCCGGACTCGGCGATCGATTTCTGCTGCGGACATGTCAGGGCTCAGCTTCCCATCTTCCGAGCGCAGCCTTCTGGCGTGGCTGGCGCCCTCGGCCGCCTGGGGTCTCGGCGTCACGGTTCCACGCTGGAACTCTTCGATCGTCCGCACCAGCAATCGGCCGCCGACCTCGGCGAGCCGCTGCTCCAGCTGCGTGGCTGTTTCCGTCGCGCCGATGGAGACGGTCTCTTGCCTCAGGATGGGCCCGGTATCGACCCCGGCATCCATCTGCATGATCGTCACACCGGTTTCGGAATCACCACTCAGGATCGCCCATTCAATCGGAGCCGGGCCCCGATGTCGCGGCAGCAGGGATGCATGGACGTTCATCGTTCCGAGGCGCGGACGGCTGATCAAGGTCGCCGGCAGGATCTGTCCGTAGGCCACCACGACCAGGGCGTCAGGGTCGAGATCCAGGATGCGAGCCTGCGCGGCCTCATCGCGAATACGATCCGGTTGATCGAGATTGAGGCCTATTTCGAGCGCGCGCTTTTTGACTGGCGATGGCAGCGGTTTGAGTCCGCGCCCCGCGAGGCGGTCAGGCTGGGTGACGACGAGCACGATATCGTGGCCGGCAACCGCGAGCTGCTCGAGGCTGGGAATCGCGAAGCCGGCGGTACCGGCGAAGACAATTCTCAGGTCAGGCGCCGACGAGTTCCGCGGTCTGCTCCTCTTCCTGTGGTTCGACCTTCCGCAAGGTGTCGAGGCTCGTCAGGCGGTCGGTGAACAGGATTCCGTCAATATGGTCGATCTCGTGCTGGATCGCGCGGGCGAGAAGCTCATCGCCCTTGACCTTGACCGACTTGCCGTGGCGGTTCAGTCCTCGAGCGACCACCCGCATGTACCGCTTAACCTCACCGACATAACCGGGCACGGAGAGGCAGCCTTCCATGCCGATTTGCTCGCCTTCCCACTTCACCATCTCGGGATTGACCAGCGTATGCAGATTTTGATCGGTCTTGATGACGACGACCCGGAGGCCGACGCCGACCTGCGGAGCAGCGAGCCCAACGCCGGGCGCGGCGATCATCGTGTCCACCATGTCGTCGATCAGCTTCCGAATGCTGCCATCGACGCGCGGCACGCGTTTCGCCTTCTGGCGAAGGATCGGGGCTTCCTGGGTCAGGATTGGGAGTACGGCCATCGCAGTTCCTACATGGGGTCGACGTCGAGGCTCCAGCCTCTTCCGCGCGGTAGCGCGTCGGTCACCCGGTGCAAGTCTGCCCCCTTGAGCGTCAGCTCAAACCGAAACTCGTCTTTGAGCCGGTACACGAAGGCGGGAGAAGGGCCGAGCACCTCGATGTCTCCCAATTTGAGCACGGCGATTGTAGCAGACATATGTTCGGCGGCTGACTTCGCCTCCCGTTCGGCACGAGCCTCATCGCGGTGAGCGTAGGTCGCGACGATCAGCTCGGCATACGGAGGGAATCGATACTGCTCCCGGACTGCCCGCTCCTCCTCGTAGAAGCCGCGATAGTCGTGATACCGAGCGTGCCGAATGGCGGGATGCTGCGGCGTGTAACTCTGGATGAAGACCTGTGATGCGCCGGTCCCACGTCCGGCTCGGCCCGCGACCTGGGTCAGCAGGCTGAACGTCCGCTCGGAGGAACGATAGTCGGGAAAATGCAGAGCCGTGTCGGCATTGACCACACCGACTGTCGTGACGTTGGGAAGATCGAGACCCTTCGCGACCATCTGGGTGCCGACCAGAATGTCCGCCGCGCCGGAGGCCATCTGCTCGAAGACGAGGTCGGCGGCGTCGACGGTTTTCATGACGTCGCGGTCGAGCCGGAGCACGCGGGCAGACGGGTAGAGCCGTCGGACCTCCTCCTCGACCCGCTCCGTGCCAATCCCGAAGCTCTTGATGTACCGGCTCGTGCAGACCGGACAGCGGCGCGGCATCGGCTCGCTGCTCGAACAGTAGTGACACTGCAGCCGGTTGAGACTCGCGTGATAGACGAGCGCGACACTGCAATGCGGGCATTCACGCACGGCTCCGCAGTCTCGGCACAACACGAAGGTCGCCAGTCCGCGGCGGTTCAAGAAGAGTATGGATTGCTCCTGCCGCTGGAGCGAGCCGTCGATCGCCGCTTGCAAGTCGCGGCTCAGCGGGCTGCGATGTTCCGCAGCGATCTCTTTCCGCATGTCGACGATGGTGACCGGCGGTAGGGGCCGGCCCTGGGCGCGATGCGGCAGTTCGAGGAGATGGTCCCGGCCGGTCAGCGCCGAGTGATAGGCTGCGACGCTCGGTGTGGCACTGCCGAGGATCAGGACGGACTGCGTGCGCCGCGCCAGCCAGCGGGCGACCGTCGGCGCATGATAGCGAGGCATCCGGTCTTGCTTGAAGGCGGACGATTCTTCTTCATCGATCACGATCAAACGCAAGCGGCTGAGCGGGGCAAAGACGGCCGCCCGCGGCCCGATCACGATATCGGCCTCGCCGCGGCGGATGCGCCACCACTCGGCGGCCCGCTCGGCCTCGGTCAGCGAGCTGTGCAGGACGGCCAATCGACCGGGGAAGCGGGCCGCGAACCGTGCCACGGTCTGCGGCGTCAATGCGATCTCGGGGACGAGCATCAAGCTCTGTCCCCCACCCGCCAGCACGCCCTCGAGCAGGGCGAGATACACCTCGGTTTTTCCGCTGCCGGTGACGCCATGCAACAAGAAGGCGCCACCCTCATCGCGGGCGAGCGAGACGGCGATGCGCTCGCGCACGGCCCGCTGGGCCGGCTCGAGGACGACGTCAGGCGCCGCAGGGGGGCCGCTTGCCTGGCGCAGGATTCGACTCTGGCGGCGGCGCTTGACCGATCGAGTGACGATCGCGCGCACCCTTGGGGGCACGATGGCGCGGATGACCTCGTCCAGGGGCACGACGTAGTGCGCGGCGACGAAGCCCGCCAACTCGAGGAGCAGGGGCGGCAGCACCGGTTCCTCATCGACCAGCGCCTGGATCGGTTTCAACTCGAGGACGGCGGCCCGCGGCTGCAGCGCATAGATAAAGCCGGTGACCGATCGCTTGCCAAAGGGCACCCGTACCCGATGCCCGACCTGAACGATGCCGGTGAGATCGTCCGGAACGGCGTAGTCGAAGAGCCCGCTCAAACTGCCGACGCGTGTCTCGACGGCGACCTGCGCAACCCCAGATTCCATTCCTAGGCCCTTTACTGACCCGCGGGGGCGAGGCCATTCCGGCAGGCATCGATCGCGTCCCAGATGCGGCCGGCGACCTCCCACTTGGGCAGCCGTGGGACCTCGGCGATGACGCCGCTGGATCCCACAATCGTGACGGCGTTGAAGTCGCTGCCCAGACCCTGCCCGTCGACGCCCACCTGGTTGGCGACGATCAGATCGAGCTGTTTTTTCGTCAGCTTCTCCCCCGCCTGCGCGCGGATATCGTCGGTCTCGGCGGCAAATCCGACCCGGAACAGCCCGGGACGGGAACCGAGCATTTTCAAGACGTCAACGTTAGGCTGCAGATGCAGGTCGAGCGGCTGCTCGCGCCGGCGCACCTTCGTTTCCGCGACCTGTTGGGGAGCGTAGTCGGCGACGGCGGCCGCCATCACGAGCACATCGGTCCGGTCGATGGCGGCCTGCAGTGCCTGAAGCATCGCCCTCGCGCTGTCCACCGGGACTTCATGAATCCCTTCGCTGTTCCCCGGAATCGTCGTGACCAGCGTGACCTCGGCGCCCCGGGCCGCCGCCACCTCAGCAAGAGCGCGCCCCATCTTGCCGCTCGAGAAGTTACCCACATAGCGCACCGGGTCCACGGCTTCCCGGGTCCCGCCGGCGCTGACCAGCACGCGGAGACCTTCGAGGTTTCGGCGGCCGGCCAGGACGGCTTCGATGACGGCGATGATTCGCTCGGGTGCGGCCAGACGGCCGATGCCCGATTTTCCGGAGGCGAGCCGGCCGGTTGCGGGGTCGACGATAACGGCGCGGCGGGTTCGCAGGGCATCGAGATGGTCCTGCGTCTGCGGCTGGGTGAACATCACGTCGTTCATCGCCGGCGCCAGCACGATCGGGGCGCGGCTCGCCAAGACCGTGCCGGACACGATCTCATCCGCCAGTCCCATGGCAACTTTGGCAATAGTGTTCGCCGTTGCCGGAACGAGCGCGATCAACTCGGCCCACTCCGCAAGCGCGATGTGTCGCTCGCCGGCACCGCTCGGCGCCAGCCAGTCAGCCGCGACCGGCTGGTAGGAGAGGGCCTCGAAAGTCAGCGGCGTGACGAATCGCGTGGCCTCGGGCGTCATCATCACGCGAACTTCCGCGCCCGATTCGGTCAACTGTCGGACGACCTCGATCGCCTTGTAGGCGGCGATCCCGCCGCTGACTCCGAGCGCAATCCGGCGTCCTTTGAGCCGGCCCTCACTCATACCGGCTGCTGCCGGCGCGCATGCTCGGCGGCGATCATCGCCAGGATCTCGCGTGCCGTCTCGTCCACATCGCGGTTGCAGACGACGTGCTCGTAGTCTTTGGCAAGACCAAGCTCGATGAGGGCTTCGCGCTGCCGGATCGCGAGGCCCTGGGCCGACTCGGTATTGCGCCCGGTGAGCCGGGCGAGCAGTTCCTCGGTTGACGGGGGGGTGATGAAGATGAACAGCCCGTCCGGCTTGCGCCTTCGGACGAACGCCGCGCCCTGGACATCGATCTTGAGGATGATGTCCTCGCCTCTGTCGAGCGCATCTTCGACGCGGCGCCGAGAGGTGCCGTAGTAATGGTCGTAGACCTTGGCCCATTCGAGGAATTCCTTCCGCTCGATCAGGCTCAGAAATTCCGGCTCGCTGACGAAGCTGTAGCTCCGGCCGTCGACTTCGCCCGGTCGAGGAGGGCGGGTGGTGTAGGAGACCGAGTACTTCAATTTGGGGTCCAGCTCAAACAGGCGCCGGAGCACCGTGTCCTTCCCTACTCCGCTCGGTCCGGAGATCACGATCAGAAGCCCCGTCCTGGGCTGGGTCATTTAATCACCGCATTGTAGTGTGGCTCAGCGAATTCCACGCCGATTGGAAATCCTCGGGCGGCTCGCTGTGCCAGGTCATCAGCTTGCCGCTACGCGGATGGCGAAGCGTGAGGCTCTCGGCATGCAGCGCGGGCCGCGAGATCAGCGGCGACCGTCGGCCGTAGACCGGGTCACCGAGCACGGGATGATGGATATACGCGAGGTGGACGCGGATCTGGTGGGTGCGCCCAGTCTCCAGCCTGACCTCGAGGAGTGAGGCGGCGCTCATCATCGAGAGCCGCGTGAATTCCGTGATCGCCTCCCGGCCATTCGCAACGACGGCCATCCGCTGGCGGTTGCCAGGATCGCGCGCGATGGCGGCCTCGATGCGAGCCCCCGGTTCAGCAACCTGCCCGACGACGATCGCGCGATACCGGCGCGCCATGATCCGCCGCTGGAGCTGCCCAGCCAGCTCGCGATGCGCCGTGTCATTGCGCGCCACCACCATCAAGCCCGAGGTATCGCGATCGAGCCGGTGGACGATCCCCGGTCGCTCGGTGCCACCGATCGTCGACCATCCCCTCCCGCGGGCCAGCAGGCCATGCACCAGGGTGCCGCTCGAATGGCCAGGCCCGGGATGAACGACTGCCGGCGCGGCCCGGGCGGTCGTTATGCCAGACGTGGCCCTCATCGATCAGCCGCTGGACGCGGCTCCGGCTGAGCTCCGGCAAGAGCCCGACCAGGTATTGGTCGAGCCGGGGATGGTGGCCCTCGACGACCAGTTCGGTCGGCGCCGTCAGGCTCGCCGGGTCTGGCGGTTCGCCAAAACCGTTCCGATCAGCAGCACGGCCACGCCCACTGTCACCGCCGAGTCCGCGACGTTGAAGACCGGCCAGCGCGGCACCTGGATGAAGTCGATGACTGAGCCCTTGAGCGCCCGGTCGTAGGCATTCGAAATCGCCCCCCCGAACACAAGCGAGAGGCCGAGCCGGGCCGTCCAGTCGCCAGCCGGAACGAACCAGTAATAGATAAGGATGCCGAGCATGATGACGGCGGAGATCGCCAGGAAGCCGAGCGTGAAGTTCTGGAAGATGCCGAAGGCGGCGCCGGCGTTGCGGGTGACGGTCAGGAAGAGCACGTGATCGACGATCTGCCTCGGTCCATAGCCGACGCCGAAGCGGTGGTCGACGTAAATCTTCGATACCCGATCGATCGCCACGACGATGGCGGCGATCACCGCCAGGAAGAGGTAGGCGCGGAAGCGGGTCAGTTCGCCGCCACCCGCAGCACGCTGACCTTCAGGTCATGACCTTCGATCTTCAGCGTCTCAGTCGACGCGCCATCCGGCGCCTGGCCTCGGGCGACCGCGGTGGCGAGCGTCTCGGTGGCGATGTAGTCGCGCCAGCGTTCGAGCGCCTCCGCGAGTAGACCGTCCCCCTCATAGAAGAGCCGAATCCGATCCTCGACGGCGAATCCGGATTGCTTGCGCAGCTCCTGGATCTTGCGCACCAGGTCTCGCGCCAGGCCCTCGAGCTTCAATTCGTCGCTGATCTCGGTGTCGAGCGTCAGTTCGCCGGCTTCGCCGGCGTAACGAGCAGCCTTGATATTCAGCTCCTCCAGCAGGATGTTCTCCAGCTCAGGGTGGAGCCGTGGCCCGCCGATGACGACCTCGCGAAGGGGTTGGCGGACCTTGATGCCCGCCGCATTTCGTGCCGCGAGTCCACCGGCAACGATTCGACGAACCCGTGACATTTCCTCCCGAAGTTCGCCCTTGGTCGACTCCGGCAGCGCCGCCGGCCAGTCGGTGAGGTGCACACTCTCGGGCTGCCCATTCCTTCCCGCGGCGAGGCCTCGGTAGATCGTTTCCGAGATAAAGGGCATGAAGGGCGCAAGCAGCTGGCTCAGCACGACCATAACCTCGTAGAGCGTTTGATAGGCGCTGCGCTTGTCGGCATCCGACTCGGACTTCCAGAACCTGCGGCGCGATCGGCGAACGTACCACGTCGACAGGTCAACAACGAACGCCTCCAGCCTACGAGCCGCTGTTGTCGGATCGTACGCATCCAGCGACGACTCGACATCACCGATAACCGCCGCCAGCTCGGCCAGCAGCCACTGGTCGAGTAAGGCACGACTTCCGACCGGAACCGCCGCACCGCCTGGTTCGAACCCGTCGAGCCTCGCGTAGTTGGCAAAGAACGCATAAGTGTTCCAGAGGATCAGCAGAAATCGCCGGACCACATCCTGAACAGCAGACGGATCGAAACGATACTCGTTGCCGACCGCGACCGCGGCATAGAAGTACCAACGAGTCGCGTCAGCACCGAATTTCGACATGATCTCAAAGGGATCGACGGTGTTCTTGAGCGACTTGCTCATCTTCCGGCCCTGTTTGTCGAGGACCAGGTTGTGGCAGATCACATTTTTGTAAGAAGACTCGTCGAAGAGCATGGTCGATTCCGCCAGCAGGCTGAAGAACCAGCCGCGCGTCTGGTCGAGGCCCTCGGCGATGAAATCCGCCGGGAAACGGGCCTTGAAGACCTCCTGGTTCTCGAACGGATAGTGGTACTGCGCCATCGGCATCGCCCCGGAGTCGAACCAGACGTCGATCAGATCCGGCACCCGGCGCATGACGCCCTCGCACTTCTCGCAGCGCAGCGTCACACGGTCGATGTAGGGCCGGTGGAGGTCAGCCTCGAGCGTCAGGCCCAGCTCGCCGACCGACCCGATGCAGCGACGGTCGTCGCATTTCTCGCATTTCCAAACCGGTAACGGCGTGCCCCAGTAGCGCCAGCGTGACAGCGACCAATCCACGAGCGATTCCAGCCAGTTGCCCATTCGGCCGGTCTTGATGTATGGGGGCACCCAGTTGATCGCGTTGTTGTTCCGGATCAGCTGGTCCTTGACGGCCGTGGTCTTGACGAACCAGGACGTCACCGCGTAGTAGAGCAGTGGCGAGCCACAGCGCCAGCAGAAGGGATACGTGTGCCGGATGGTCTCCGCCCGGTACATGAGGCCTCGCTGCGTGAGGTCTTCGATGATTTTGGGATCCGCCTTCTTGACGAACAGGCCAGCGAATGGCTCGACCTCCGGTCTGAATCGGCCCTGCAAGTCCACGACGTGCCGTACCGGAATGCCCTTCCTCAGGCTCAGATCGAGGTCGTCGACACCATAAGCCGCGGCGGTGTGCACGATGCCAGTGCCGTCCTCCGTCGAAACGAAATCGGCGTCGACGACGAAGAACGCCGGTTTATCCGGCACGAGGTATTCATATAGGGGCTTGTAGCGTTTGCCCAGCAGGCTCTTCGCTTCGACGTCGCCCTCAACCTGATAGTCGCCCTGCAGGATCGACAGCCGAGCCCGGGCCAGAATGTAATGGTCGTCACCCTGACGAACGCGGACGTACGGGATATCGAGTCCGACCGCGAGCGCGACGTTGCCCGGCAGGGTCCAGGGCGTCGTCGTCCAGGCAAGGAAATAGGTGTTCGGCTCGTCCTCGAGCTCGAACTTCACATAGACCGACGGGTCCTCGACGTCGTCTTTGTAGCCGCCCGGCAAGCCCAACTCGTGGCTCGAGAGGGGGGTCATGTCACGCGGGCAATAGGGCACGACCTTGAAACCCTCATAGAGAAGCTGTTTGTCCCAGAGTTGCTTCAGGACCCACCAAACGGATTCCATGTAAGACGAGTCGTAGGTGCGATACGCATGCTCCAGATCGACCCAGAAGCCCATCTGCTCGGTCATCTCGGCCCACTCGTCGATGTACTCGAAGACGCTTTGCCGGCAAAGCTTGTTGAAGGCCTCGACGCCGTAGCGCTCGATGTCCTGTTTGCCATTCAGCTTCAGCTGCTTTTCGACTTCGATTTCGACCGGTAGCCCGTGCGTGTCCCAGCCGCCTTTGCGCTCGGAGTAAAAGCCACGCATCGTCTTGTAGCGCGGGAACAGGTCCTTCATCGCGCGCGCGAGGACATGGTGGATTCCAGGCAGTCCATTGGCCGTGGGTGGGCCCTCATAGAAGACGAAAAACGGTCGCCCCTCTCGCTGCTTGACGCTACGAGCGAATATGTCGCGCTCTTTCCAGAAGCGACGGACGTCCTTTTCCATCTCGGGGAAATTGGCGCGCGTGGAAACCTCCTGGAACATGGAGGCCAATTTTAGTCGAGCTTCAGCCTAGGAACTGTCCGAGGACGTACAGCACCAGGATCGCAATCATCGGCGAGAAGTCGACGCCGAGAGCCGCAGGCAGGACCCGGCGGAGGGGCCCCAGGATGGGCTCGGTGACGTCCAACAGGAAGCCCATTACGCGGCTGTGATTGTCGCGGACGAACCAGGAGGCGGCGGCGCGAACAAAAATGGCAAAGATGAACAGGTAGACAAGGACCTGGGCAAAGGTGTGGAGGTAATTGATGACGGTCTGCAAGGAAGCTCAGCGCGGGCCGAACAGCGCGCGGCCCAATCGTAGCATCGTGGCGCCTTCCTCCACCGCGACGACGTAATCGTCGCTCATGCCCATGGACAAGACCGGCAGAGGCATCGCCAGGCGCTGGCTGGCTTCGTCGCGGAGGCGTCGCAGCCTCTGAAAGATCGGCCGCGCCTCCTCAACATCGCTGACCATCGGCGCCACCGTCATCAATCCCCGCAGCTGCAGGGTCGAGATGCCTCCGATCGCCTCGGCGATGGCCGGAAGGTCCTGGGGCAGCGCCCCCGTTTTCTGCGGCTCCTCCCCCACATTGACCTCGATCAGGATCTCCAGCTGCGTTTTGAGGCGGCGGCCCAGCGTCTGCGCAATCGCCACGCTGTCGATCGACTGCACCATCGTAAACCGCTCCTCGATGAAGCGCGCCTTGTTCGACTGCAGGTGGCCGATCAGATGCCAGCTTGCGTCGCTGGTGCCGATCTCTTCGATTTTGGGAATCGCCTCCTGCACGCGGTTCTCGCCGAATGTCCGCAGGCCCAGCGCCATGGCATCGCGGATCCGAGCCACCGGAAATGTCTTGGTCACGGCAAGGATCGCGACGTCATCCGGATTTCGTTCCACGCGCTCCGCGGCGGCGGCGATTCGCTCGCGGATGCGCCTCAGGTTATCGGCGAGCGGAGATGTCACCTTCCAGGGGCGACGATCACCGAGAGAAATCGGCCCGGCCTCCCGCCGCGGTGGGAAAACCACCGAGCGTCTTCCCGTGTGCACGAGCCACACGATGAAGTCTGATCGGCCGGGACGCCCGCCTGCTCGAGCTGCAGACGGATCGCCGCCTCGAGGTCGAGCCGCACCTGCCCATCGCCACGCTGCAGGTAGCGGTCTTCATCGCCGAACCGTGCCGCGAACTGCGCGCCGATGTCCTCGCCGACGGGATAACAGCGGACGCAAATGCCCGGTCCAATGAGCACGCGCAGCTCATCGGGGCGTGTGCCATAGGCCTTCCCGAGCGCCCCCACGGTGCTCCCCGTCACGCCCGCCAGGGTGCCGCGCCAGCCGGCGTGGGCGCCGGCAACCACACCCCGCCCGGAATCAACGAAGAGCAGCGGAAAGCAATCGGCGTGGTAGGTCATGATCGCCTGTCCGGGCACGTCCGTCGCGAGGCCGTCGGTCGAAAGGACGCACTGTCCACCTTCCGGACGGTCGCGATGAAAGGTCACGACGTTGGCTCCGTGTTCCTGGACCGTCATCAAGGCGCGCTCCAGATCAAATCCGAGCTGGTCGGCCAGGTCGCGTCGCCGGCCGAGCACGGCATCGGGCTCGGGCGACCCCGTCAGTCCCATCGATCCGAGCGCCGTCGTCGTAAATCCGTGTTTCGCCGGAAATCCGGCGACGCTGACAACGGAGTCGAGCTCTACCCGGGCGATAGGTTACGCCCGCTTTTCTCGGCTCAAGAGCTGGTCGATCTCGTGCTTGACCTCCTGGAGGTCCATGAAGGACCGGTAGACGGAGGCGAAGCGGATGTAGGCGACCTCGTCGACGCCGCGCAGCTTGTCCATCACCAGCTCGCCCACGTCTCGCGAGGGTATCTCGACTTTCCCACGAGTTCGCAGCTCAGCCTCGATCTCATCGACGGCCCGCTCGATCGTGCTTGGGGAGATCTCCCGCTTGGTCGTCGCCTTCATCAGCCCGTTGAAAAGCTTCTGCCGGTCGAAGTCCTCGCGGCGACCATCCTTCTTAATGACATACAGCGGAACGGTTTCAATCCGCTCATAGGTCGTGAAGCGCTTGGTGCACTGCAGGCACTCGCGGCGGCGCCGAATCGACTCGCCGATGTCGGAATCGCGCGAGTCCACGACCTTGAGGTCGATGTGACCACAATATGGGCACTTCATACAGTCACAGTATCCCAGATGTTGTGGTGGATGTAGGAGACCGGGGGCGGGAAGGGGGCGCCCCCGGTCAGGTTAGCGTCGACCTCGAAGGAAGGCGGGGATGTCCAGGTTCGCCGGGTCGAATCCGCGGTAGGCCGGGACTTCCTCGACCGGCGCCGGCCGGCTGTAGTCTTCCTCGACCTCGTGCTCGCCCTCGATGCCACCGACGAAGCCGGTGGCCACCACGGTGATCTTGACCTCACCCGACATCTTCTCGTCGATGACCGTGCCGAAGATGATGTTGGCGTCCTTGTCGGCGGAGGCCCTGACGATCTCGGCCGCTTCATTGACCTCGTGCAGCGTCAGGTCGGTCCCACCCGTGATGTTGAAGAGGATGCCGCGCGCGCCGTCGATGGACGTTTCCAGCAGGGGGCTGGCCACCGCATCACGGGCCGCGTCGGCCGCCCGCTGATCGCCGCTGCCGAAGCCGATGCCCATCAGGGCCGCGCCCTGGCCCGACATGACGGCTTTCACGTCAGCGAAGTCGAGGTTGATCAACCCCGGTTGCACGATCAGGTCGGAAATGCCCTGCACGCCCTGTCGAAGGACGTCATCGGCGATCTTGAGCGCCTCGGTGAACGGCACTTTCTTGTCCGTCACGTCGAGCAAACGCTGGTTCGGAATGATGATCAGCGTGTCGACCTTTTCCTTGAGCGTCTTGGCGGCTTCCTCGGCGATCGCCCGGCGGCGCGTGCCTTCGAAGGTGAACGGCTTGGTCACGACGCCGATCGTCAGCGCCCCATTGTTGCGGGCAATCTCCGCCACGACCGGGGCAGCGCCGGAGCCGGTTCCGCCGCCCATCCCGGCGGTCAGGAAGACCATGTCGGCGCCTTTCAACAGCTCGGACAGCTCTTGCTGGCTTTCCTCGGCGGCCTCTCGGCCGATCGTCGGATTGCCGCCGGCGCCGAGACCGCGAGTGAGCTTCTTGCCGACGTTCATCTTCGTTTGCGCTTCCGAATGGGCCAGCGCCTGCAGGTCGGTATTGATCGCGATGAATTCGACGCCGCGCAGCTTTGACCGGATCATGCGGTTGACGGCGTTGCTCCCGCCGCCACCGATGCCGACGACCTTGATCCGCGCGTTTCCTTCCAGGGTCCGGTCGACCTCACGCATTGCTGTCTCCTCCTTGTCGCGCTCCAGGCGCGCCCTCATGAACCGCGCGGCATAGGATCGCGTTCCCTGGCCCTCCGAGTAATCGCCAGGGATGACCGGCTTCGAGGCCAGGCCCTTCATCCGCAACTGATCGTCGAGTTCCATACCCGGCCTCCTTCCTTTAGAAGAAATCCTTGATCCAGCGAACCGTCCGTGCGTACGCCGCCGAAACGCCGGCGCCGGCCGGCGCATGGCCATTGCCGTGATAGCGAAGCTTCGTGCCCCAGCGCAGCAGGCCGACGGCGGTCGCATAGGCCGGCCCGGTGACCTGGTCGCTCATGCCGATCGTCTGATGCGGCGTCCCGATTCTGACCGGAAGATCAAGCAGCTGCGACGCCGCCTCGGTGAACCCAAGGAGGCGGCAGCCGCCGCCCGTGAAGACGATGCCCCCTGGCAGGAAACCGTCATGCCCGCCGCGACGCATCTCGAGGCGGACCATGTCGAGGATCTCCCGGGCCCGTGGCGCGATGATCTCGGCCAGGTGCCGGCGGGGCACGACCTGCACCCGATCCTGTCCGACCTGGTGTAGTTCGACCATCTCCTCCCGCGGGATCGCCGCCGGGATTGCGTGTCCGTAGTTGACCTTCAACATCTCGGCCTCGCCGAGCGTCGTGCGCAGCCCGATCGCGAGGTCATTCGTCACGTGCGTGGCCCCGATGGGAAGCACTGCGGTGTGGATCACGCTGCCGTCGCTGAACAGCGCCACGTCGGTCGTGCCGCCACCGACATCGACGAGCGCCACCCCAAGATCGAGTTCGTTGTCGTTGAGTACCGCCTCGGCCGAGGCCAGGACTTGCACGACGAGGTCTTCGACGCTCATGCCGGACTGGTGGACGCACTTGACGACGTTCTGGACCGCCGTCAACGACCCGGTGATGATGTGCGCTTCGACCTCGAGCCGACCGCCGGACATCCCGATGGCGTCCTTGACGCCTTCCTGGCCGTCGACGACATACCCCCGCGGAACCACGTGGATGATCTCCCGGTCGTTGGGGACTGAGACGGCGCGTGCCGCATCGATTACCCGGTTGACGTCATCGCCGCCGATTTCGCGGTTCGGACGCGAGACCGCGATCACGCCGCGGCTGTTCTGGCTGAGGACGTGAGTGCCAGCCATCCCAACGAAGGCCGATTCGAGCTTGTGGCCGCACATCCGCTGCGCGGCGTCGACCGCGTGGCTGATGCCGCGCACGGTCTTTTCCATGTTGACGACCACGCCGCGACGCAGCCCTTCGGAAGGAGCCTCACCGACTCCGAC
>VBHQ01000210.1 GCA_005880395.1 Chloroflexota bacterium
GGCTAACTCGGCCGACCAGTTCACCTACGCCCCGGGCGCCGGACTCATCTTTACCGACGGGTTCGAGTCGGGCAATCTCACAGCCTGGGATGGGGCGGCGGGAACCGGATCGACGGCAATTGCCACGGCGGCCGCGCACACCGGCAGCTTCGGTGCGCGCATGATGAATACCTCAGGGCAATATGCCCTGCTGATCAAGCAGCTGTCTAGCCCGCTGAATGACAGCTACACGCGCTTTGCGGTTCGCTTCACCAGCATCACGACGGCGACCACGGTTGCCTATGGGCGCGATGCCGCGAGCAGCGCGATCCGCTGGGAGCTGATCTACGATCGCGCGAACCAGGCTTTGCAGTACTACCTCTTCAACAGCGCCGGAGCCAGCAGCGCGATCACGACGTCGAAAGGGTCGGCGCCCACGGGCGCCTGGCTGATCATCGAGTTGCGCTACAACGGCGCGACCACCGGCGGCGGCCAGATCTGGATCAATGACGCCAGCCAGCCGGGCTGGTCGCTAACCGGCGATTACTCGAACACCGCGCCCTATCAGCGGCTCCAATTGTGGAACGACAGCGTCGGCACGGTGGACTTCGATGACGTGACCGTGAGCACGAGCCAGACCGCGCCGCAGCCCCCGGTGGTCAGCACCATCAACCCGTCCAGCGGTCCGGGCGGCGGCGGGACGGTGGTCACCATCACCGGCGCCAATTTCGGCGTGACTCCAGGGACGACGAGCGTCGCCTTCGGCGGCGCCGCGGCCTCAGGGGTGAGCTGCAGCAGTACCAGCAGCTGCATCGCGACCAGTCCCGCAGGAGCTGGCCCGGCCGACGTGACGGTCACGGTAGGCGGGCAGACGAGTGCGACCGGCGCCGCTGATGTGTTCAACTATCCGCCCCCACCGCCGCCGGCGGTCAGCGCCATCGATCCGAACAGCGGGCCGGCCGCAGGGGGTTCGGTGGTGACGATCAGCGGCACCGGGTTCAGCACGTCCGCCGGCGGCACCACCGTGCATTTCGGGTCCGTTGCCGCAACCGCTGTCTGTTCGACGACCACCACCTGCACGGCGACCAGCCCGGCGGGGACGGGGACGGTTGACATCACCGTCACGGTCCTTGGCCAGACGAGCGCCACCGGCGTTGCAGACCAGTTCAGCTTTCTGCCCGGCGTCATGTTCAGCGATGGCTTCGGGTCAGGCAACCTCCAGGAATGGGATGAGGCGCTCGGGGCGGGATCCGTTCAGGTGCTGGCCGCCGCCGCCCATGCAGGAAGCTGGGGACTCCGAATGTCCGATAGCGCAGCGGGCCAGTACGGCGTTCTGGTGAAACTGCTGCCGACTTCGCTGAACGATAGCTATACCAGCTTTGCTGTTCGCTTCCTCGGCACAACCGGATTGACCACGGTCGCCACGGGTCGCGACGCCTCGAGCAACGTCTACCGATGGATCCTCTATTACAATCCGCCGACGCAGTCGCTCCTCTATTACATATTCGACGGGAGCGGACAGAGCAGCTTGATCACCGTGGCCGGGGTTTCCCTGAACACCTGGACCATCGTCGAGCTGCGCTACAACGGAACTGCCACCGGAGGCGGCCAAGTCTGGATCAATGGCGCCACACAGGCGAGCTGGATGGTAAGCGGCAACTTCGCCAACACGGCACCCTATCAGCGCCTCCAGCTGTGGAACGACGCTGTCGGAACCAGCGACTTCGACGACGTTTCGGTGAGCACGCTGCAGAAGTCAGCTTCGTTGCCCACCGTGACCGGCGTCAGCCCCACCAGCGGTCCGGCAGCCGGCGGCACCCTCGTGACGGTGACCGGCACCAACTTCGATCCATCAACGAATGGCACGTCCATCAATTTCGGCAGCGCCCCCGCGAGTGGCGTGAGTTGCGCCAGCACAACGAGCTGCACGGCTACGAGCCCGCCGGGAACCGGCGTGGTCGACGTCACGGCGACGGTGGGCGGCTCGACGAGCGCCACCAGCCCGGCCGACCATTTTGCCTACCCGCCCCCGCCTGCACCGAGCGTGAGCGGGGTCAGTCCGGGAGTGTGATGACCTGCACCGCGACGAGTCCGGCCGGGAGCGGGATCGTCGACGTGCGGGTGACCGTTGGCGGGCAGACCAGTGCCGCGAGCGCCGCTGATCAATTCACCTACACGGGCGCCGTCTTCAGCGATGGCTTCGAGTCGGGAACCCTCTCGGTCTGGGACGGCGCCCAAGGGTCCGGTACGACCACGGTGCTCACCGCCGCCGCGAGCAGCGGCATCTATGGAGTACGTCTGAACAACAGCGCGGCCGGCCAGTACGCGCTGCTGGTCAAGCGGCTGCCGTCGTCAATCGACGACAGCTACACGCGGTTTGCGATCCGCTTCACGGGCAACGGCGGCTTGACCACGGTCGCATACGGGCGAGACGACTCGAGCAGCATCACTCGCTGGATCCTCTACTACGATCCATCGGTCAAAGGCTTCATTTATTACCTGTTCGACGGTGGCGGGACGAGCACCGGCATCGCGACGGGCCCGGGCTCGGCGCCGTTGGGAAGTTGGCTCACGGTGGAGCTCCGCTACACCGGAACCGCGAGCGGCGGAGGCCAGATCTGGGTCAACGGCGTCACGCAACCGACATGGTCAGTCAGTGGAAACTTCGCCAACACAGCACCGTACCACCGGCTCCAGCTGTGGAACGACACGGTCAGCGCATCCGACTTCGACGACGTCACCGTGAGCGCGAGCCAGACGGCGCCGCCGCCGCCGACCGTCACAGCGGTCAGCCCGAACAGCGGCCCGGCCGGGGGCGGCACGGTGGCCACGATTTCGGGTACGAACTTTGGGACGGCGGTCGGTTCGACCTCGGTGAGTTTCGGCGGCGTTGCGGCCACGGGCGTCAGCTGCAACAGCGCGAGCAGCTGCACCGCCACCAGCCCGGCCGGCGCCGGGGTCGTGGATGTCACGGTGACGGCGGGCGCCCTGACCAGCGCGAAAACCTCGGCCGACCAATTTACGTATCCGCCGCCGCCAGGACCGACTGTGACCGGGGTCGCGCCGAACTCCGGCGCGATCGGGGGTGGAACTGTGGTGGCGATTACCGGAACCAACTTCAGCACGCTCGCTGGATCCACCACGGTGTCATTTGCCGGCGTCGCCGCCACGGGAGTGAGCTGCACGAGCACGACGAACTGTTCGGCCACCAGTCCGGCGGGCACCGGCACCGTCCATGTGCAGGTGACGGTCGGCGGCCAGAACAGTGCATCGAGCGCCGCGGACCAGTTCACCTATGCGGCTGGCGTGGTCTTCGCCGATGGCTTCGAATCCGGAACGCTGTCCGCCTGGGACGGGCTGCTTGGCTCGGGGACCGGGCTGGCGCTCGCCGCCGCCGCGCACACCGGTAGTTACGGCGCCCGGCTGAGCAACAGTGCGTCGGGGCAGTACGTCGTGCTGGTCAAGCGGCTGCCTAGCTCGATCAACACCAGCTACACGCGCTTTGCGGTCCGGTTCACTGGTGCCAGCAGCATCACCACCGTGGCCTACGGCCGCGACGACTCCAGCAGCGCGATCCGCTGGATGCTGCTTTACAATCCATCGGCTCAGGCATTCGACTACTACCTCTTCGACTCGTCCGGCGTCAGCACCGGGATCGTGACGGACAGCGGAAGCGCGCCTCTTGGAACCTGGCTCACGGTGGAGTTGCGCTACACCGGGACCCAGACCGGCGGCGGCCAGATTTGGATCAATGACCAGAGTCAGCCGTCGTGGTCGGCGTCCGGGGACTTCTCGAATACCGCGCCTTATCAGCGGCTTCAGCTGTGGAACGACGCCGTCGCGAGTACGGACTTCGACGACGTGACGGTCAGCACCAGCCAGACGGCGCCGCCCGCCCCGCAGCCGACTGTGAGCAGCATCAACCCGGCAAGCGGTCCAACCGGAGGCGGCACCGTCGTCGCGATCACCGGAACCAACTTCAGCACGGCTCCCGGCGCAACCAGCGTCAGGTTCGGTGCAGCCTCGGCGACCGCTGTCAGCTGCGCCAGCAGCACGAGCTGCAAAGTCACCAGTCCGTCCGGCGTCGGGTCGGTGGACGTGACGGCGACCGTCGCGGGGCAAACCAGCCCGACGAGCACTGGTGACCTCTTTGGCTACGTGGTACCGCCCGCGCCAACCGTCAGCGGCATCAACCCAACAGGCGGCGCCGCCGTCGGCGGCACGCTCGTGACCATCAACGGCAGCAACTTCAGCACCGCCGCGGGCGCCACCCAGGTGAGCTTCGGGTCGGCGAACGCCACCGGCGTGAGCTGCACGAGCACCACGACTTGCACCGCCACCAGTCCGGCGGGCAGCGGGACGGTCGACGTCACGGTGACGGTGGCGGGCCAGGTCAGCGCCGCGAGCGCTGCCGACCAGTTCACCTATGC
>VBHQ01000116.1:0-2162 GCA_005880395.1 Chloroflexota bacterium
AGCATGATGCGGGCGAGGTCCAGCGTGTCGAAGAGCTGGTAACGGGACTCGGTCTCGGGATCCGACAGGAACGAGAGGTCGAACGTTCCGCTGTGGGCCACCACCGCGCTGTCGCCGACGAAATCGATCAGTTCCTCGAGGACCCGCTCCGGATGCTGCGCCATCGCCACGTCAGCGTCTCGAATGCCGGTCAGCTCCTGTACCGCTCGTGGGATCGCCACCTCAGGACGAACCAGCGACTGGAAGGTCCCGAGCACCTCGTTGCCGCGAAACCGAACCGCCCCCACCTCGATCATGCGGTCGAGACGCGGTGACAGCCCCGTGGTCTCGAGATCCAAGGCGACAAACGTGCGATCCATCAGGTTTTTTTGTATTGCAAGACGAGGATAAGCGTGGCGAATGGTCCGATCAGCAACGAGAGAAGAAACCAGTTGAGGCCCCGACGGCCGTGCAGTTGGGCGAGCCCGGCGTTGAGAAGCGCGACAGCAAACCAGAACGTTCCGTAATAGCTGGTTGGCGAGTTGGCGACGTCCGCTGGAGTGCCTTGGAGCAGGACAGCGCCGAGCGCCATTAGAGGAGCTTAGCGGCTAACTCAGCAAGTTCTGATCGCTGGCCTTTCGTCAGGGTGACATGGCCGGCGAGCGGGTTGTTCTTGAACTTCTCGATGGCATAGCAGAGGCCGTTGCTGCGGAAGTCGAGGTACGGATGATCGATCTGGTTGGGGTCGCCGGTCAGGACGATCTTCGTCCCCTCCCCCGCGCGGGACACGATCGTCTTGACCTCGTGCGGCGTCAGGTTCTGCGCCTCGTCGACGATGATGAATTGCTGCGGGATGCTGCGGCCGCGAATGTAGGTCAGCGCTTCGGCTTCGAAGATTCCCTTGTCCTGGATGTGCCGGATCATGTCCGCCGCCATCTGCTCCTTGTAGATACAGCCCATGAGGTATTCGAGGTTGTCGTAAATCGGCTGCATCCAGGGCCGAAGCTTTTCGTCCTTGTCGCCCGGCAGGTAACCAACATCCTTGCCCATCGGGATCACCGGGCGGGTGACCAGCAGGCGGCGGTAGCGGTGCTGGTCGAGCACCTTGCTGAGGCCGGCAGCGAGCGCGAGCAGGGTCTTGCCCGTGCCGGCTTGCCCGGTCATCGTCACCAGCGGCACGCGATCGTCCAGCAGGATGTCGAAGGCGAAGCGCTGCCCGAGGTTCTTCGGTTGGATGCCCCAGATCTCCTTCTTGATCGGCGCCAGCGCAACCACCTGGCCGCTGGACGCGTCATAGCGGCCGAGCGCGCTCGACTTGGTTCCGTTCTCGGATTTGAAATGGACGAACTGGTTGAAGTAGAGACGCCCGTTGGACGGCTGATAGAGATTGGACTTCATGAAGCTCTCGATATCTTCGACCGGCACGGTCAGCGTTGTCATGCCCTCGTAGAGGTCGCTTTCGTTGAGCACCATCTTGTCGGTCTCGTAATCCTGGGCGTGGAGGTTGAGCGCATCGGCTTTGACTCGAACGTTGATGTCCTTGCTGACCAGGATCACCGGCGTGCCGTTGCTCTCCGATTTCAACTGCAAGGTCAGGGCGATCACCTGGTTGTCGGCTTTGCGCGGATCGAGATCCTCGGGGAGCAGCCGTGACTCTACGTGCTTCAGCTGGACGCGGAGGTTACCGCCGGACCGGAGGTCGACGCCTTCCGATAGTTTGCCCTGGGCCCGCAGCTCATCCAGGTAATGGGCAATCACGCGTGCGTGCCGGCCGACCTCGTCCTGGCGCCGCTTCTGGCCATCCACCTCCTCGATCACGGCCAGTGGGATCACGATCTGGTTGTCCTCGAACGAATAGATCGCATTGGGATCGTGCAAGAGGACGTTAGTGTCGAGAACGTAGATCTTTTTCATGCCTGGGCGCGCTCGGACAGGGGCGGGATCGCGTAGGCTCCCTGATATTCCAACGGCAGAAGCTGAGCGATCTTCGTCATCAGGTAATCGGCGCTCTGCTGGTGATTCATCTGGCTTCCATCGAGGTTGCGCTCCGGCAGCTGAAACGGCTGGCCGAACGTCATCTCGACATCGGCCCGGCGCGGGAGACGGCTGGCCCGACCGAGCACATTCTGGGTTCCCGTGATCGCAATCGGGAGCAGCGGCGCCTTCGAGTGCCGAGCGATGAA
>VBHQ01000116.1:2308-14018 GCA_005880395.1 Chloroflexota bacterium
GCCGGGTCGACCGCCCCGACGTGGTTGGACACCAACAACAGCGAACCGGTGCGAGGCACGTTCGCCGTACCGCGGAGGTGGAATCTCGACCCGAGAAGCAGAAGCGTCAGGAGCCGTGCAAGACGCGTGAGGAAGAGATAGCTCAAAGCGATCAGTGCTTCGGCAACCGACCCATCACCTCATCGAACACTTGATGGACCGACTTGCCCTCAGTCGCGACGATTATAGCATCGGGCGCGCGCCGTAACGGTGCAACTTCGCGCTGCTCGTCAGCTCGATCACGTCCTTCGATCTCTTGCTCGAGGACCGCATCCGGGGTTGTGCTGCCCCGCACCTTGTCGAGCTCGCGCTTCCGTCGCGCCACCCGTTCGGCCGCCGGCGCCGTGAAGAAGAACTTCACCGCCGCGTCAGGAAAAATCACCGTCCCAATGTCCCGCCCCAACACCACGGCGTTGCCGGCGGCGGCTCGCCGCTGGGGCTCGATCAGGAGCCGTCGGACATCGGCGATCTGGGCGATGCGGGCGAGGTCACCGGCGATCGCGGCGTCCTGCGCCTCGGCGGTGACATCCTGTCCATTGATCGAGACCAGATTTTTCACGTCTGCCCCGCTTGCGATGCTCACCTCAATCACCATCGCCGCAATCATGCTGGTCAGTGCTGGCACGTCGTCCGGAGCGATGCCGCGGCGGCGCGCCTCCACGGTCACCGCGCGATAGAAAAGGCCGGTGTCGACCAGGGCAAAGCTAAGCGCGTTGGCGACCATACGACCGATGGTGGTTTTCCCCGATCCGGCCGGTCCGTCGATGGCGATGACCATCGCTCTTTCGCGGCTCAGGATACCGCGGCCTTGAGCCGGGCGACTTCCGCGGCCGTCAGCGGACGCCGCTTGCCCTCTTTCAGCGTCCCCAGATGGAGCCCATCGATGCGGACCCGTTGCAGGTCCAGGACCCGGTAACCGAGCGCCTGCCAGAGCCGGCGGATCTCACGCTTGCGTCCTTCGTGAAGCACCATCGCGATCCTCGCCGTCTTCGCGTCGGTTGACAGCACGCGGGCGTCGATCGGTTCAAATCGCTCGCCGGCGATGACCAGCCCTCGTGCGAGCCGCCGCAGCGTGGCCGGCTCGGGCTGGCCATCAATGACGACGTGGTCATCGGTGACCGTTGGCCGACCGCGCCGGTCGCCGACGCTGGTCAGGACCCCCGTGGGCTTGTTCATCATCAAATAGGCACGTTCGGCGGCAAGCTCCACGAGCCGCCCCTGGATTCGGACCTGGTCGACACCCGGCGTGACCTGCTGTCCCCTCCTGGCCGGTTCGCCATTGACGGCGACTTCGCCGGCGTCGATCAACTGGTCCGCTTTGCGCCGCGCCGCGATCCCGGCTCGGGCTAAGTAGTGGTTGAGCCGGATGGTGGAAGCGGCGGCAGCTCGTCGAGGCTGCGCAGGCCGAGGATCTGCAGAAACTTCATCGTCGTCCCGAAGAGTCGCGGCGTGCCGGGCGCATCCATCCGGCCAGTTTCTTCGATCAGTCCTTTCTCTTCGAGGCTCTCGATCACGGCCTCGCAGTTGACGCCGCGAATCTCCTCGATCCGGGCGCGGGTCAGCGGCTGTCGATAAGCGATGATCGCCAGCGTCTCGTAGGCCGCCGGCGACAGCCGTGACGGATACTCGGGTCGCAGCACTCGCCGCACAACGTCGGCCTGGGCCGGCGCGGTCACCAACTGCAGCTGATCCTGGTGTCGTTGCAAAAATAGCCCGCGGCCGTCGAGCGCGTGGCCCAGCATCGCGGCAGCCGCCTCGACATCCGGCAAGGGGGACTCGAGGATCTCCTGCAGCTCGAGCAGTGTGACCGGCCGGTTCAACGTGAAGAGGACCGCCTCCAACGCGGACGCGAGCCCGGCGGTATCGCGGACCGCGGTCACGCTATCGATCATCGAGCTCATCCGGCTTCGTTTTTCTCCTGGGCATGCACCATGATTTCACCGAATGCTGACGTTTGCGCGACGCGAGCCTCACCGATTCTAATCAGCTCCAGCAAAGCGAGAAAGGTGACGACGGCCTCCAGCCGTGTGCGAGCGTGACGGAAGATGGCGCTGAAATTCAGTTCCGGTTGCCGTCGGAGCATGCTTCGCAGGTCCTCGAGTTTGTCCGCGAGGGAGACCCGCTCCATTTGCACCGTCACCTCGTCGGCTGGGGGCAGGCGGTCGAGGACCTGCTGGAAGGCTGCGGCGAGCGCGTCGAGGCTCACCTTTACCCGTGCTTGCGGAATCACGTTCGGCTCGAGCAGGCCGGCAAACGTAAACCGTCCGCTTGCATGCCGTCGCATCAGCGACTCGGCGAGATCTTTGAATCGCTTATATTCCTCGAGCCGTCCCTTGATTGCCTCCTCCCACGCCTGCAGGTCCTCCTCTTCGGAGACGCTGGCCGCCGGCATCAAGGCGGCCGCCTTCAGCTGCACGAGGCGGGCGCCGATGACAAGGAACGCCGCCAGTCGTTCGATCGGAGGGCGCTGCTCCTCGATCGAACGGAGATAGTCGTTGGTGAGGCTTGCGATTGGAATCGCTTTGAGATCGACCTCCGCGCGAACCGCCAGCGTCAAGAGCAGCTCGATTGGGCCGTCGAACGCCGCGGTGCGGACGAGATAGAGCGGATCGTGTTCGATTTCCGGCGTGGAGAGCGCATGCTGCCGTGACCCGGGCGTATCCCCGCTCAATTCCGTCGATCCGCCTGCTGGAGGCGGACAGTCGCCGCCAGTGTGGGTTCACTCGCATGATGCTCGGCGACGACGGCAGCGAGCTCGTAAGCCCCTGCGGCGCGAAGTCGCTCAGCGCCGACCGCGGCGTGGCTGTCATAGATCTGGAAGCGCCGGGCAAAACCGGGACGCAGGCGGAGGACGGCGGCCAGCAGCCGGGGTGATAGCGCCCGCAGCAAGACGGTCAGACTCCGATCGATCACCGAAAAGCGGGCCCCACCTTTGCCGGCATCATGCAGCAGGGCGGCCTGCTCGAGCAGCCGGCTCGGGTGCGGGTCCAGGCGCTCGAGCGTGTGCAGCACATCCAGACCGTGCCTCTGGTCATTGAGGCGAAGCTCGAAGAAGAGCGGCGCCAACGTTGGGCCCAGGACCGAGAGCACCCTCGCCCGTTCGGCAACTTCGACCCGAGCCGAAGCGTGACGCCAGAACTGGCCGACTCGATGAAGCGCGCCGGTCACGGCTCGTCGCCATCGATGAGCGGCAATCCCCACCGAAGTTTCTGGCGAAGCAGGTGGAAGAAATTCCGCTCACGATCGAACTGCACCAATTGCACGGTTGGTCCGGATGCGATCTCGACGTCCGCGCCCGGCGGCAAGCCAACACTCAACTGACCGTCGCAAATCAGGACGCTGGGGGCATTCGGAATACGGATCGCGATTCGGGAACGCTCGGGAATGACGACCGGACGATTGAAGAGGCTGTGCGGATTCAAAGGCATGAAGACGAGCGCCTCCACCTCAGGGTGGAGGATGGGCCCGCCGAGCGATAGGCCATAGGCCGTCGATCCGGTCGCGGTCGAGACGATGGCGCCGTCCGCATCGAAGCGGCCGACCGCCAGGCCGTCGATGCTGACCTCGAGCCTGATGAAGTTGATTTCGGCACCCTTATCCACCATGGCGTCGTTGAGCGCATGAAAGATCCGATCGCCAATACGGACTTCGAGCAGGCTGCGACGTTGCAGGGTGAACTTCCCTTCCGCCCAGCGTTGCAACGCGGCCCCCTCCTCGCCCAGTTGCACCTGGGTGAGAAAGCCAAGCCGCCCGGCGTTGACGCCCAGCACCGGAATGCCCGCCGGGCCCGCCTGCTGGGCGGTCCAGAGCATGGTTCCATCCCCGCCGAAGCTGACGATGAGCCGGGTGCCGTCCAGATCCTCCGTCAAGGCGCCCGGCCGCTCCTCTGACGTCGCGCAATACGTCCAGACTCGAAACCCGCCTCGCTCGAGCAACTGGACGGCATTGACAATCGGTGGGCCGCTCAAGTTGATCCGCGGATGGCACACGATACCGACCCGTCCACGACGGCTTGAGGCCGGCGAATCGACAGACTCAGGCATGGGCCCGCAGATGGATCAGAAACTCCCGATTGCCTTTGGCGCCGAGAAGCGGCGACGCAATCTGGCCGGCGACCTCGTAGCCGATCTCCCGAGCAAAACGGATGAGCTCGCTGAGCACGCGCTCGTGCTGGACCGGGTCACGCACCACACCGCCCTTACCGACGAGCCCCTTCCCCACCTCGAACTGAGGTTTGACTAGGGCGACCACGTCCGCCGGCGGGCGGAGCAGCTCGCGAACCCGAGGTAGCACGAGCCGCAGGGAGATGAATGACACGTCGATGACGGCAAGATCGGCCGGTTCGGGCAGCTGCTCCAGATGACGGATGTTGGTGCGCTCCATCACGATGACTCGAGGATCCTGGCGAAGCGACCAGGCGAGCTGCCCATACCCGACATCGACGGCGATCACCCGAGCCGCCGCACGTCGGAGCAAGACATCGGTGAAGCCCCCGGTCGAGGCGCCGACGTCAAGGCCGACACGATTTGCGACGTCGATACTGAAGGCGTCGAGCGCTGCGCTGAGCTTTTCCCCGCCGCGGCTCACGTAGGCCGTGCTTCCAGCGATCTCGATCGGTAGATCGGCATCGATCAACTGGTCGGGGCGAATCGTCGTCGCCCCCGCAATTCGCACCAGGCCGGCACGCACCATCGCCTGGGCACGCTCACGAGACGCGACCATCCCCCGGTCGACGAGCAGCTGGTCAACCCGCCGCCGTTCGGCCACGATCATCGCCACAGGCCGAGCCCGATAACGATGCCGAGCGCCGCACCGGCGATCACTTCGATGGGGGTGTGGCCAAGCAGCTCACGCAGCCGCTCTTGATGAATGCCGCGATGCGCGATGAAGACATCGTCGAGAAGGCTGTTGATGATCATGGCCTGCTGGCCGGCGGCCCGCCGGACGCCGGTTGCGTCATACATGACGACGGTACTGAAGATCAGCGAGAGCGCGAACAGCGGCGATCCAACGCCCTCGAGGCGACCGATGATCGTGGTCAGAGAAACGACCAGCGCACTGTGCGAGCTTGGCATACCGCCCGCGGTTGCCAGCCGGCGGACGCTGATTCGATGGAGCAGCACCGAGTCGATGATGACCTTGCTGGCTTGGGCGATCGCCCAGGCAATCAGCGGAATGACGAAGTACGGATTGTGGAGCAGCGTCACGGGCTGACCGGGCGCTCGGCAGGCGCCATATCGCTGAGGCGTCGCTCGGCCTGATCCAGGACTTGAGAGCAACGGCGGGCGAGCGCGAGCCCACGCTCGAATGCCCGCACCGACTGCGCCAGGTCGTCTTGCTCGCGCCCGAGTTGCTGAACCGTGCGCTCCAATTCACCCAGCGCGGCCTCATAGCTCATGCCCGCGACGTCCTGGTCGATTTTCTGCTCTCGAGTCGTCTCCTCGTGCTCCTGCTCTCGCTGCTCTCGGGTCATCACGCCTGGTGGGCCTCGGGCCGGTCGGCGGCGTCCGACGCGATTCGTCCCAGGATGCCGTTCACGAACTTGCCCGAGTCTGGGCCGCCGAACGTCTTTGCCAGCTCGATCGACTCGTTGATCGCTGCCTTGATCGGGACGCTGGGCAAATAGCAAAGTTCAAAGGTGGCAATCCGGAGCAGCGTGCGCTCAACCTTGGCCATCTGATCCAGGTCCCAGTTCTGCGACGCCTCACGAAGTCTTGCATCGATCGTGTCACGGTGCTCTCGGACGCCGCCGATCAGCGTCCGAGCGAAGTCGGTCACTTCCTCGTCGGCGCGCGCCTCATTGGCGTGATATTCGAGCGAGCGGTCCGGGGCCGCACCGTCGGTCTCGCCCTCGAAAAGCACTTTGAGCGCCAGCTCGCGGGCCAGGTGCCTCCGTCCCATCAGGGGCTATGCGTCCTCGGGAAACCTCACGTCGCCGACGAACACGTTGACCTGACGAACCTCCAGCCCGAGCATCTTGTCGATAGCGTCGGCGACCTGCCGCTGCACCTCGGCGGCCACCGTCGGCACGTGGGCCGAATGATCGACGATGAGGAAGAGCTCGATGTTCAAGGTGTCGGTTCCCATGTCAACGCGGACCCCCTTGTACGAGGTGCCGGCCGGCAGGAGCCGGTGCCCGTCGCGCGAGCGCGCCGGGTACATTCCCACCACCCCCTGGACCTGGCCCGCGGTGAGCGACGCGATGTGGGCGATGACTTCGTTCGCGACCTTGACCGACCCCAGCGGGCGATCACTCATCAGACCCGCTCCACATAGGCGCCGGTGCGCGTATCGACGCGAACGACATCGCCCGAGTTCACGAAGAAGGGGACGTTGAGCGTCAAGCCTGTTTCGACGGTTGCCGGCTTGCCGCCGCCGGCGGCCGTGTCTCCACGAAAACCAGGGGCGGTGTCGGTCACCTTGAGGTCGACGGTGGTCGGAAGCTCGACACCGAGCGGCTGGCCATCGTACATCAGGACGTCGATCGCGGAATTCTCTTTGAGGTACTTCATGGTGTCGCCCAGCTGGTCGTCATTGAGCGGCAGCTGATCGTAGCTCGCCAGGTCCATGAAGAAATGGCGATCACCGTCGCTGTAAAGGTACTGCATGGGCACCTTCTCGATCCGCGCGCGGGTAAACCGGTCTTTGTCTCTGAACTTCTGGTCGATGATGGCGCCGCTCTTGACGTTCCGAAGCTTCGTCCGGAAAAAGGTATCGCCGCGGGCATTCTGCCCCTGCTGGAACTCGAGCACGACCCAGAGCCCGCCTTCCCACTCGATGGTCATGCCGTTGCGGAAGTCGCTGGGGTTAACCATTCCGGCAAGCGATTCTACCGCGAGTTCGCCAATCGGAACCGCATCTCAGCGAGAGCGGCGGGCTTCCATCTGGGCGAAGATGGCGTTGCGAAGCTGCTGGGGCCGCGGAACGGTGCTCAGGACTTCCGCACTCTCGCGCCCGGCCGATTCCAGCTCGATGTCACCAAATCCCCAGGCCCGACCCCATACCCCCTGGAAGGTGGTCAAATCCTGAATTCGATCAATCGCGATGGAGCGGGAAAACTTGGACAGGATCCCCTCATTGAGGATGACCCGCTGGTCGGTCAAGACATATTCGTGGGCGCGCCAGCCCCAGTAATAGAGGTTGACGATCCCAAGCCCCGCGAGCGCGATCCCCAGCGCCAGGAACAGCTTCAACTCTCCGGCCACCGGGACGAGGATCAGGATCACCCAGCCGATCAGCATCGCCAGTACGGCGGCCGAAATCGGGCGAAACAGCACGATCCAATGCCGGGACGAGCTGGCCAGAACCCGCTCCCCCGGCAGCAGGTCGCGGGCGTTCACGGTGCCTGGCTCAGCAGGATGATCAGGGTCCCGAGTACCAGGAACGGCCCGTAGGGAACCGCTTCCTTCAGCTGGCGGATGCGGGTGATGAGCAGAATTATCGCCACCGCGCCGCCCAGGAACACGCCGTAGAGAATCGCGTGCACCATCCGCAGGTTGGACAGCCCGGTGGCCATGCCGATGAAGACGGCGAGTTTGACATCGCCGAAGCCGAAGGCCTCGGCCCCGAAGACGAGCTGGCCGCCGAAGTAGAGCAACAAGAAGACGCCACCCGCGATCAGGGCAGCGAGGAGCGCGGTGCGCCAGTCGGACGCCGGCCACGAGAGCGCGGGCGTCCACGGCGTGGCAAACGCGAGCGCAAACGCGATGACCCAGCTGGGAAACATCACCAGATCCAGGATGTAGCGGGTTTTCAGGTCGAAGGCGAGCACCTGTACCAGGATGGCGGCGTACACGGAATCGATCAAAAGCAAGCGTTGGAGACCGAGCTCCCAGGCGAACACGAAGAAGAGGACCGCGCTCAGCACCGGCATGATCAGCGCCTCCGGGAGCGACTGCTTGAATTCGATCTCCTCGATTTTGGCGAGCGCTCGCGACAGGTAGTTCAAGCCGATGCCCACCAGCGCACCGAGGACTCCCCAGGCGGTGGCAAGCAGCGCCGAGCTCACGAGCTGAGGCGGTCGAGGACCGCCCGCTCCAGCGAGGCGCGCATGGCGGCTTCGGGGGCCGGTTGTCCCATCCAGATTTCGAAGGCAGCCAGCGCCTGGAAGAGCAGCATGCTCAGCCCATTGATGGCCCGCGCGCCGTGTTCCCGGGCCCCCCGAATAAGCGGCGTCAGCGCCGGCTGATAGATCAGGTCAAACACGAAATGGGCCGGCGTGAGCCACTCGACGGGAAAGAGCACCGAGTGGCCATCGCTGCCGACCGGGGTGGCGTTGACGATCAGATCGACCTTCTTCACCAGCAGGGCGAGCGACCCGAGCGGGGTCGGGCCTCCCGCCGGGACCGGCAGCTCACGACACAAGGCCCGCGCCTGGTCCAGGTCGGGGCTGGTCACCCAGATCCGGGCCGCGCTCGGCCGCAGGACATCGACACAGGCTCGGGCCGCCCCGCCCGCCCCAAGCACCAGTACCGACCGCCCTTTCGGCGAGTAGCCCGCCTCCTCGATGGCCTGACCGAATGCGGCTCGATCGGTGTTCCATCCGATCAGCGCTCCGGCTTTATGACTCACGGTGTTCACCGCCCCAATGGTCTGTGCTTCGGGGCCCAGGCCGTCAAGCAGCCGGGCGACGAAAACGGTATCGGGCATGCTGACCGCCGCCCCCAGCACCTGTCGGCTCGAGCGCAGCCGTCCCACGGCATCGGCGAGCTGGTTGGCGCCAACCCTCCAGGCTTCACAGGCGGCGTCGGCGCCCATGGCGTCGAAAGCCGCCTGGTAGAGGCCGGCTGCCAGCTCCATGGCCGGGTCGTCGCCAAGCAACAGCAAGGTCGAACGCTGGGTGCGAGCCTGAAGCTTACTGGAGGCCGTACTGCTTGAGGAGCTGGGCGAATTCTTCGTTGGTCCTGGCGTAGTGATTGTGGCCCTGCGGATCGGAGAGGTAGAAGAAGTAGCCCGTTTGCGCGGGCTGGAGCGTGGCATCGATCGCCTTGATGCCAGGGTTCGCAATCGGTCCAGGTGGAAGTCCGGTATGTAAATAGGTGTTGTACGGCGAGTTGATCTTGCGGTCATCGGTCGTGACGGAAGACTGCCAGACGCCCTTGGCGTAGAGCACGGTGGCATCGATCTGCAGCGGCCAGCCGGCCTGCAGGCGGTTGTAGATGACGCTCGCCACGAGCGGCCGATCGGCGTCGAAGCGGGCCTCGCGCTCGATCATCGAGGCGATCGTCAGCACCTGGAGGGGGCTGAGCCGGCGCTGCTCAGCGAGCGCTTTCCGGCTCGCGGTCCACCGGGCCTGGAACGCGTTCAACTGGAGGGTGATTAGCTGCTTGGCGGTTCCGGTCCGGGGCACGAGATAGGTATCAGGAAAGAGAAAGCCTTCCAGCGAGGTCCCGGCGGCGAGATCTTTGAGGAAGTCGTAGTTGTACTGCCCCGTGACCGCCTGGGCGAGGTAATCGCTGCCTTTGATGATTCCCCCCTGGTCGAGCAGCGCCGCCGTCTTCTTGATGGTGTACCCCTCGGGGATGGCGATATAGATCTCCTCGGGAACGGCGGTCTGCAGCGCCTGGAGGATCTGGACCATGGTGAGGTTCCGGCTCAGCTCGTAGGCGCCCGCCTGCACGTTGCGGTCCAGATGCTTGTAGCGCGCATACAGATCGAAGACGGTGACCGAATCGACCAAGCCGGCGCGGTGCAGGGTGTCGGCAACCTCGTGAAAACTGGAGCCGGGCTGGACCACGAACCGAACCTTGGCGCTCGACGGGTTGGCCGGCTGGTGCAGCTGGTGGTCGACCCAGGAGTACGCGAAGAATCCTGGAATCCCAAGCGCCGCCGGCAGCAGAAAGATGATGATGAGAGCCCACTGCACGCATCCCAGGGCGCGGCTCCGCTTGCGCGGCGCCGCTTCAGCCATTCGCGGTGCCGGAGTCAGCTAGCCCTCCGCTCCACCGTCTTCGCCGAGCTCATCCTCTTCCTCGAAGGCTTCGAGCTGCTCCACGACGCGGTCGTGTTCCTCATTGTCGAGGGTCACCAGCGATTCGCCTTCGCGGCGCAAAATCAGGACTTGCTCTTCATCGGCTTCCGCTTGCAGGACGTAATACGTCTCGCCTTCGATTTCCACCACATCGTGGACGACGTAGCTTTCTTCTTCGCCGGTCTTTTCGTTGACCAGCTCGATCGTTTGAATCTCACCGTTGGCATCGGGAATCTCTGGCATTCAGCCTCCTGGCCCTCTCCCCCGCTGGTAATCGAGGTACCCCTGCAACAATAACGTGGCAGCCATGCGGTCGACCTCTTGGCGCCGCTTGCTGCGCCGCTTGCCCTGCTCGATCAGGTAGCGTTCGGCGGCCACCGTTGTCAGGCGTTCGTCCCAGTATGCTACAGGCCTCCCCGTCGTCTGGCCAACCTGCTTGCCAAACTCCTGTGCATCCCTGGCTGCCGCCTCCAGCCGGCCGCCCATCGTCCGCGGTAGCCCGACGACGATCATCTCCACCTGGTACTGCGTGACCACGTCAGCCAGCTGCTTCAGGTCCTCGCTGTTCGTGCGGCGGGTCAGCACACTGAGCGGCTGGGCGATCGTTCCCGACGGGTCACTGAGCGCCAGGCCAAGCCTAACAGTGCCCGGATCGATCGCGAGCACTCTCACGAGCTGGAGGGGCTGGCGACCTCCTGGATCTTGAGTGAGATGCGCGATGAGAAGAGCGGTAACCAGGGCAGGCCGTACGGTGACTGGATAATGCGGGCATCGACCACGTTCGGCAGTGACTGCAGGAAGGCGTGGGCGCTGCTCGGGCTCATCCCCTTGAGGTGAGAGCGAATCGCCGACTGCAAGAAGACCGGCGTGTAGAACCCGGAGGCGTGGCCGTTCAGCGTGACATGGCCGTCTTTGGTCGAGCTCGCCACTTCGTATGTCAATTTCGTGTTTTCGCTAGTGAGTTGGTTCCCTGGCGGCAGCTTGTGCGCGAGCGCGGCCTTGAGCAGCCCCTGCACGGCTTTTTCGTCGAAGACAACGCCATCGCCCGAAACCGTGATCGTGACCGTCATTCCAGTGACCTCGTCGCCCACCTTGTGATCGGCAGTGGCGGTGGCCTGGACGCCGGTCCCAACCAGCACCAGCTTCTTTCCCTGGGCTTTGCTGTTCAGCTGGTCCTGCACCTGCGGAATCGCGTCCTTGGCGTAGGTATCGCGAACGCTGTCGATGTCCGATTGCTGAACGGTCGTCGCAGTCCGGGGATCAACGCCGCCCGTTGTCGCATTCGGATTGGTGACGCCCAGGTTGTCGTCGCCATTGCCCTCAATCTTGGTGATCTGATTGGCGCCGACGTTCGCGGCCGTACCCGCAGTTTGGGCAACGATGGGCACGCTCGCCGAACTGCTCGGTCCGACCAGGGTCACGGCCTTTTGAGTCGCGAACTTCTGGCTTCCATCACCGGTCTCGACAACCAAACCCTTGGGTAGCGGTTCCATGCAGAGAAAGCAGCTCAGCGAAAAGGTCACGCTGCCGGATGCGGCCACTGCGGCGATCTGCTTCTGATTGGTCGCGGTTCCCGGGAGGCTTTGCTGCTGGCTGGCGTGGACCGCTTGCGTCGCGAATTGGTCCCCGCTCGTCTGCGCCCCTTGGGCGCCATTCAGCGTGATGTCTTGCTTGATCGGGGTTCCGGATACTAATAGGGTT
>VBHQ01000211.1 GCA_005880395.1 Chloroflexota bacterium
CCGATCGGTGTGGCCACCAGGTACAGCGTGCCCATGGCCGGGCGGACTCAGTGGCCCCAATCGCGCGGATAGCGGAAGTCGCGATCGATCGTCCGCGAGGAGAGCTTCGCGATCACCGGGAGCCGGCGCTTGTACTGGTTGTCCCGAACCCGCCGCACGATCTGCTCGACAAAGCTGCGCTGAAACCCGAGCCGCTCCGCCTCATCGATCGAATAGCGCTGGTCCACGAGGTAATAGAGGAGCTGGTCGATCATCCGGTACTGGTAGCCGAGCTCGGTCTCGTCCGACTGGCCGGTCCAGAGGTCCGCGGAAGGCGCTTTCTGCACGATGGCGGTTGGTACCCCAACCGCGTCGGCCAGCTGCCAGACCTGCGTCTTGTAGAGATCGCCGATGGGGTTGATGGCGCTGGCCATATCGCCGTAGATCGTGCCGTAGCCAAGCAGCAGCTCGGTCTTGTTGCTGGTCCCGATCACGAGCCCCCGCCAGGCCCAGGACTGGTCGTAGGCGATTGTCATCCGCTCGCGGGCCATCTTGTTACCTCGTCGGCCCTGGTCCGCATCCGGAAACCGCGCGAAGTAGGCGTCGATCTGGGGCGTGATCTCGATTTCGAGGTGATGGATGCCCAGCTGGGCGACCACTTGCAGCGCATCGCTCCGGCTCTTGGGATCACTGGTTCGATAGGGCAGGACCAGGGCCATCACGTTGTCCGCCCCCAGCGCCTCCGCCGCAAGAATGGCAACCAGGCTCGAATCGACACCGCCGCTCAGATTGAGGACCAGCCGCTCGAAGCCGACCTTGCGGACCTCGTTGCGGATGAAGCCGACGAGGATCCGCCTGACAAGTGAGGCATTGATCGCCAGCGGCGGAAAGACGGGTTCAGAAAGGCTTGCGCGAGCGCTCATGCCAGACCCGGCGCAACTCGTTGATCGTCAGCTCGAGTTTCTCATCCCGGAGCAAAGGATTGGCCAGCCGTTGACGCCGGACGTCGCCGAGATCGAGGCTGGCAAGCACCAGCGCCTCGTCCGCATCCTCTTCCTGGGCGATGATGTCGCCATTCGGGCCGATCGCCATCGATCCGCCCCAAAAGTTTGCGCCGTCCTCGTAGCCGACCCGGTTGCAGTACAGAAAAAAGGTCGTCAGGAACTGGGCGTACGTTCGGCAGACCAGGCCATACGACTCCGCCGTGCCCAGCCGCTCATCGGTGGTGATGCCGCGTCCGGGGCTGGCAGACGGACAGATGATCATATCCGCGCCTTCGAGGCTGAGGATGTAGGCGCTCGACAGGTGCCAGATGTCCTCACAAACGAGGATGCCGGCGCGTCCAAAGTCGGTCTTGAAACTGCGGAACCGATCGCCGGCGGCAAAGTAACGCTGCTCGTCGAACATCCCGTAGGTGGGTAGGTACACCTTCCGGTGGAGGTGGGCGAGTTGGCCATGGCTGAAGTAGAGGCTGGCATTGAAGTACCGGTGGTCGGGCTCTTCGATGACGGCGCCGACCACCACATCCAGACGCTGGGCGAGCTGACCCAGCTCGCGAATGATGGGATCTTCGAGCCGGATCGCGCTTTCCGGGACGAGGTCCTTGAGGAAATAGCCGGTCAGACTGAGCTCGGGAAAGACGAGAAGCTGGGCCCCCGCCTCGGTCGCCTGCCGCACCCAGTCGCGATGCCGCTCGAGATTCCGGTTGCGGTCGCCCAGTGCCGGGTCCATCTGCGCCAGGGCAACGGTCAGGCGGCCATCCTGGCTCACGCCTCAGCCGCCTGGCGGAGCCTGAGCGCCGGCGGCAACCGCACCCACTGCGCGATTGCCGGGGCCATCGCATCGCATCCGGCAACGTGAACGGCGGCGCGTGGCAGTGCCTCGAGGAAGGCAGCGCCGTAGGTGCGATTGGCGATGCGATGATCCATCAGCACGACGGCCCCCCGATCGCTCTGCCGCCGAATCAGCCGGCCGAAACCCTGCTTCAGACGGAGGACGGCCTCCGGCAGCGCCAGCTCGCCGAATGGATCGGAGAGCATCGCGCTGCGGGCAAGCTGGAGCGGATCGCTCGGCACGCGAAATGGGAGGCGAACGATCACGACGCAGGACAGGCCGTCACCGGGCACGTCGATCCCCTCCCAGAAGCTGCTGCTGCCCAACAAGACGTGATGCGGGTCGTCCCGGAACTGGCCGAGCAGTTGACGTCGTGTGCCGTCGAGGTTCTGTGCCAGCACCCCCACGCGGCTGCGGGAGAGGCGCGGCCGGAGCCGGTCGGCGACCTCGCGAAGCTGCTGGTGCGAGGTGAAGAGCACAAGGGTTCGACCCTCGATGGCTTCGCCGATTTCGGCAACCACGGTGGCGACCTGGTCGACGAACGCCGGATCGTCAAGCTGGCGAAGGTCGGTCGGCAAACACATCAGGGCCTGGGACAGGTAGTCAAAGGGCGACGCCAGCACCATTTCGTGGGCGCTCAAGGCCTCGAGCCCGATCCCACGTTTGAAGTACGAGAAGGAGTCGGCGACGGCAAGCGTCGCGGAGGTAAAGATCACCGTCTCCTTATCGGTGAAGGCGCGACTCTGCAGCTCACGGCCGGCGGCGGTCGGCGCCGCCTGGATCATCGGCCGGCCGCTCCGGCGTTCGCTGCCCATCCAGTAGAGCCGGTTCGTCTTCGGCTGCGACAAGGCTTCGACGACCAGGTCGACGCGCGCCTGTAACTGCGAGACGAAGAGGTCGAATTCACGTTCGGCGTACGCGTTGCTCTCGAGGGGAAGCTGGGCGCCATGATCGTCGAGCGCCCGTCGAAGCGCCATGTTCCGATCACCGAGGCGCCGGGCAAGCGCGCCGAGGGAAACGAGCCCCGCCGTCGAACGGCTGGTGGCGTCGAGAATCACCGGCTCCTCGCGCGACGGGCGCAGTGGAACTTCCGGTTGCCTTTCCGCGATCACTGCCCGCGCCTCCTGGAAAAACTCGCCGACCGCCTCCCGGCAATCCGCTGCCGCCCGCCGCAACAGATCGCCGGGACGGCCGATGGCCGCGCGGAACCAGGTCATCGTCCCGTCGAGGCTCTCCACGAGCTCGACCTCACCGACGCGCGCCGTGAGCGCCTCGACCGCGGTCTCTTCGAGTTGATGTGCCTCGTCGACGATCACGTGCTCGTGCGCCGGTAGGACCGTCCCGCCAGCCAACGCATCCGCAAGCAGCAACGCGTGGTTGGTCACGATCAAGTCGGCATCCTGTGCGTCGCGCCGGCTGTTCCAGTAGAAGCAACGCTGGGTCTTGAAGTTCTCACAGTGCCCGGCGAGACAGTCATCCGGCGTCGAGGCCGCCCGCAACCAGAAGACCTCATCAATGCCGTTGAGCTTGATCTCGGAGCGGTCGCCATAGACGGTTTGCGCGAGCCAGACGAGCATGCGCAGCTTGAACTTGAGTTCTTCATCGAACCAGCTGCCGTCGGCCCGCCGGCTCGGCGCGTTCAGATAGCGGGTCCAACGACGCCGGCTCAGGTAGTTGGCGCGGCCTTTGAGCAGCGAGGCTTTGAAGTCGAAAGGCAACCAGCTGCGG
>VBHQ01000212.1 GCA_005880395.1 Chloroflexota bacterium
TTTCATCTCGATTTTGGCCTCCCCGGGGCGGCTCCACGATACCATGCCGCACCGTACGGAAATTCTGATTGCATGCCCAAAATCCTTTTGCTATGATTCCGCTGCCCTGGAGAGCTACGGCTTAATCCACTAACAACTTATGCACATGAGGCTGGGGAGACCTCGATCGACTTCTCCACCGTTGTGGGAAGGCTGTGCATAAGCTGAGTTCCAGCTGACCGCCGTCCAGGCCTCGTTTCCGTCGGCGCGACGCGCGCAGATCGGCTCGGCTCTCCAATAGCGATGTCGTTTTGACCTGGAGGGAGTCCATGGAGTCCGAGCAGATCTGGCAGGCGGCGCAGGAGGAACTCCGGTTTCAGCTCAGCAAGCCGAGCTACGAAACCTGGCTGAAGAATGCCTCGCTGGTCGGTCGAGAGAAGAATTCGTTCAAGATCGGCGTTCCGACCAAGCTCGCCAAAGACTGGTTGGAAGACCGTTACTCGGCGATGATCAAGGAGACGTTGTCGGCAATCGTCTCGGGCGATGTCAGCGTCAGCTTTGAGGTGGTTGCCACTCAGGTGGAGCCGGCTTCCCGGCGGGCGGCCGTCGCGGTGGCCGATGCTGAGGAGCCGGTAACCGAGTCCGAGGATCCCGTCCTGGATGAGGCCTCTCAGCTCAATCCGAAATTCCAGTTTCAGCATTTCGTGGTCGGCAACAACTCGCGGTTTGCGCACGCCGCCTGCCGGGCCGTGGCGGAGACCCCGGCGAAGGCGTATAACCCGCTGTTTTTGTACGGCGGGGTCGGGTTAGGCAAGACCCACCTGATGCACGCCATCGGTCATGCGGTGCTGGAGAAGCATCATCGCCGCAAGGTCGCTTATGTCACGAGCGAGAAATTCATGAACGAAATGATTACCTCGATCCAGGAGGGCCGGATGAACGATTTCCGGACCCGCTATCGCACGGTCGACGTCTTGTTGGTCGATGACATCCAGTTCCTGGCCGGCAAGGACCGCACCCAGGAAGAGTTCTTCCATACCTTTAACTCGCTGCACGAACTCAATCGGCAGATTGTGATTTCATCGGACCGACCGCCAAAAGAGATCCCCACACTCGAGGATCGGCTCCGTTCGCGGTTCTCTTGGGGGTTGATCGCCGACATTCAGCCGGCCGACTTCGAGACCAGGGTCGCGATCTTGAAATCGAAAGTTGGGCCATATGCCCGCCTCGTTCCGGAGGACGTCATCTCGTTCATTGCCCACAAAATTCAGAGGAACATCCGCGAGTTGGAGGGGGCGCTGATCCGCGTGATCGCCCACGCGTCCCTGAACCGCAGCCCGGTGAATGTCGACATGGCCGCCACCCTCCTGCAGGATGTGATCCCGTCAACCGAAACGCGCACGCTCTCCATCGACACCATCGCCCGCGCGGTTGCCAACTTTTATCACATCAGCCTCGAGGAGATGAAGGGCAAACGGCGCGACAAACATATCGTGTTCCCGCGGCAGGTCGCGATGTTCTTGATCCGCGAGGAAACGGCCTCCTCGCTGCCGGCGATCGGCCAGGCGTTTGGGGGGAGAGATCATACGACCGTCCTTCATTCCTACGAGAAGATTTCGACCGAGGCCCGCGAGGACCAACGGCTGCAGGCGGACCTGCGGAAACTCCGCGAAATCCTTTATTCGCATTGAGCTGTGGAAGAACGGCTGGTAGGGACGTGGAAAGGGCTCGAATCGCCGCTGGCTGGGGAAAGCGCGACCAGATCCACACAGGTTTTGAAGCTTATAATTGGCCCGGATTCGAAGCTAAGGGAGCGATTTTTCCGCTTTATGCACTGTCCTACGACTTCGTCTCTTCTCTCTAAAGGCCTTCTTTATTAAGCGAGTCGTGTAGACAAGGAGCACCATGAAGGTCAGTATTACCGCCGGCAACCTGGGTCAGGGATTGCAGGTGGTTTCCCGGGCGGTTTCGTCACGGACCACGCTTCCCATCCTCAACAACGTCCTCCTGCAAACCGACAAAAGCGGGCTCAACCTGACGGCGACAAACCTCGAGATCGGTATCCGGCAGATCGTTCCCGCCGAGGTGCAGGAGGAAGGCGGCATCACCGTTCCGGCCCGGCTGCTGACGGACTTCGTCAGTGGCTTGCCCGATGAGTCGATCGACATGACCCTCGACAAAAAGACGCAGTCCCTGGCCGTGAAGAGCCAGCGCTTCAATGCGACCATCCGCGGCATCGACCCCGCCGACTTCCCTCCGGTACCCAGCGGCGTCGAGGGCCGCAAAGTCAACCTCGATCCGAACGATCTCAAAGAAGCGATCGAACAGACCGTGATCGCCGCCTCCAGTGACGAGGGCCGACCGGTCCTGACCGGCGTCTACGTCGTGATCCCGGCGCGAGCCCTCAGCGAGCTCAGCCGTATTCTCAAGGGCGGCGACGCGGCGATCGAGGTCATCGTCGGCGCCCAGAAAAACCAGGTCTTCTTCAAGGCTCGGGATGTCGAATTGATGAGCCGGCTGATCGAGGGCACCTATCCCAACTATCAGCAGGTTATTCCCAAAGACAGCACCACGACGATCGTCGCCAAGACCCAGGACCTGCTCTTCACCACCAAGATGGTTTCGCTGTTTTCGAAGGACGCCGCGAACGTCATCAAGTTCAAGGCGGAAGCCGGCCAGCTCACGGTCACCGCCAACACCAGCGAGGTCGGTCAGAACGTTTCGACGGTCGAGGCCACGATCGAGGGTCAGGACCTGCAGGTGGCGTTCAACTCGAAGTACCTGCTCGACGTGCTCGCCATCATCGGGAGCGAGGAGGTCCAGCTCGGGTTCACCGGGCCGCTCAACCCCGGCCTCGTCAAACCGGTCGGCAAGGACAACTACCTCTACATCATCATGCCCGTCCGCGTGGCCATGTAGCGATATCGCCGCCGCGTGTTCCTGGCCAACGTCTCACTCTTCGACTTTCGCAACTACGCCGAATTGGAGCTGGCGCTCGAGCGATCCGCCACCATCTTCTTCGGCGGGAATGCCCAGGGCAAAACCAACCTGCTCGAGGCGGTGGCGCTGACGGCGCTGACCAAATCACCGCGGACCCAACAAGCGGCCGAGATGGTTCGCTTCGGCCAGCCGGCCGCCCGGATCACCACCCAGGTGCAGAGCGAAGCCAGCCGCGACACGCTCGAAGTCCGGATCAGCCTCGGCCAGCCGGCAGCCGCCGATCCCACCGCAGAACT